>NZ_JACJEE010000039.1:0-43651 GCF_014163915.1 Pseudoalteromonas sp. SR41-8
CCGCTTACCGCTTACCGCTTACCGCTTACCGCTTACAGCGTCAATCCCTATAAAACTGAAGCTCATATAATTTTTGATAAAGTGGATTACTCGCTAGCAATTGTTGATGAGTACCTGTTGCGATTATCTCTCCGTGCTCCATTACCACTATCATATCAGCATGTTTTACTGTGGCGAGGCGGTGGGCAATGATAAGCGTAGTACGGTTTTGCATTAAATGTTCAAGCGCAGCTTGTACATGATGCTCACTTTGCGCATCTAAAGCGCTGGTTGCTTCATCGAGTAACAGTATTTCTGGGTCTTTTAATATTGCTCTTGCTAATACAATTCGTTGTTTTTGGCCGCCTGATAAGCGCACCCCTTGCTCGCCTAAAAAGCTCTCGTAGCCGTTAGGTAATTGTGCAATAAATTCATCCGCGTGAGCATGCTTAGCGGCAGCATATACTTGTTCGTCGCTTGCATCTGGGTTGCCATAACGAATGTTATGCATCACATCAGAGCTAAATAAAATCGGGTTTTGTGCCACCATGCCCATGCTGTTTCTGAGTGTATTAAGGGATAGATCTTTGATATTAATAT
Organism: Pseudoalteromonas sp. SR41-8; assembly: GCF_014163915.1. Taxonomy (NCBI): domain Bacteria; kingdom Pseudomonadati; phylum Pseudomonadota; class Gammaproteobacteria; order Alteromonadales; family Pseudoalteromonadaceae; genus Pseudoalteromonas; species Pseudoalteromonas sp. SR41-8. The sequence continues at coordinate 580 of NZ_JACJEE010000039.1, forward strand.
CATGAAACTTAATGTCGCCACCGGCAGGGTCATAAAAGCGTTGTAGTAATTCAAATAACGTGGTTTTACCAGCACCTGACGGACCAACGATTGCTACTGTTTGGCCTTGTTCAATCGTTAATGAAATAGTTTTTAAGGCGCTCACATCAGGACGCGATGGATAATTAAAAGTTACTTTATCAAGACTAATGGCTGGAGCGTTAGAGTTGTTATGTAATAACTGATCTTGTGGTGCTGCAGGGTTTGTGATCTCACTTTTAACCGCGAGCAGTTCAAGTAACCGCGCCGCAGCGCCCGCTGCACGTTGTAGCTCGCCATATACCTCAGCAACGGTTGCTACCGACATCGCTACCATAATGGCGTAAAACACAAATGCACCTAAGTCACCGCCAGTCATTGTGCCTGCCAGTACATCACTACCACCTATCCACAGCATCACGCTAATTGCGCTAAAGGTCAAAAATATTACTGCAGCAATTAAAAATGAGCGCTGTTTAATGCGGCTTTTCGCAACGTTAAAGGCTTTTTCGGTCTCTAGTGCAAAAGCGTGTTGTTCGCGTTGTTCGTGGCTATAGCTTTGCACTACTTTAATATTTTGAATTATTTCTCCCGCATAAGTGCTGATATCGGCAATCGCATCTTGGCTGGAGCTGGCAAGTTTGCGTACTTTTTTACCAAAAATCATCATGGGTACTAACACCAGCGGCACACAGGCAACTACAACTAAAGTGAGTTTTAAGTTAGTAAATAACAACATGGCTAAACCACCGACTAGCATCAGAGCGCTGCGCAGTGCCATTGAAAATGACGAGCCAATGATTGATTGCAACAAAGTGGTGTCGGTTGTTAAGCGCGACATTAATTCGCCACTGCGGTTTTCTTCAAAGTAACTCGGGTGCAGGGTGACTATGCGATCAAATACCGCTTTACGAATATCATTACTGACGCGCTCACCAATCCATGACATTAAATAAAAACGGCTGAATGTTCCTATGGCTAATAAGCTGATCAAGCCAATTAGCACGATTATGGCTTGTTTTAATTGTTCTTGAGAGCCCGCAATAAAGCCGTGATCAATAACAAATTTAACTCCTTGGCCCAATGATAAATTAACCCCGGCAGTAACAAGTAATGCTGCAAGAGCTGCAAAAACCACCCATTTATACGGCTTAATAAACTGAAAAATAGGAATTAAACTACTAAAAGCAGCTTTGTCTTTTTGCTCGGTTTTACTATTGCTCATAGTGGATTCTTTTAGATGAATAGGGTATAGATATGGTTACTTAAATCATAATTTCAATAACTAACTAAGGGACTAACCATGACAACTGAAAAAGTAACGGGCGAATTTAACGTTAAACTCAATCCTATTGAAGGTTATGCAAAGGGCATTGATGGCGTAAACCTGGGTCGTATGTCGATTGATAAAACGTTTACAGGTGAGCTTGATGCAACCAGCACTGGCGAAATGCTCAGTGCCATGACCGCAACTCAAGGCAGTGCCGGTTATGTGGCAATTGAACAAGTAGTTGGCACACTTGCAGGTCTTCAAGGCAGCTTTGTGCTGCAACATTTTGGCACTATGGATAAAGGCCAAGATTCATTAATTTTAAACGTGGTGCCAGATTCTGGCAGTAATGAACTTGCAGGCCTTAGCGGAAAAATGGCAATTCGCATCGAAGCAGGTATACACATTTATGATTTTGAGTATCAATTATAAGCGATACAGCCATGCAGAAAATAATTGAGTTTAAAAAGCAGCGTGGCTTTTTTAGAGGCGGTATTGATATTGACGCACTTAATGAGCGAATTTATCAATTAAACCAAGATGGCTGGAAAGTAATAAATGTTAGCGCCTCTACAGGATTATACGGCCAAGTTTATGCATACATCTTACTTATTGAAAATGAAGAACTATAAGGAATATAAATGACGTTATCACTGTGGTTAAGCTTAGTCGCCATTTGTATGATGGGTGCAATGTCTCCTGGGCCAAGTTTGGCTGTGGTGTTAAAACACAGCATTCATGGCAGTATGAAGAACGGCATGTTGGCAGCGCTGAGTCATGGTGTTGGCGTCGGTTTTTATGCTGCAGCATCGTTACTTGGCCTCGGTGCACTAATGTTGCAATTTCCTACTGTGTATCAAGTGTTAGTTTACTTAGGTGCAGCGTACTTGGCATATTTAGGGGTTAAAATCTTATTAGCCAAACCAAGTAATAGTGAGTTAAAAGTGGCTCAGCAAAGTGGCAGTGCAAAACAAGCCTTGCAAGACGGCTTTGCTATTGCGTTTCTAAATCCTAAATTAGCGGTATTCTTTTTAGCCCTGTTTTCACAGTTTATAGATCCTGCCAATCTCAGTTTTAAGGTCGGTTTGATTATGTGCTTAACGGTTTTTACTATTGATACTGGCTGGTATCTGATTGTTGCAGCATTGACAGAGCTTTCAAAGAAGCGCTTTGCTTTTACTAAATCATCCCCATGGTTTGATAAAATATTAGCGGTGATTTTTATTGGTCTAGCAATAAGGGTGGTGCTAATGGTGTAGTTTATTAAACTTAACTAATCCTTACTACTTCCCTTTAAAGCTGTTTTTAGCAATTTCTAATTCACCTGTGTAATAGTGGCTTATGACTGATTTATTCCGTTAGTCAGTCGATTTATTTTACGTTATCTACATGATCGCAGCACTTCTAAACTAAGTTCCTCACCTTGCTAGCTATTGCCCTTACTGCTGCATACGTATTCATCACACTTATTTTACTTTTTAGTTACACTTTATTGGTTTTATTTTATCCATAATTTCAAAACAAACAGCACACAATTATAAAATCAATAGGGTAGAAAGCTCATGGGGAAATTCAAACTAAGTGCGTTAATGCTCGCAATGTTTGCAGCCAGCAGTGTATTAGCTGCGGTTGAAAGTGACGCGCAAAGTACCGTAAAAAAACCACAACTAGAAGAAGATCTTGAAGTCATTGAAGTGCGTGGCTTTAGTCGTAGTTTAATCCAATCACTTAATCAAAAACGCTTTACTGATACGGTATCTGAGCAGTTATCGGCGGATGACTTAGGTGCTTTGCCTGATGTATCTATGGCTGATGCGCTCACTCGGTTACCGGGGATCTCAGCGGTACGAACCGGCGGGCAGGCGGCAGAAATCAACATTCGCGGTATGTCCGGTGGATTTGTATTTTCAACTTTAAATGGCCGTGAACAGGTATCAACTAGTGGCAGCCGTAGTATTGAGTTTGACCAATATCCGTCTGAATTGATCAGCTCAGCAGCCGTGTATAAATCACCAAAAGCATCGCTTATCGAAGGTGGTGTTGCAGGTACGGTAGAACTGCAAACAGCTAGCCCGCTTGATAATGATCAGCAACATAAGTTTGTGGTTAACGCCAGAGGTATGTACAACGACCGAGCGTCAGAGGTGAACGATGCCACTGAGTTTGGCGACCGCATTAGTTTTTCCTATCAAGGTAAATATCTTGACGATACTTTAGGTGTCGCACTTGGTTATGCACGGTTATTTCAACCCAGCGTAGCAACACAGTTTATTGGCCTTGCCTATAACGATAATAAAGACGTTGATGGTGTTGCAAATGATACTAATGGCCCCGAACTTAAACCTGAAAATGAGTATATCAGCGAAGGTTTTGAGCTTCAGCATTTAGGTGGAGAAGAAACCCGTAACGGTTATATGGCGGCGATTGAATGGGCACCGGTGGATAATTTTAAATTAAAAGGGGACGTGTTTTTATCACGCTTTGATACTGAGTCATTTGCCCGTGGGTTACGAGTGAAATTAGGTGGCCCAACGGCCACTTATACAAACGCTCAGCTAGAGGGAAATTCAGTAGTTGGTGCCTCTGTTAATCGTACTTCAAAAGGCTACACTCGCGTTGAAATTGTGAATGATGATAATCAAGACTTTGATGAAGTAGATAGCTACGGTGTTAACGCCGATTGGCAAGTGACAGAACGTTTAAACGTTAATGTTGATGTGTCGCTGTCACGGGCTAAAAGTAACTTTCGCAATGGCTTATTGTGGGCGTTGGTTGCCGAAGACGCCTCAGCCGAAGAACCTGTGTTAGATAAAAACGTATCAATAAACTACCAACTTAATGGTTTAAATTTACCTGATGTAGGCTTTAATCAAGCGGCTGCATTTAGCGATATCGACCGAGTAATGGTTAGTAAATACGGTATTTACCCTTATCAAAATGAAGATGAAGTAAGCGCTTATCGCCTTGATTTTAAATACGAGCTGAATAACAGCTGGTTTAGCTCTGTTGAATTTGGCGCGCGTTATTCAGATCGCGAATACAGCAATAACCGCTCAGTGTTTGAATACGGTAATGATGGTGATTTTTCAGTGAGTGAGCCGCCACTGCGTTTAACCAATGACATGGTAAATGTTGTTGACTGGGAAGGTGACTTTAGTTATTTCCCATCATATTTGGCGATTGATTTAGACAAAGCGCTTAATGCTTGGTTTCCTGAAGGCGCACCAGAGCCAGTTAAAACTTGGGGTAATGCAGATGGGGTAGTTGACTCGCAAGGTTACACCACTAACTATTCGTGGACCATGCTACAAAGTGGCTCAGTGTATGAAGAAGTGCTTTCAGCCTACGCCATGCTTAATCTTAATACTGAAATTGGTACTATGCCGGTACTGGGTAATATTGGTATTCGCCGTGTTGATACCGACCAATCGGCCACTATTTTAGAAAATGTTAATGGTGATTTATCACTCGGTGCACAAAACATTACCGACAGTATCGGCATCATAAATAAAAATTATTTACCTAATGTACTTGGCACAACTTATACCGATTATCTGCCATCCCTTAATTTAAACTTTCAGCTAACGGATAACACGCAATTACGCTTTGCGGCGGCTAAAGTAATGTCGCGCCCACCGATTAATCGCCTAGCGGGGGACGCCAGTGCGCAAGCTGATAAAACCAGTGGCAAAATTAACGGCTCAAGTACCAATAATCCATTCTTAAAACCATTTTATGCCGACCAATACGATATCTCTTACGAGCATTATTTTGATGAGTCAGATGGTGCGCTAGTGATCGCAGGTTTCTATAAAAACATCGATTCGTTTATCGATACCATCGCCATTGAAGGGTTTGACTTTAAAGGTAATGGCTTTAACGTCCCTGACTATATAGAAAATCCAGTCAGTGGTGAGCAAGTTGCCACAACTAACGGCACTTACACAACGGCGGTAAATAACGCCAATGGCGGTTATATTCGCGGTATTGAACTTGCCTACACGCAAGTATTTTCGTTTTTACCCGCGCCGTTTGATGGCCTTGGGTTTAACGGTAGCTATTCATACACCGAGAGCGAAGTTGAATCTATCACCAGCTTAGGTGGTGAAACGGTTACACAAGGTTTACCTGGTTTGTCTAAAAACGTGTTAAACGGCACTTTATTTTACAGCTTAGATAATTTTGAAACCCGCCTTAATGTGCGTTACCGCTCAGACTTTGTTTCAGAGCAAGTGGCGATCAATGAGCAAGTGGTTAATTTTGATGCCGAGACCGTGGTCGATTTTCAAACCTCTTATCAATTTACAGACTCATTTGGCATGTTGCTACAGGTTAATAATCTTACTGATGAACCAACCCAAAGTTACTTTGGCAATGAAAACATCACCGGTACTACCCAGTACTTTGGTCGTCAGGTTTATTTAGGTTTTACCTATAGCCACTAATAGCAAATTGGAGCATAAATAATGAATAAAATAACTAAATTGACTCATTTGCTATTAGCAGTGAGCTTAACACTACTGTTTGGCTGTGGAGGCTCAGGCAGTAGCGATGTAAAAGCAGGCCAAGCCTTATTGACTTGTGATGTACCGCAAGTCCCTAATGCAGCAGGCACTAAGTGTGTTGATCCTGAGCCTATCTCTTGTGACGCACCGCTGTTTCCAGATGCAAATAATGAAAGCTGTACCAGTGGCTATAACCCCGACTTACCAGACCCTGTGGTATTTGCAGGCGAAGGTGAGGCTATTTTATTTTATAAACGTGATAAGAATGAAGGGTACGAAGGCTATCGTTTACACTCTTGGAATACCGACGGCTGTGATGCTTACGCGCCGCCGTTTGATGCCACCGATTGGGCTAATGGCCATGAATATAATGGTGTCGATCCAAACTATGGAGCTTATTGGATTGTCGCGCTAAAAGACGGTTATACCGAGTGCGCTAATTTTATTATTCATATTGGCACAGAAGGTTCAGGTAAAGCCCATGGTGATGTGGATTTAACCATGCCACTGATGCAGGACGACGAGCGTTTTGTACGTATGAACTTTACCTTTGACGGTGAGCCAACAGTATTTGAATACCCAGTAGAAGCGCTTGGCGAACGCCCCGTTGCAATTGACGGTGCATCAGCACACTGGATTGATTTAAATACTGTGCTGTATAAGCCAAGTAATGAGCTTACGCAGATTATTAAGCTGCATTCATCAGCTGCTGCCGATTTGGTTGTTGATGTTGATACTGGCTTAAATGGTGAAACAGTTGAATTAATGGCAACGAGTTTAACCGATGCACAAGCAGCGAAAGTACCGCACTTAACAGATTGGACTGCCTATCAAGGTAATTGGGATGCCGCTACTGCAAAACAACTTATAAAACAACAGCTCGTTGTAGCGGGCTACGATGCAGAAGGCAAGCTACTTGAAGCAAGTTTTGTGCAAACCGCCAAAGCCCTTGATGCACTTTACACCCAAGGTGAAAACGACGCAAATGAAGCCATGCTAGGCGTGCATTATAATAACAATGCAATTGATGTTTCAGTATGGGCACCAACCGCTAGCAATATGATGCTTAATGTATTTGACGCCGATAAAGCACAAGTACATAGCACTGCCATGACGTTAGACAGCAATACAGGTATTTGGTCAGTGAGTTTAGACAGCAAATACGACCGTCATTATTACCGCTATGCGTTTGATGTTTACCACCCTACTACTCAAGCGATTGAAAGTTTATGGAGTACCGATCCTTACTCACTGAATGTATCAAGCAATGGCCTGTATTCGCAGTTGATCAACTTAAATGATGACGATACCAAACCACAAGGCTGGGATGAGCGCAGTGTACCAACAATTACCAACCCGGAAGATGCCATTATCTATGAAGGTCATGTACGTGATTTTAGTATTCGCGATACGTCAGTAAGCGCAGCAAACCAAGGTAAATATTTAGCATTTACTGAGCTTGAAAGCATCCCTATGCAGCACCTTAAGCAACTAGCTGACAAAGGTTTAACGCATTTTCACTTACTCCCTGTAACAGACATTGGCACCATTGAAGAAGATGCGGATAAGCGCGTTGAAATCACTGACACCCTAGGTAAGTTATGTGAGCGAATAGACGATGCCGCCGATGCTTGTAAAATCGAAAATAAAAACAGCATCATTGCTGATTTAATGCAAAGCTACTTTCCGGGTTCTGATGATGCTCAAGCACTTGCCAGCGCGATGCGTGATTTAGACGGTTTTAACTGGGGTTACGACCCGCATCACTTTATTGCCCCAGAAGGTTCGTATGCATCAAGCAGTGAAGGGATTGCCCGGGTTAAAGAGACACGCGCCATGGTACAGTCACTTCAAGAGATCGGCCTTCGCGTGGTTCTTGATGTGGTATACAACCATACAACGTCATCAGGCATTTGGGAAAAATCAGTGTTTGATAAACTCGTGCCGGGTTATTACCACAGATACAGTGAAATAACGGGGGATATCGAGCGTTCAACCTGTTGTGAAAACACCGCGACTGAACATGTGATGATGGACAAGTTTGTTAGCGATTCACTGGTCATTCTTGCCCGTGATTTTGGTTACGACAGCTTTCGCTTTGATGTTATGGGGCACATGCCTAAATCATCAATTTTAGCAGCGCGTGAAGCGGTGCAAGCTGTTGACCCTGACAACTACTTTTATGGCGAAGGCTGGGATTTTGGTGAAGTCGCTAATAACCGATTGTTCACTCAAGCTAAGCAAGCTGATATGGCAGGCTCTGAAGTTGGCACATTCAATGACCGCATCCGTGAGGCTGTGCGCGGTGGGGCTATGTTTAGCAATAACCCGACCGATGGTAATTTAGCAGACCAAGATACTCTGCGTTTATCACTGGCGGGTAATTTACAAAACTATATCCTGAAAGACTTTAAAGGTAATTCGGCAAAAGGTAATAGCTTTAGCTGGAATACTCAGCCGACGGCTTATGCTTTAGACCCTGCTGACAGCATTAACTACGTATCAAAGCACGATAACGAAACCTTATGGGATCAACTGCAATATAAACATGCAACAAGTATGAGTATTGAGCAACGAGTGCGTGCGCATAATATGGCATTAGCAATACCATTAGTAAGCCAAGGTATCCCGTTTATGCAACTTGGGGCTGATTTACTACGCTCAAAATCAATGGATCGTGACAGCTACAATGCAGGGGATTGGTTTAATGCGGTAGATTTAACGAAAGAAAATAATAATTGGAATATTGGTTTACCTAATGCTGAGAAAAACCAACAGAAATGGCCTGAAATCATTAAGGTCTCAGGTAATCCACAAGCTGCTGCACAGCCGCAAGATATAGCTTACGCAGGGGATGTGTTCCAAGAGTTTTTAGCTATTCGTAGTAGCAGCCCATTATTTAGATTAACCACAGAGCAAGATGTTATTGACCGTGTAGGTTTTCACAATGTTGGTAAAAACCAGCAACATGGTTTGATTGTAATGAGCATTGATGACGGTCAAGGTTTTGCAGATTTAGATAACCAAGTTGACGCGCTCGTAGTAGTAATTAATGCAACTGAGCAAGCGCTTTCACATACAGTACCAACCGCTGCTGGGTTTGAATTACATCCAATACTTAAAAACAGCACCGATAGCAGTATGTCTGGAGTGAGTTTTACTGCCAGTGAAACCGACGGTACATTTACAGTCCCAGCTTATACAATCGCGGTATTTGTAAAACCACAAGGCGAGAACCAAGGTGTAGGCTTAAGTGCGAATGCAACAGTGGGCGCGCCAGACGTAGTGCCTTTTGGCAGCACCACAGTATATGTGCGAGGTAGTTTAAATGATTGGGGCACAGCTGACAGCTTTGAGTATATGGGCAATGGTGAATACCGTATCGCTATTACTTTAACTGCGGGAGATTATGAATTTAAAATTGCCTCTGAAGATTGGTCGAGTGTGGATTTTGGCGCGCTGTCTGATGCTGATAAAGCAGTGTTGGAAAATCAAACCGAGCCTTTAATGCGCAGTGGCGCGAATATGACCTTTAATGCCGCAATTGATGCAACTTATGTATTCTCGTTTGATGCCAGCGATAAAGACAATCCAACGCTGAGAATTTATAACGAAGAACGATTCGTTGGCACGCCTGTATTTGTTCGTGGCAGCTTAAATGAATGGGGCACCAGTGATGAGTTAATCTATCAAGGTAAAGGCGTTTATACCTTTACTAAAATTCTCAGTGTAGGTAGTTATGAATTTAAAATTGCTTCTGAAGATTGGGATACCGTTGATTATGGTTCCGGTGAAGCGGATGCAATCGTAACCGTTGCCGAAGATAAGTTATTAGCTGTTAAAGGCGCTAATATGACGATGGATGTTGCAACCGAGGGCGAATATCAGTTCATTTTTGATGCCAGTGATTTGAATGCACCCACGCTGAGTGTATTTAATGCGCAAATGTTTGCAGACACTCAAGTTTACTTACGTGGCAGCTTAAATGGCTGGGGTACCGACAACCCCCTAATCTATCAAGGGAATGCTATTTATAGTACATCACTTGATTTAGATGCCGGTGATTATGAGTTCAAAATAGCCTCTGAAGATTGGAACACTGTGGACTACGGCGGCAAAGGTGAATCTCCACAGGTTATAGTTGGCGAGCAAAGTTTGCTTGAAGCTGTAGGGGCAAATATTAATGTAGCCATTGCTGACGCAGGCAACTATACCTTTACGGTTATTGGCCCTAATCGTAATAATGTGCAGGTACTGATCAATAAGAACTAAGCATTAATACACTTTATAAACAATCAGAACCGAGTATCCTAGATGCTCGGTTTTTTTATGATCAAATTGCAGCCTAGGCAAAGTTAGCGTAATTTATAATCATAATACGATTATGGGTAACTACGATGTCAGAAGCTATGTTAAAAAGTGCTACGTTTGATCCTAAAATAAAGCCTTATTGGTTAATTTTTGCAGTATGTGCAAGCACCTTAGGAGTTGTGACTATTCCGCTTATCCCGGTAATAGTACTGATTGTTTGGATTGTAAGTGGCAGTATATTAGCCGCTATGTCGGCTCAATTACTTGAGCGTAAACTGGTAGTAAAGCGCGGTGTATTTTTCAAAGAAGAAAAGTCCATCCCACTTGAAAAAATAACTGACGTCGGGTTAAGCCAAGGCCCGTTGATGCGTTTATTTGGTTTATATCGACTAAGCTTTGAAACCGCAGGTCAGTCTGGTCATGGCGCATTAGTATCGTTACTTGGGGTAGTTGATGCCAGTGAGTTTCGCGAGGCAATCTTAACTCAAAAAGATAATCTAACCGCACAGCAACCAACAAAAGCGAACAGTGATGAGCCACAAAGCCAAGTTGAGCTAATACGCGCACTTACTTACAGTGTGAAAAATATTGAACAAATGTTAGTGACGTTATTGGATGAGCGGAAATAGTTAGATATGAGTAATCCTATTTTGCTTTAAGGAAAATATGGAAAATACACCTTATATTAAGCTGTTTCGTAGGAAGACTCTGATACCAAGATTCATTGTTTTATTCTCGGTGCTTGTAGTTATTTTTCTAGCAAGCTTTTTATTTTTTACGGTTAATAGCCCTGAATCAAAAGCTAAAAACTTTCTCAAAAAACACGAGAATGATTTGGAGCACGCCATTTTACTTGCAGAGCAAAGGGATCTTTAGGCTGTACAATGGGTTGATGATAAAAGTGGTGAGCGTTTCGCGCATAAGTTAATAAGAAAAAAGGCAGTAAAGAATTCGTGAAGGTGACCGATCCAAGTTTGGATGAGCTCACTGAGTTTTTACTGAATAAAAATATAGATGTTCTTTGGATTCAATCTTTTCAGGGTGTTTGGTTGATTAGAAAAGCATTTACCTTTTCATACCAGGATAGGCAACAAGAAGGTTATTTTGTTTTTGGTAACCCTGAGAAAATAGGTTTATGTGTGCTCGGTTACGGCGCTAAAGATTATGGTAAGCACGAACATGTAACTGGCAATTGGTATATGGCAATGTGCGAGTATCCGCGAAATTAATACAGTGCTATGCCAATGTATTCACTAAACAGGGAGCTTAAGTTTACATTCGATAACCCAAGACTATTACATTAACTATCATTGGTTCCAGTTGTTTTAACCCTCCCAAAGTGTCTTATGCTATTAGCTCAAATTATCTCTAAACCCCTTGTTTTGTACCTTTTATGGGTGTAATTTAAAGCGATTTTATCTGAAAAGGATGCAGTTTTATTAGGGTTCAAAGTAGTTGATTTCTAATAGGGCTCTAATTTTGTAGCATATATTTGTGCTACACAAACACATGGAGAGAAGTTAAATGGCTAGTAAAGAGTCAACCGCAGTGATTTGGATGTTGTCAGATTCATTTATCTTAAGTGTGATGTTACTAATCGGTGGTTTTTTAGGTAAAGCTATCAGCCCATTCCAAGTTGTCTTTTTGGTTAATGTAATTGCAGCTTTTGCGGCCATTATATTATTCTCGAAAGGCAAATGGGAAAATATCAAACCCCAAAAAATGAAGCTACATATTTTCAGAGGACTGCTTGGTGTTAGTTCAACAATATGTTTGTTTTATGCTCTGCAATATTTAAGTTTAGCGGAAGTAACCGCGATTAACTTTTTTGTGCCACTTATAACGTCCATTTTGTCGGTGTTTATCTTTAGAGAAAAACCAAAAGCCTATGTCTATATCGCTATTATTTTGAATTTAGCTGGAGTGATGATGCTGCTTTCTCCAAAACTAATGGCGAGCCAAGTAACGCAGCAAAACCTCTATCTAGGATTGATCTTTGCACTGTCAGCGGTAGCTATTTTAGTCATTTATAATATTAATTTAAAGAAAATAGGCAATGCAGAGAAAGTTGTGCCTCAAATGGTTTTTGCTCCCCTCTATTCGGCGATTATCTTATTACCCGTCGCTATTTTTGTGTGGAAACCTTTAGATACAAATAGTGCTCTACTAATTATGCTATATGGTGGGCTCCTTATTACTAAACTTGCAGCACGTTTTTTCGCTTTTAATAAAAGTGACTTATCTAAGCTAATGCCGCTTGAATATGCGCAAATTCTATTTTCTAGTATTTTGGGCTACATTTTTCTTCAACAAACTCAAACTTTATTGGGTATCACAGGCATTGTATTGATCGTGCTATCAAGTATCGCTCATGTTTTATTCATGCACTTTGAGAGGAATAGCGACACTAAGAATATGAAAGGAATTACCAATGATTAAAGTCGTAACGCAAAAATTCCGGCGATCGAGTGATCGCCGGGCTGTTTTAATCTTTCATCTAAACATTTTTCCTAGCACCTAGAATCTTTACCCTTGTATTACTGGCTGACCTGCTAGCATACGTAGTTCTTTACTGCGCTCGGTTTGCATTTCGTATGAAGCGGTTTTAATGCTGCTCACGTAATTCCACTTAGCGGTGGCTTGCTCAGGGGTAAAGGTCACGGTTAAGTAACCTCTATCGACTAAGTTGTTATAGATAAGATCATTGACTAATAGTGCAATAACTTGCTCCATTTGTGCCGTAACTTCAGGTCCTTGTGTATTCAGCGCTAGGTATTCTTCAAGACCAGGCGAAGACACCGAAGAGGTAGCAAATTCTACACCGGCATTTTGTGACGCTGCAATTGGGTTTGCAGCATCAGTAACTAATTGCCCAGCCCAACCGTTATGAGTATCACCCGCTAAAACCACTAAGTTCTTTTGTGCGGCAATGGCAGTACCAAGCAGCACTTCACGTTCGTAGGCGTAACCATCCCATGCATCTAAATTGTATGGTGCAGTAGTATCAACTCGAGCGCGTTCCGCATCAGTAACACTTGGATCGCCTGCAAGCACGCGGCCTTTGATTTGTGCAAGTTCAGCAAATAATGCCGATGCTTGTGCTAATAATGCATTTGTGTCGCCGCCATTTGCTTGACTTATTTGTAAGCTCACTAGTAGTTGCAGTACTTCAAACGGCAAATGCATTTTGGTCATCAGTACTTGTTGGCCAAGTACCTGCCATTTTGAGTTTGATGTTGTCATGCCATCAGTGAGCCATGTTAGCTGCTCATTGCCAAGTAATGCGCGCGATGGTGAGCTTAGTGCGTTTGCAAAATCACTTTGTCCTTGTGCACTGGTTAGGTCAAAATCAGCATAGTTTAGCTGTTCATCACGGGCGAGTACACGCGTGTCTAGCATGTATAAAGAGACTAAATTACCAAACTCAAAGCGACGGTAAATTCGTTCTTTATCAGCTACATTACGAATTGGCATCCATTCAAAATAGGCCTGTAGGGCATGTAGCTTACGTTCGCTAAATTCACCTTCGCCTTTATTATGGTTTTCTGCGCCATTTCGCCATGTGTCATTGGTAATTTCGTGGTCATCCCACACAGTAATAAATGCACAGTTACTATGCGCAGCTTGTAAGTTTGAATCAGTACGATAGTGGGCATAGCGGTTACGGTAATCAGCTAAGCTAATTATTTCGTCACTGTTATCTTCTGGCAGTAAACGGCCTAAAATACCAGCATCTTCAGTAGCGTAGCCATCATTGCCGTATTCATAGATGTAATCACCTAAATGCAATACAGCGTCTATGTCTGTTTGCTTGGCTATTTCACCATACACATGGAAAAAGCCTGCGGGGTAGTTGGCACACGATATAACAGCAAATTTCACTTTATCAATACTGCCTGTTGGTAGTGTTTTACCTGCACCAATAGGTGAGGTTTTGCCATTCGATTTAAAGCGATAATAGTAAGTGGTGTTGGCGTTTAAGCCTTGTAAGTCGACTTTTAAGGTGAAGTCTGTAGCTGCACTTATATGTGTTTCACCATTGTGGCTGATATTAGCAAAGTTAGGGTCGGTTGCTGCTTGCCATTGTACTTTAATGCTGGTGGTTGTTGGATCTAGAGGGGTTAAACGAGTCCACAGAATTAGGCTGTCAGCTAATGGATCACCACTGGCAACACCATGAGCAAAGCTTACGTCAAGAATGTCGTCATCTTCATCATCAAACCGACAAGCTGTTAATCCTAATGACAAAACGGCGACACCAAATCCTGCCGCCGAGGCTTTTAAAAAATTTCTTCGTGTAAACGTCATTGCTCTGTACCGCTAAATTTAAAAGTAAGAGCTTATCCGACCAGTATGACTTTTATGTGAAGCTGTTATGCCAATTGCATTAAAATACTTGGCAAACCTGTTCTGCATTACAGGTAATAACGGTGACGTTTTCATAACCAACGCGGGTAAGTGCTTCAGCGCTTAATGTTGCGCGTGCGCCACTGGCGCAGTGTAAGTAAATTGGCCGAGCTGGGTCTTTTTCGATTTCCATTAACTTCATTTCTAGTAAACCTCGGGGAATATTAATTGCGCCGATAGCTGCTTTTGCCGCATGTTCGGCGGGTTCACGTACGTCAATTAATAGCCCTTTGTTGTCAGCAATTTCTTGCTTGGCCTGTGTAGCCTCAATTCGGCGTTGATTTGGCGTAATTATTTTCATTAGATCTGGGATTGAAGTAAGCATGTTATTCCTCGAAACCTAGTTTTTTTAAAAGAGTGATCATCGGGCACCATTTACTAAATGCTGATTGAATTAAGTTTAGAGCAATAAACACTGTAAACCAAATCCACAATGGATCATGAAATTGCTGTAGTAACAATGATATGCAAATCATTACACCTGCTATCAAGCGAAGAGCATCGTTTAGTTTCACGGTTAACCTTAGTAATAGTGACTGTTACTATTTAATATATTAGATAAAGCTACATTAGTAAATTATAATATTAGACTTTTCTAATATAGCTAACTATAATCTGCTGTACTTTGAATATAAGAGTGGAACTATGACTATCGACTTTGCAGCTATGGCTAATAACGTAGAGCATGCTGAGCAGCTATTAAAAATTTTAGCAAATAAAAACCGTTTAATGATTTTGTGCTCTTTGCAGGGGCGTGAAATGAGTGTTTCTGAATTAAATGCGGCTGTACCATTGGCACAGTCTGCTTTATCGCAGCATTTGGCTGCACTACGAAAAGCAAATATTGTTAGTACTCGTCGCGAAAGCCAGACCATCTATTATCGGGTGATTAACGACAACGCACAGGCTATGTTAGCCACGCTCTATGGTTTATTTTGTAAGGAATAACCAAATGGATAAGCTCGACAGTGCAGTAAAAAATAGTCTTAACGGGCGTATTCCTATCATTATTTTTGTAATGGCTGTGTTGCTTGGCATTATGGCTTTACAGCAAACTCCCCGTGAAGAAGAACCGCAAATAGTGGTGCCGATGCTGGATATTTATGTCTCAGCTCCTAACATTGAAGCTCCCGAAGTGGCAAGGCTGGTCACGCAACCACTCGAAAAGTTATTGGCGCAATTACGCGGTGTTGAGCATATTTATTCAACCACACAAAGTAATGGCACTGTGGTGACATTGCGCTTTACTGTGGGTCATGATCGTGAACAAGCAATCCTCGATACTTACGCCAAACTATATAGTTATCAACATACCATGGCGTCAGTTATTAGCTCATGGCAGGTGCGCCCGGTCGAAGTAAATGACGTGCCGATTGTGATGCTAGGCTTATTTAGTAAAGATCCTAAATTATATAACGACTATGAGTTAACCCGTTTTGCTAACGAAATTGCGAATAGTTTACAGCGCATAGAAAACACCAGTGAAGTTAAAGTGATTGCTGGGCGCAAACGCACTTTAACGGTCAATTTAGATGCGACGGCCCTAGCAGCTCATCAAACTACGCTCAGCGATGTTTATTATGCACTGAGTGTATCTAATCAATTATCTCAGGTTGGCAGTGTTGTTAATGCAGAGCAACAAATCATGCTACAAGCTGGTGATGTGTTACGAACAAAAGCCGCGATTGAGCAGCTTGTTGTAAATGTTATTAACGGCAAAAGTGTTTATTTAAAAGATATTGCAAAAGTACTCGATGGACCAAGTGAGCCTGAAAATTATCAGTGGCTAGCGCAATCTGATACCACACAAGAGCATCCTTTAGTTACCTTAAGTGTTGCTAAAAAAGCGGGCACAAATGCAGTCGCGGTCGCAAATGATGTACACGCAATGATGGCTGATTTAAAAACTAATTTTTTACCTTCGCAAATAGATTACACAATACTTAGAGATTACGGGCAAACCGCTAACGAAAAAGTGAATAATTTAACCTCAAGCTTAGTGTTTGCGGTATTTACCGTAGTGATTTTTGTTGGCGTGTTCTTAGGCTGGCGACCCGCTATCGTTGTTGGTTTAGCTGTGCCAATTTGTTATGGCATAACCTTAAGCCTCGATTTTGCGTTTGGTTACACCATCAACCGAGTAACGTTATTTGCATTGATATTATCACTGGGCTTGCTGGTGGATGATCCGATAACGGGCATTGATAATATTAGCCGTTTTTTACAAAACAAAGGCAATAAAAAACAACAGATTGTCGCTGCAATGAGCGAAATACGTGGTGCATTATTAATGTCGACACTGACCATCATGGTGGCTTTTATTCCTTTGGCTTATATCACTGGCATGATGGGCCCATATATGGCACCAATGGCATTTAATGTGCCTGTAAGCGTGATGGTCTCAACCATTGTGGCATTCTTTGTAACTCCTTGGCTTGCCATGAAGTTATTAAAAGAACCGGTTGTTGAGCACAATGATTTAACTTCCCCTAAAGTAGCTATTTATGAACGCTTATTAACGCCTTTACTGGCCAGTAAAGGGCGCGCAAAACTGATTTTATGGGCAACCTTAGGATTATTTATTATCAGTGCATTGCTGCCCGTGATGCGAATGGTGCCGCTGAAGTTATTGCCGTTTGATAATAAAAATGAACTACAAGTACTGATAGATATGCCCGAGGGGACGAATCTGGAGCAAACAACACTGACCGTTCGTAAAGTACAAGCTATAACATGGCAGCTTAGTGAAGTAAGTGAAATAGCTGCGTATGTTGGGCAACCATCAAGCATGGATTTTAATGGTATGGTGCGCGGTTATTATCGCCGTGAGGCCGCTAATTTAGCTGAGCTTAGAGTATTACTATTAGACAAAGCGCAGCGCGAGCAACAGTCTCATGGTGTCGTGATGCGTTTACGTAAACAGCTTGAGCCATTGGCCGTTAACGGCATTGTGATAAAAGTGGTTGAAGTTCCACCCGGGCCGCCAGTATTTAGCACCTTAGTGGCTGAAGTGTATCGTGATCCGTTTGTTGATACGCAAACCCACCATCAAGCGGCTCAACAAGTTGCACAACGACTGAAGCAAGAGCCCCATGTGGTTGAAGTTGATACAAGTATTGCAGCCATGGCACCGATGCAGCGCTTTATTACCGATAAAGCCAAGGCGGCTTTGTCGGCGGTATCAACACAAGATATTGCCAATACATTAACGATTGCATCTGCGGGTAAAAATGTGGGCGTAATGTATGTCAGTGGTGAAACGCAGCCCGTTGAGATCAAAATGCAATTACCATATCAGCAGCGAAACCAATTAGCGCAACTGCTTGCTATACAAATCAGAGGTGATAGAGAGCTGGCAAAATCAACTAATGAGTTTGGTTTAACTAGTGCGCCACGACCGTTGGTGGCTTTATCTGAGCTGGGTGAATTTCATAACCTAAATGTCGCAAAACCGATTATGCGTAAAGACCAACGCGAGGTTGTATACGTGATGGCAGAGCTTAATGGTCGTACTCCTGCAGAAATCATTGCGGACGTAAACGCTGATTTAAATGTAAGTAGCGATGATTTTGAGCAAACAAATTGGTTAGCCCGCAGCTTTTTTAATAACGGTGGAACTCAGGCTTGGCAATTACCACAAGGCACGCATGTAACGTTTAGTGGTGAAGGTGAATGGCGGATCACAATTGATGTGTTTAGAGATATGGGAATTGCGTTTGCTTTTGCGTTAACCGCCATTTTTATTATTTTACGAATACAAACGCAATCTGCCAGTTTATCACTGATTATTATGTCGGCTATTCCACTTACTGTGATTGGTATTATGCCGGGTTTTTGGTTATTAAATCAGTTTGGTGAGCGCTCCATAGCCGGTGCTCCAGAGCCTGTGCTATTCACCGCAACAGCGATGATCGGCATGATAGCACTTGCTGGTATTGTGGTGCGTAACTCGCTTATTTTAGTTGAGTTTATTAATCAAGCTCGCGGGCAAGGGATGGCAATAAAAGCGGCATTGATTGCCGCAGGCACAACGCGGATGCGGCCAGTATTACTGACTGCTGGCACAACTTTATTAGGCAACTTAGTGATTACGTTAGACCCCGTATTTAGTGGTCTTGCTATCGCTATTATTTTTGGCATTGTGGCATCAACATTGTTTTCGTTGTTTGTGGTGCCGCTAGTTTATTATTTAGTGTTTGCGAACACACAAACAACCGAGGATGAAGCTCATGCAAGGTAAATCAAAACTGTTCGGCTCAATCATTGCGTTGTTAGTGATTATTGTTGCTGTGCTTTATATGGCAGGCAGCTTTTCAAATAAACAAGCCGCAGGAAATAAACCCGTATTAGCAACGACATATGAGGGAAAAGTCGCTACCGTTGAGCTGACGGCGATCAAGCGCAGTGAAGATGTTCCCGGTACTGTGATTGCAAAACAAAACACGCAAATTTCGTCACGAGTGATGGCACAAGTGGAACGTTTAAATGTACGTGCTGGTGATAGTGTTGTGCAAGGCGATGTTCTCATTACTTTGCAGCAAGACGATTTTAAAGCGCAATTGGCACAAAGTGATGCGCAAATAAAAGCCATTCAAGCGTCACTTACACAAGCTGATAAACAGCTTAAGCGCGTAACTGACTTATATTCACAAGGGTTGGTATCGGTTAGTGATAATGATGAGGCAAAAGCGAAATTTGATAACTTAACCGCAAGCTTAGCTGTTGCCAAGCAACAGCAAACCCAAGCACAAGTCGCACTTGAATTTACCCGTATAAAAGCGCCCATTTCTGGAGTTGTTGTAGAGCGGTTAGTTGAACCAGGTGATACCGCAGTGCCTGGTTCACCTTTATTGGCACTTTATAATCCACAACAATTACAGCTTGAATTTAATGTGCGAGAACGTCAGGCAATTAGCCTCACACTGGGTCAAAGCTTAACGGTCAGTTTGCCTTCACTTAATATAACCGCTGTTGCGGTGGTGAGTGAAATTGTTCCGATTGCCGATAGTGCTGCACGTAGTATGTTAATTCGTTTAGAGTTGCCAACACAATCAAACTTGATGCCTGGTTTATATGGACAGCTTCACTTGCCACTGGATACCGAGCAAGGAATTTTAATTGAGCCAAGTTGGGTGCATGAGTACGGTCAATTAGCCATGGTATATGTTATTAACGAGCAAAAGATTGAGCGCCGCTTTGTTCGTTTAGGGGAGGTGATTAATGCTAAACAGCATATTATCGCCGGGCTTAACGCCGGCGACACATTAGCGGTGGATTTTAAACCTAAATGAAGGTCGCAACTTCATCGAGTGATTTTTTCACCAAGGCATGATTAGGAACAGTAGCATCATCACTTGGGTAACCGGCAATGAGCAGCATATAGGGGCGTTCGTTGTCTTTGTCGCGGCCACAAATGTCGGTTAAAAAGCTCATTGGTTTAGGTGTGTGAGTCAGTGTTGCAAGCCCTGCGCGATGTAATGCTTGAATTAAAAAGCCGGTGGCAATACCGACTGACTCATGCACATAGTAGTTGGTGTTTTTATCATCAGTATTTAAGCCGCCTTTCTTTTGGCTGAATACGGCAATTAGCCAAGGTGCATGCTCTAAATAAGGTTTGCTGGCATCAGTGCCTAATGGCTTTAGAGCATCTAACCACTCTTCACCAGCGCGGCCTTCATAAAATGAGCGTTCTAATTTCTCGGCTGCTTCACGAATTTGCTTTTTCACATCACTACTATTAATTGCTACAAAATGCCACGGTTGGTGGTTTGCACCACTTGGTGCTGTAGCTGCGGCTTTAATGCAGGTTTGAATAATATCTTTTGGCACCGGTCGGTCGCTAAAACTACGAATTGTATGACGACGTTGGCTGGTCGTTAAAAACTCATTAGCGCGTTCAAGCATCTGTTCATGTGGATATTCAATAAAGTCTGTAAGTGGTTGGTGGTCATGTTGCTGCATGGCTTTTCGCTTCTTATTAAATGTTGATAACTATTTTTATACCCAGTAGCGAGATTAGGTGCAAGTAATATCTACTTTACAGTTATGTTATTTCCTAAAATAATGATTGTTAATTGCACATTGTGTTCACAGATTGTTCAGCTATGTTTTCATACAGTATAGTTCGAAATTAAGAATGCATGGGTAGCTAAAAACAAAGCAACATTATTACAAGCACATGCTTTGAATACTCAGCCGAGCATACCGGCAGTCATTATTTAGACATTCAAAAATCATTAGTGCAGGCAGATTTTGTCGATAACTTAGTTATATAAAGTTATCGCTAGTGCAAACTGATGATGAAAATAACTACTGCAGTATTAAATACAGCTTTGAGTTAGTGTTACTTCAGAATTTAAGTTCACCTCTCCTAAGAGTGAAACCAAGCCGCACTTATTGCGGCTTTTCTGTTTTCATTCTGTTACAAAATTACAACCTCCTGCTATTGTTACTAACTTACTGGTAATGTAACTTACTTCGTATAAATAATTATTATAATCAAATACTAGGAAGTAAAAATGCTATCAATAACTGGGTTATCAAAAACTTACGATAACGGGGTGCACGCACTACAAGGGGTTGATTTATCAATAGGAAAAGGTCTGTTTGGATTACTTGGACCAAATGGCGCCGGTAAATCATCGTTAATGCGTACTGTTGCCACTTTGCAGTCAGCCGATGCAGGTTCTGTGATCTTTGACGGTATTGATGCATTTAAAGACCCACAAGCGCTTCGTCAGCGTTTAGGCTACCTACCACAAGATTTTGGTGTTTATCCGCGAGTTTCAGCTTATGACTTACTTGATCATATGGCTGTTTTAAAAGGGCTCGATAATAAAGCACTGCGTAAAGAGTCGGTTGAAGGCTTGTTGGCACATACAAATTTGTATCAGCATCGTAATAAAGCCGTGAGTGGTTTTTCTGGTGGTATGCGCCAGCGTTTTGGTATCGCACAAGCATTACTTGGTGACCCTGATTTACTGATTGTTGATGAGCCAACAGCAGGTCTTGATCCTGAAGAGCGTAATCGTTTTCATAATTTATTAGTAAGCCTTGGCGAGAAAAAAGTGGTCATTTTATCAACTCACATTGTTGAAGATGTCGCGGAGCTTTGCCCTAATATGGCGGTATTAGCCAGTGGCAAAATTTTACTTGAAGGTAACCCAATAGCACTTACTGATAAACTCCAAGGTAAAATTTGGCAAAAAACAACTAGCCAAACTGAAGCGCAAGAGCTTGAACAGCATCTACCAGTGATTTCAAAGCGTTTATTCGCTGGGCAGACAATTTTAAATGTGTATGGTGAGCAAGCTCCTGAAGGGTTTACTGCTAGTCATGCTAACTTAGAAGATGTGTATTTTTCTACTTTGCATCAGCATCGTAATATCAGTGCAGCGTAGGGGGGATATCATGTTTTTAAATATGCTTACCTTTGAGCTGCGTTATTTTATACGTCAGCCTTCATTTTATGTAACCGCTTTAATCTTTTTTTTAGTGGCTTTTTTTGCAAGTAGCAGTGACAACGTCTTACTTGGTGGCAGCAACGTTAATGTGAATTCACCATTTAGTATCTTGATGCTAGTTAGTATTTTGCTTCAGTTTGCTATTTTTTTAGTGGTAAATTTTGTTGCTGGTTCTGCGATTCGTAATGATGAAACGAATATGTCAGAGCTAGTTTTTAGCAAGCCATTCAAGCCATTAATGTATCAATTAGGGCGCTTTTTAGGTTCGTACTGTGTTGTTGCGCTTATTTTTGCGTTTGTACCGCTGGGAATATATTTAGGATCTGGTTTTGGTTTGCTAGTTGGTTGGCTTGATCCTGAGTTGGTAGGAGATAACAAGTTAGGCTATTACTTAACGGCCTATTTTTATATGGCAGTGCCTAGCTTGTTTGTTTTAGCGGCTATATTTAATGGTGTGGCAACGTATTTTCGCTCAATGATGGCAGTATATCTTACCGCGGTTGCATTTTTAATCGCCTACTCTACCGTATCTGTTTACTTTGATGATTTAGCGTTTCGATGGATAGTGGGTTATGCCGATCCTTTTGCAAGTGGCTCATTACTTGATATTACTCGTTATTGGACTGCGAGTGATAAAAATACTCAAACGTTAGAGCTAACAGGGGTTTTACTATTTAATCGTATATTATGGGTTATATTGGCAGCTGTTATATTTTTTGCCTCAGGCAAGCTGTCATCTCGCATTGTTATCAAGCGCGAAAAGAAGAAACTCGCTGCCTCTAATTTAACTAAACAAAAAGAGGCGGCTCTCATTGCTTCTTCGGTAAATCACAAAGCGAGCGCAAGTTCTTTCAAACAACAGCTATTATTGCGCTGTGCTTTTGAGTTTAAACAAGTTGTTATCAGTGCGCCATTTTTGATTTTAGGTATTATTACTTTAGCTGTACTTATGGTGCCATTACTAGCTCCAGTTGGTTGGTATGGCACAGTTAATTGGCCTGTTACTCAAAACATGGTTGGTATCATTCAAAATGCAATAAGACTATTAATTACTATTGTTATTGTGTACTACAGCGCTGAGCTAGTATGGCGTGAACGCAATAGCGGCATGGGTGATATTGTCGATAGCTTTCCGGTGCATAATAGTGTGTTTTGGGTGTCTAAGCTATTGGCTTTAGTGAGTGTTATTGGTCTGCTTTATATTTTTAGTATGGTACTGACAATTACTGTACAGCTAATTAAAGGACAGTTTAATTTAGAGCTTGGACAATACCTATTTAGGTTAGGTTATTTTGCTTTTTTACCTTTTGTAATGCTCGCTATTCTGGCCTTTTTTCTGCAGATAATCAGTGCTAATAAATACATCGGCATGGGATTATTTGGACTGTATTATTTAGTGTCAATAGTGCTAAGTAATTATGGGTTTAGTCATAATATGTTTCATTTTGCCCAATCAAGTCCTGCTGCTTATTCAGATATTAACGGTTATGGTCATTACTTAACTGGAGTGGCATGGTACACACTTTATTGGGGAGGGTTAAGTGTGGTGCTAGCCGTTATTGGGCTTGCATTGTGGCACCGTGGCCCGTCACAAAGCTTACGCAATCGTTTTGCGCAGTTAAAATATAACTTAGGTCGAAAAGGGCAAGCGGCGGCAGTACTTGGGTTAGTGGTATTTATCGCTGCGGGCGCACAAATTTATTATAATACAAGAGTGCTGAATGATTTTTATACTAAAGATCAACTTGAAAACTTGCAAGTTGAATACGAGCAACAGTTTGTGCAGTATAAAGATGACCCACTGCCGATAATCACTGACGTTGATCTTAATGTTGCGATATATCCACAGCAGCGCAAAATACTCGCCACTGCCAATGTGCTTATTACCAATACTAGTGAGCAAGCAATTAAGCGATTTTTGGTGAGTAAACCGGATAACAGCCCTCAGTGGAGTGTTAAAATTGCCGGAGGGGACATCACTGAACAATTGCCTGACTATAACTCAGCGTGGTTTGAATTTACTCAGCCATTAATGCCTGGTGAAGTGCGCAAAGGTGAGATTTCAGTCGAGCGCAGCCACCAAGGTTTTGCCGATAGCAACACCGATACTAAGCTTGTTGCTAATGGCACCTTTATTGATAATTGGCGCTTATTCCCGCGCTTTGGTTATAACGACAGTTATCAATTAACGGATAAACATGAGCGTCGTAAACGTGGCTTACCTGAGCTACAGCGTGCTAATAAACTTGAAGACACTCAGTATTACAAACAAAGCATGTTTGGCGCGAATGGTGGTTTTATCAACTTTGCTGCAACCATTACTACTGATGAGTCGCAATTTGCAATTGCACCAGGTTATTTAAAAAGTGAAACAGTGACTGACGGACGACGCACGTTCCGTTATGAAATGGATTCACCAATAATAAACTTTTATGCCATTTTATCCGCTCGTTTAGAGTCTAAAAAAATAACGCATAATGGAGTAAATGTTGAAGTCTATTACCATCAAGACCATACGTGGAACGTGGATCGTATGATTGAGTCGGTTACTGATTCAATTGATTATTTTTCTGCGGAGTTTGGTCCTTATCAACATAAGCAAATGCGTATTATTGAGTTCCCTGGTTATGAGTCATTTGCACAAAGCTTTGCTAATACTGTACCTTATTCAGAGCAAATAGGCTTTATTACAGATAACCGAGACAGTACTAAGATTGATGTGCCTTACTATGTTACTGCTCATGAGGTGGCTCACCAGTGGTGGGGGCATCAGGTTACCGGAGCTAATGTGCAAGGTGCTGCAGTATTGTCAGAAAGTTTATCGCAATACAGCGCAATTATGGTACTTAAGAAAAAATACGGTGAGCAAAAGCTACGTAAATTCTTAAAGTATGAACTTGATAAGTATTTGCAAGGTCGCTCGGTTGAAGCGTATCAAGAAATGCCGCTGTATAAAGTAGAAAGCCAAGCGCATATTTATTACCAAAAAGGTTCAGTGGTGATGATGGCCATGCATGATTTGTTTGGTGAGGAGCGTTTAAACAGCATTTTAAAAGAGTTTGTTAGTGACTTTAAATATCAAAGTAATCCTTACCCGACCACGTTAGATTTACTTAGTTATTTGAAACGTGACGCGACTCCCGCAGAGCAAGCGTTCATTGATGATCAGTTTATGTATATCACTTTATATGAGCTGACAATGAAAGAAGCGAAAGTATCTGATGAGGCTGATAGTGATGGCTTGTACACGGTCACTCTAACTGTCGAGGCCGCTAAAAAGCGTGCCGATGGTCAAGGTGAAGAAGCAGAGCAACCACTTGATGAAATGATTGATATTGCATTATTTAACGATGATCCTGAAAACCTACTAGCTGAAGATTTTGTGATTTATTCACAAAAGCACCGGTTAGTAACCGGCACTAACACCATTGAACTAAAAGTGAAAGAAAAGCCGCTTTTCGCAGGGGTTGATCCTTTTGTTAAGTTAATTGATAAAGATAGTGTTGATAACTTGGCTAAGTTTTAGAGTTCGTTAGCTGAGACTTGGTTTATATCCACTTTCACAAGGTGAAAAGCCGCATTTATTGCGGCTTTTCTATTGCTCTAAAACGGGCTAATTCATCAGTTAACCATTTGCTAGCGGTTAATGTGCTACTATCAGGTAAAATAACCGTATAGGCTTTACCACTCCATGAACTTTTGCTGGCAAGGTTGTCAATAAAATCATCAGCGGTTTTTGCATAGCGTTTGGCTTTTCGGTATTTCATGGCTAAATGCTCAGCCGCTTCTTCACTGTTATGTTCATCGCCATTTCGAATAAACGTTGCTTTACTTTGCTTAATAAAACTAATTAAGTGACTGACTTCCTGATCTGCGCTTGCTGCAACACTTAGCCGACTAACGCACAGTAAAAGGCACGCTATAAAAACGTATATATTATGGGGTAAGTGTTTCATCTATAGCCTCATTTAGGTGTAAATTTACCATTATAGGATTGTGATCTGAGCTTTGTTGTTGTGGCACACGGGTTGTATTAACGGTCACACCGCGGGGCTATATTTGTTAAAGCGCAAGACCAAAAGCATTTGTCCGTTTATCATCAATATAAAGCGTTTTTGAGAAACCAAGCTTATAAAGTGCGGTAATAGCTACCTTTTGCCTTGCATCACTACATGCATTGAGTTCCCCTGCAAAAATAATCGGTCCTTGATGTTGTTACATCTTGCGTGAGTGTATGAGCTGTTTCAGTAAAGCCTTTATATTCGTCTGATAATGGTGCTGTGGCCAATGCTGTGATGCTTAGCAAAGCAATGGCAATTGCTACAATAGCAATAAAAGAAAATGATTTTATCTGCATCAATGACCTTAAAGTAATTTGACTAAAAAGAATGTTACTGCATTTTAGGTGCTCTAAATAAGATAAAGTTCCTAAAAAAGCTTGCCAAGCTAATGAATACAGTTTGTTTCTACATTTTCAATACAGTTTCTTACTTTTTTTAGTAGGCATTCATTTTACACTCTGCACCACTAAATTAATCAGGATTAAGTTATGCGAATTTTTTTAATAAGTTTGTTATTTATTGTGCTTGGAGGGTGTTCAGCTGTAACAATCCAACCACAAAAAATGGCTAAACTTAGCTCAAAACCAACTTATCAAGATAGCCGTCCATTTTTTATGTGGGGACTGGTTGGTGAGCAGCGTGTTGATGTAAAAAAGGTATGTGGCGATCAAACTGTGGTGCAAATGCAATCACAACAAACATTTACCGATGGTGCGCTAGGGTTAGTCACGTTAGGTATTTATGCACCACACACAATTAAAGTCTGGTGTCAGGAGCAAGGTAGCGAAGGAGTTGGAATATGAAAAAGTTAACAGGGTTGTTCACTATTGTATTTATTGTCGTGTTAGCGGGGTGTACTAATATTCATTTTGATAACGGTGAATATGATGACTTAGCTGAAAACCATAAAAGTGAGCAATGGCATCACAACTTTGCCGCCGCTCTTTATGAGGGCTCGAATGCGGTTGATTTATCTGAGATTTGCCCTGATCCGCAATGGCAAAGTGTGCACACTTATAAATCATTTACTAATGGCTTAGCAGAACTGGTTGTTAACGAAGTTGGGCCTATTTGGTACCCAAAAACAGTTGAGGTGAGTTGTGCACAGGTACCGTATAAAGTGCAGTAATTTTTAATAATCAAAGATCATGTTAAAGTTGTACTAGTTAAGTACCTTAACCTTATTTAACTCAATCATATAGTTAGCATCGCACTCACTTTTTAATGGGTGCTTTTTCTATACTGGATATATTATCTTCTTCTCTCTATTAAAAGTATATTAAGTTAGTAGAATATAGTCCATTCGTATAGAGGCTGGCATTTTTTAGCATCGTGCACCAAATAGTTGAGAGATAATAATGAACAACGCAGAGCGTAAAATTGACGAACTAGTACTAGGGTTTTGGCGATTATTAGATTGGCAAATTACTCCACAACAGTGTTTAGCTTTTCTCGAGCAAGCAATTGAAGCTGGCGTAAGGCACACCGATCACGCTGACATTTACGGTGGATATGGCTGTGAAGCAGAGTTTGGTAAAACCTTGGCTTTAAAGCCAAGTATTCGAGATGAGATTAGAATTATTACCAAGTGTGGTATTAAACCTGCTTTTGCAAGCTTAGGATTAGCAGGCCAAGCTAATCATTACGATTCGAGTGCCGCACATATTATTAGCTCAGCACAGCAATCGTTAAAGCATTTTAATACCGATAGATTAGATGCATTACTTATTCATCGCCCTGATTATTTGATGAATGCAGACGAAGTAGCTGAGGCATTCACTACTCTTAAGCAAAATGGTGATGTACTCGATTTTGGTGTATCAAACTTTACGCCATCACAACTAAGTTTATTGCAGTCGCGTCTTGATTTTGAATTGGTGACCAATCAAATTGAATTTTCACCGTATGAAATGCAAGCACTTGATGATGGTAGTTTAGACCAATGTCAGTTACTTGATATTAAACCTATGTGTTGGTCACCTTTGGCTGGCGGTCGCATTTTTGCAGAAAATGATGAAAAAGCGATTCGCCTGCGTCAAGTACTTGAGCAAGTCGGTAGCGAAATTGGTGCAAGTTCTATTGATCAAGTGGTTTACGCGTGGTTATTAATGCACCCAAGTTTCCCATCAGTGGTACTGGGTACTGGCAACATTGAGCGTGTTAAATCGGCTGTTGCCGCTAAGCAGTTAAAACTCAGTCGTGAACAATGGTATCGTATTTGGCAGGGTTCAACAGGGCACAGTGTGCCATAGGAGTTGTAAGTTTTAAGCAGTCTGAGTTGAGGGTAAGTCTTGACATAAAATCTGAACTTAGCCGCTTACCGCTTACCAAGATCGAGAAAGGGCCTTACGGCCCTTAGTGTTGCAGCAAGTAACACATTCTTTTTTATAGGCTAAAGTCCATTGAAAAAGCAACGTAAGCCTTAATATCACTGTCATCCATATCGGTATCAGATAGACCAAAAGTGAAGCCATCTTTAGAGATAGATACGCCGTAGTCGATGATATCGTCATCACCAATAAAATCACCAGAGTAGTGACCTAAGTGTAAAGCCATTTCAGTGCCATTAGTACCAACTGCGAAACCGTAATCTGCAGTCAGGTATAACGAATCACCAAAGTCTGTGCCATCACCGCTTGCGGCTGAAGTT
The DNA here is from genome assembly GCF_014163915.1 of Pseudoalteromonas sp. SR41-8. Lineage (NCBI taxonomy): Bacteria > Pseudomonadati > Pseudomonadota > Gammaproteobacteria > Alteromonadales > Pseudoalteromonadaceae > Pseudoalteromonas > Pseudoalteromonas sp. SR41-8. The sequence continues at coordinate 29,265 of NZ_JACJEE010000039.1, forward strand.
GCAAGAACTGATGCGCCAAAGCTAAAGCCACCCATACTGATGCTACCGTAAATTTCAGAAAAATCAGCGTCTGCGCCAGAAGCTGCATCAGGGTAAGCGTAATAGATGTAGCCAACGTCGTAGCTCATATTTTCATTAATATCGCCACCAAAACCAGCATAGAGATCAAGCTCGTAGGTCATTTCATCGGCCCAGCTTGCATTTGAAGCCCAAGTACCAGCATAAAAACCTGATTCGTTGGCATAATCAATACCACCTGAAATTGCAGCATCACCACCGGTTTGTTCTTGACCACGCCATAAGTAGTTTGAAGTTGCTGCGGCATTGGCTGTTACTTCTGCATATGCTGCTGTAGATGTTGCACCCATGAGTACAAGTGTGCTGATCGCAATTGCTGATTTTAGTTTTAACATGTTTGGTATCCTGTTGTTATGCTGATTTTTTGGCTCGCAATTATTAATTAGATTGCAGTCTATAATTGCGGATCCTATTTTTAGTTGTCTACTAGGATAATTGCACTGCTTGTGCCAAGTTAAATGAAAAGCAATAATTTATATTTAAATTACTTTATAAACAAAGGTATAAATATTTATAGTGAAAGGATGAGATTGTTTTTTACGAAGCTTGCGCACTTTATTGGTGCGTAAAAAAACCCGCATGCACAACTCAGTTGCAGCGGGTTTTTGTATTTTTTACTGTGGTTTAACCAAAAATAGTACGCATTAGGCTGATTGTTTCGTTCACGCCACGGCCTTTTTGTACTTCGCTGATAATTGAATCACGCTTTGCGCGAATATGCTCAGGCATATCGTCAGCAGCAAGTGCGCGATCAACAAGTATTTCAGCAGACTCTTTACCACGACGCACTTTTCTAGTGCCAGTGGTTGTTGTACGCTTTGGTTTACTCAATAACTTGATGTAGTTAGAGTTTTCAGGCGTGTTTTTGTCTGCGTGATAGAAAAAGCACGGAATTAACGCTTTGATTGCAACAAGTTGTTGATCCAGCTCGCTGTCACCACTTGCCATTTTAAACCAAGACATACCATGAACTGCTTGGACAATATCCTGCCAATAACGCGCAAAGTCACGATTATTTAATTTAGTAATAGCCAATGCTGAACAAAGTGCATCTAAACGGGTGTTATTAATTGGTGTAAAAACATCTGGGCGGCGCATTGCTAATAGACGAGTTGCCGGTGCAAGCGTTGGCTTTTCATTGCTATCAGTAAAGGCTTTTAAATATTTGACCACAAATTCTTGGTAATCAGCTTCAGTTACTTCACCTTCTAAAGGTATATGTGCTAATGCTTCATCAAATAATGCAGGCAGGTCGGCAAGCATTTGATGAAAAGCTTTGGCGCTTTTAGTAGAGCTAAACCATTCAACATCAAAATTATAACTACTTGGATCCAGTGCAGAAGTATGTTTGCCACTAAATGCTAATAAATCTTCAGGGATCATCTCTTTCAGTGATTGCTCGCGAATACCAGCTATATAGTTGGCAAGGCGTAACTGTTCATCAAGGGCTAACACATCTTTATGTTGCTCTATAAATACACTAACTACAGGCCAAGGCGCTACGCGTAATGTTTTCAATTGTAAGAAGCTAATTGCTGAAACTAATAAGTCATTAAGCTTTTTTAAAATTGGTAATTGATTGGTTTCGAGTAAGTCATGATTAATACGGTCACGGCTAGCATTAAGTAGTTCATAGCACCAACCTAAGAAGTCTTCAGGATGATTTTCTATTTTCACCGCCATCAGGTTTAAGCTGATTTCAGAAGCCTGCTTTAGAATATTTTGATAAATATGGCCTTCTTGTTCGCCTAATGCCATTTGTGAAGGTGAAATGAGCAATTTTTTCATGCCTGATGGTACTCCGGTTAAATACATTTTTCAGTTGTTTAATTTTAGCGCAAAACGTCTTAAAACAACAGGGCTGTGCATCATACCGGAGAATACAGGGGATGCAATCTTGATAAGTTAAATCTGCACAAGATTGCATTTAAAGGGGTTAATCTGCTTCTTCAAGTGAAAATAACTGCTCCACAGTAGTTTCAAACTGCCGAGCTATCTTCAATGCAATGATCACTGAAGGTGTAAAGCGTGATGTTTCGACCGTGCTGATTGTTTTGCGTGAAACGGCGATAGCATCGGCTAGCTCTTGCTGTGAAAGCCCAGCGGCTTTGCGAAATTCAGCTATATGGTTTTGCACATTATCTCCTAATCACGGCTTTGCCAAAAAATTGAAAAGCCATATACCAAACTCATAACAGCTAAGTAAAAGGTGGCCATGGTACTGTGTGTTACATCAACAGCAAGGTTATCTGAAGCTAAATATATCGCCCCCATGCTAAACAGCAGAGCGAGTACAACATGTTTATAGGCTATCGTGTCTATAGTATTTAAATACTCATCTTTATAAGTCAGGCGGTAACTTAATTTCCATGTAAAGCCACCTCTGATCACAAACATAAAAAATGAACCAAGAAAAGCAGCACTTCCTAAAAACAGCAGCGGTGCTGATGTGTGATTAAGCATGGGGTAAACGCTAATAATTAGTAAGGTTATACCCATGAAGATCGAAAACCATGCGTTTTGGTTCATAAATTTTTCTTCGGTTTTAATATCTTGTTGTTTCATAAAGTCCATCCTGTGAAAGTGTTAATTTATATTTTTGTAACCTACAGGTATCAATGTAACCTTGGGGTATCATTTGGTCAAGTTGTTTTTTGTAACCTAAAGGTATCAAAATATTTCAGTCACAATTCATATATTCAATGTAGAATGCAGGGAATAGCATTTTTATTCGTTGCACAATGATTTTAATGCTAACTCCCGCTATGATAAGAACATTATTTGCACATTTGAAAGGACCATCATGAAGACCTTATTTAAAGTTATTGGTGTCATATTATTATTGCTTGTTGCTTTAATTATTGCTGCACCGTTTTTAATTCCAACCGATGCCATTTTTAATAAAGTCTCTGAGCAGGTTGAGCAAACCACAGGGCGTACTTTAACTATTAAAGGCGATAAAACATTATCCGTTTTTCCTTCTTTGAAGCTTGAACTTGAAGATGTGCATTTTGCCAATATGAAAACTGGCTCACGTGCAGATATGGCAAGCATGCAGCAACTTGCAGTTCATATTCCTTGGTTTTCGCTATTTGGTGGTGAACTTAAACTAGAAAAGTTTGTGATCAATGAACCAAACATTCTGCTTGAAACAGATAAAAATGGTAAAGCTAACTGGCAGTTATTTGATGCAGTAGCTACGAAACCTGAGCAGCAAACTCAAGCAGGTGAGGCAGTCAAACTACCTGAAAACTTTGATATTCAATTAGGTGAAGTAGCTATATATGGTGGGTCGTTTACTTATTTAGATGGTCAAACGGGAGCTAAACAGCAAATTAGCGATTTAGAATTAGCTATTTTACTGCCTTCACTGCATAAATCACTCGAAGTCAAAGGTGGGATCACTTATATGCAAGAGCGCTTTGAGCTTGATGTAACAGTTGATAACCCAGCTAAAGCAATAGAAGGTGATACATTTAATGTGACAACTGATGTCACTTCAAAGTTGGTTGATGTTGAGTTTAAAGGCTTAATAGCCGGTCAAGGTAAAGATATTCAAGGTCAATTAGCGCTCAGTGGTGATTCAGTAAAAGACATTGCTAAATGGCAGGGAGTCGAGCTGAACGCTAAAGAAAGCGCCTTTAATGCATTTAGTGTTAGCGGCAAAATGCGTATGCAAGGTGATAAGTTCAACCTAGCTGAATTAGTCGCCACTCTTGATGCATTAGAGATCAAAGGAAAAAGCGAGCTTAATTTAGGTAAGCGTTTAGCCGTTAATGCTGACATCGATTTAGGTATGCTGGACTTAAATCCTTACTTACCTGAGGTGGTAGCGCCAGCAGATAAACCAGAACCTAAAAGTGACGAGCCAGCCAAACCAATTGTATGGGATGACACAAAAATGGATTTAAGTGGCTTAAATGCCTTAGATGCGAATGTGGTGATCCGTTCAAGTGGCTTAAAAGCAAATGAAATCAAACTTGGTGCTAATCAATTCACTGTAAACCTTAACAAAGGCGTAGCAAAGATCAGCCTAGATAAGTTTGCCGCCTACGAAGGTAATGGTAAAGGCACAGTAACGGTTAATGCGAAACAAGCTCCTTACAAAATCAGCACCAACTTCTCGTTAGATAAAATAGATGCACAACCATTGCTAACAGATGCCGCTGGCTTCGATAAGCTAATGGGCAAAGGCTCACTCAATTGGGACTTAGCAACATCAGGTCAGAGCCAAAAAGACTTTATGAGTGCCCTACAGGGTAAACTAGCATTTGAATTTGCCGATGGTGCAGTAAAAGGCGCCAACATTGCTGAAATGGTTCGCAAAGGCAAAGAGCTAATTAAGGGTAACTTTGGTGCAATATCACAAGGACTAGATACTGGCTTTGATAATTCCCAGCAAACCGACTTCTCTGCGCTAACGGGTAGCTTTAACTTTACCAATGGCGTAGGTAAAAACACAGATCTGAGTTTGTTAAGTCCATTAGTACGTATTAGTGGTGAAGGGGATGTTAATCTACCAGCAACGACAGTTAACTACCGCTTAGTGACAGGCATAGTCGATTCTCTCGAAGGACAGGGTACCCAAGATGACAGTACCGGCTTTAAAATTCCAGTGCGAATCAAAGGACCATTTCATGATGTTGGCATCAGCTTAGATGTAAGCAAAGCGGCAGAAGATGAAGTAAAAGAAAAAGCGAAAGATAAAATTAAAGATAAGTTAAAAGGTTTGTTTGGCAAATAATGCCGATTTTATTCGGTGATAAAACAATCAGGGCATAAAATTGCCCTGATTGTTTTATAATCAATGCTAAAATAGCAAAATATGTTTCATCGACAAAACAACCATCCTCGTTATTCTAAATTAATTAAAAAATAACCTACCACTACCCCCGCAATGCTGATACAATTGCCCGCCCTTGGGAGACAACTAGATTGTTTTTTGAGTGGTTTTTAACCTAAATGTCTTGATTTTAAACAAATTTAAGACAGTTGTAATAACTACACCGGAGGTCATTAACATGATCCAAATGCAAACTCAGCTGGAAGTTGCTGATAACAGCGGCGCTCGCAAAGTGCAGTGTATTAAAGTCTTAGGCGGTTCGCACCGTCGTTATGCAGCGATTGGTGACATCATTAAAGTTTCTGTTAAAGAAGCGATTCCTCGCGGTAAAGTGAAGAAAGGTGATGTTAAAAACGCGGTAGTTGTGCGTACTAAGAAAGGCGTTCGTCGTCCAGATGGTTCTTTGATCCGTTTTGACAGCAATGCGGCTGTTATCTTAAATGATAACTTGCAGCCAATTGGTACACGTATTTTCGGCCCTGTGACTCGCGAACTTCGTAATGATAAGTTCATGAAAATCGTTTCACTAGCCCCAGAAGTACTGTAAGGAGTCAATCATGGCAGCAAAAATCCGTCGTGATGACGAAGTAATCGTTCTAGCAGGTAAAGACAAAGGTAAGCGCGGCAAAGTGCTTTCAGTTGTTACCGAGTCTGGTCGAGTATTTGTCGAAGGCATTAACTTAATCAAGAAGCACCAAAAGCCGGTTCCACAATTGAACCAGCCAGGTGGTATTGTTGAGAAAGAAGCGTCTATTGACGTATCAAACGTTGCGATCTTCAACTCGGAAACGAGTAAAGCAGATCGTGTAGGTTTCAAGATTGAAGATGGTAAGAAATTACGTATCTTTAAATCTACTGGTAAAACTATCTAATAGTTGGAGTAGAATGATGGCGAAACTGCATGAAGTATATAAAGACAAAGTAGTTGCTGAACTTCAAGAGAAGTTTGGTTTCAGCTCTGTCATGCAAGTCCCTCAGATCGAAAAGATCACATTGAATATGGGCGTGGGCGAAGCCCTAGCTGACAAGAAAATTCTAGACAACGCTGTTGCGGATCTAGAAGCAATCGCTGGTCAGAAGCCACTCATTACTAAAGCACGCAAATCTGTTGCTGGCTTTAAAGTACGTGAAGGCTACCCAATTGGTTGTAAAGTAACCCTACGCGGCGAGCGTATGTGGGACTTTTTTGAGCGTTTGGTTTCAATCGCTATCCCACGTATCCGTGACTTCCGTGGTGTAAGTGCTAAGTCTTTTGATGGACGTGGTAACTACAGCATGGGCGTACGTGAACAAATCATCTTCCCAGAAATTGATTATGATAAAGTAGACCGCGTACGCGGTATGGATATCACAATCACTACATCTGCGAAAACAGATGAGGAAGGCCGTGCGTTGTTAGAAGCGTTTAACTTCCCATTCAAGAAATAAGGGTAGGGTTATGGCAAAGAATTCTATGAAAGCGCGCGAAGCAAAGCGCACGAAATTAGTTGCTCAGTTCGCTGAAAAGCGCGCAGCACTAAAAGCTATCATCAGTGATGTGAAAACATCTGACGATGATCGTTGGGACGCGGTACTTAAGCTACAAGCTTTACCACGTGATTCTAGCCCTGCACGTCAACGTAATCGTTGTAACATTACGGGCCGCCCACATGGTTACCTTCGCAAATTCGGCATGAGCCGTATTAAAGTTCGCGAAGCAGCTATGCGCGGTGAAATTCCTGGCCTTAAAAAGGCTAGCTGGTAATAGAATCACGGGAGTAAGACTATGAGCTTGCAAGATCCTATCGCGGATTTGTTTACACGAATTCGTAACGGTCAGTCAGCGAAAAAAGTATCTGTAACGATGCCTAATTCAAAGCTGAAAGTAGCATTAGCTAAAGTATTAAAAGATGAAGGTTATATCGTTGATTTCACAATCAGCGGTGATGTTAAACCTGAGCTTTCTATCGAGTTGAAATACTTCGAAGGCAAAGCTGTTATTGAAAATATCCAGCGTGTTAGCCGCCCTGGTTTACGTATCTATAAGAGACGTGACGAATTACCAAAGGTAATGGGTGGTCTAGGTATCGCTATCGTATCAACTTCTAAAGGCCTAATGACAGACCGCGCCGCACGTAGTGCTGGTGTTGGTGGTGAAATCATTGGTTTTGTAGCTTAATCGGAGGGGAACTATGTCTCGCATAGCAAAGGCACCAATTAATGTTCCTGCCGGTGTAGAAGTTACATTAAAAGGCCAGGACATCACAGTTAAAGGCAAAAACGGCGAATTAACGCGTACTATCAACTCTGCAGTTGAAGTACAACTTAACGACAACGTTATTACAACTTTACCTCGTGAAGGCGTAGCCAATGCATGGGCACAAGCAGGTACTGCTCGCGCTCTAATCAACAATATGATTGTTGGTACGCATGAAGGTTACGAGAAGAAACTTCAGTTAGTAGGCGTTGGTTACCGTGCTGCAGCTAAGGGTAAAACATTAGATTTAACTCTTGGTTTCTCACACCCAGTTAATTTCGCAGTTCCTGAAGGAATTACGATTGAAACTCCAAGCCAAACAGAAGTTCTAGTTAAGGGCGTAGATAAGCAGTTAGTTGGTCAAACAGCTGCTAACATTCGTGCATACCGTAAACCTGAGCCTTATAAAGGTAAAGGTGTTCGTTATTCAGATGAGAATGTACGCCGTAAAGAGGCTAAGAAGAAGTAAGGTAAGACGATGGATAAAAAAACAGCTCGTCTACGTCGTGCTAAACGCACTCGTAGAAATTATATTGAACAAGGCACAACGCGTCTTGTTATCCACCGCACGCCACGTCACATTTACGCTCAAGTTGTAAACGCTGAGGGTAATGTACTGGCTGCTGCTTCTACTGTTGAGAAAGCTATTAGCGAAACAGTTAAAGGCACAGGCAACGTTGCAGCTGCGCAAGCAGTTGGTAAAGCGGTTGCTGAACGTGCGGCTGACAAAGGCATCGAAAAGATTGCTTTTGATCGCAGTGGCTTTAAATATCACGGCCGTGTGAAGGCGCTAGCAGATGCTGCGCGTGAAGCCGGTTTGCAATTCTAGGAGTAGACAATGGCTAACGTAGAAGCAAAGCAACAACAGCCTGATCTAGCTGAAAAGCTAATCGCGGTGAACCGTGTGTCTAAAGTAGTTAAAGGTGGTCGTATCTTTAGCTTCACTGCACTAACTGTAGTTGGTGACGGCGCAGGTAAAGTAGGTTTCGGTTATGGTAAAGCACGTGAAGTTCCAGCTGCTATTCAAAAAGCAATGGAAAAAGCACGTCGTAACATGATCAACGTAGACCTAAATGGCAACACATTACAGCATCCTGTTAAAGGACGTCATGCTGGCTCTCTTGTGTTTATGAAACCAGCATCTGAAGGTACTGGTATCATCGCAGGTGGTGCTATGCGTGCAGTACTAGAAGTTACTGGTGTGCAGAACGTACTTTCTAAATGTTACGGTTCTACTAACCCGATCAACGTTGTACGTGCAACGATCTCAGCTCTTGAGAATATGAATTCTCCTCAGTCGATCGCTGCAAAACGTGGTCTTCGAGTAGACGAGATTCTGGGGTAAACCATGGCTAATAAAACTGTAAAAGTAACACAAGTAAAGAGCTCTATCGGTCGTTTACCGAAACATAAAGCTACATTACGCGGTCTTGGTTTACGTCGTATCAATCACACTGTTGAGTTAGAAGACACAGCATGTGTACGTGGTATGATCAACCAAGTTTCATACATGGTTAAGGTTGAGGGGTAATTCGAATGCATTTGAATACACTTTCTCCTGCTGCAGGTTCTAAATCTGCTGGTAAACGTGTTGGTCGTGGTATCGGTTCTGGTCTAGGTAAGACTGGTGGCCGTGGTCACAAAGGTCAAAAGTCACGTTCTGGCGGTAAAGTACGCGTTGGTTTTGAAGGCGGTCAAATGCCTATGCAACGTCGTCTACCTAAGTTTGGTTTCACTTCTCGCAAATCTTTAGTATCTGCAGAAATAAACCTATACGAGATCGCTAAAGTTGAAGGCGATGTGGTAGACCTAGGTACGCTACAGGCAGCTGGTCTAGTTAAAAAGAACGTTCTGTTCGTTAAAGTTGTTAAATCTGGCGAAGTTTCACGCGCTGTTACCGTTAAAGGCCTTAAAGCCTCTAAAGGTGCTCGCGAAGCTATCGAAGCCGCCGGAGGCAAGGTAGAAGACTAAGGAAGTACTAATGGCTAAACCAGGTCAAGATACACAAAGTGCACAAAGTGGGCTTTCGGAATTGAAACGTCGATTACTATTCGTATTGGGCGCTATCATTATTTACCGTCTAGGTTCATTTGTGCCAATCCCTGGGATTGACGCCGCTGTACTTGCCGATTTCTTCGAGCAACAAAAGGGCACCATTGTTGAAATGTTCAACATGTTCAGCGGTGGTGCGCTTGAGCGCGCTTCGGTGTTAGCACTGGGTATAATGCCTTACATCACAGCTTCAATTATTACGCAACTATTAACGCATATGTATCCTCCGTTTATAGAGCTTAAGAAAGAAGGTGAACAAGGTCGTAAGAAAATTAGCCAGTACACACGCTACGGCACGCTCTTGCTTGCTACTATCCAATCGATCGGTATTGCCACAAGCTTACCGGGTATGATGGACGGGTTAGTTGTTAACCCAGGTCTCGGTTTCTACTTCACCGCAGTGGTGAGTTTAGTAACTGGTACTATGTTCCTGATGTGGTTGGGCGAGCAAATAACTGAACGTGGTATCGGTAACGGTATCTCAGTTCTAATATTTGTTGGTATTGTAGCTAACCTGCCGTCTGCTATTGGTTCGACAGCCGAAATGGCGCGCCAAGGTGATTTACATGTTTTAGCACTGTTATTGATTGCGGTAATCGTATTCGCTGTTACTTATCTTGTAGTGTTCTTTGAACGTGGACAACGTCGTATCGTCGTTAACTACGCAAAGCGCCAACAAGGTCGTCAAGTATTTGCTGCCCAAAGCACGCATTTACCACTAAAAGTAAACATGGCGGGTGTTATTCCACCAATCTTTGCTAGCAGTATAATTCTGTTCCCTGGTACTATTGCCAGCTGGTTCGGCCAGGGTGAAGGTCCTGTCGCTGATGTGCTACAAGCGATTGCTACAACGTTGACTCCAGGTCAGCCTTTGTATGCAATAGTTTTAGCTGCGGCTATTATCTTCTTCTGCTTTTTCTACACAGCGTTGGTTTTTAACCCACGTGAAACAGCAGATAACCTGAAAAAATCTGGCGCATTTATCCCAGGTATTCGTCCAGGCGAGCAGACATCGAAATACATTGATAAAGTGATGACACGCCTGACATTGGCAGGTGCTTTGTATATAACCTTTATCTGTCTGGTGCCCGAATTCATGACCATGGCATGGCAAACGCCATTCTACTTCGGCGGTACATCAATTTTGATTATCGTTGTTGTGATCATGGACTTTATGGCACAAGTACAGACTCATATGATGTCTCATCAATATGATTCTGTGCTGAAAAAAGCGAACCTTAAAGGCTACGGTCGATAAGGTCAGTTTACGGAGTTGAGCAATGAAAGTACGTGCTTCCGTTAAGAAAATATGCCGTAACTGTAAAGTTATTAAACGTGCCGGTGTTGTACGTGTAATTTGCAGTGAGCCTAAGCATAAGCAAAGGCAAGGTTAATTTATAAGTCGTGCAGGCTGAGGTTTCTCGGCCTGTGTTTTCAGTTGTGATTTGGTCTTCGTTTGAGTATCCTTACGGGCTCTTCAAACAGATGATAACCGAATTCAAATATAGGAGATGTGTTAGTGGCCCGTATCGCTGGCATTAACGTCCCTGATCATAAACATGCAGTTATTGGTTTAACAGCTATTTATGGCATAGGTAAGACTCGCTCTAAGGCTATCTTAGTAGCGACTGGTATCGCCGAAACCACAAAAATCGGTGAACTTTCAGACGAAACACTTGACGTATTGCGTGAAGCAGTTGGCAAGTACACTGTAGAAGGTGATCTTCGTCGTGAAGTTACTTTGAATATCAAGCGCCTTATGGACCTTGGTTGTTACCGTGGCCTACGTCACCGTCGCTCTTTACCACTACGTGGTCAAAGAACAAAGACTAACGCGCGTACCCGTAAGGGTCCTCGTAAGCCTATTAAGCGATAAGGGGATAGTATTATGGCTAAGACACCAATTCGTCGTAAAAAGGTTAAAAAGCAAGTTGCTGATGGTATGGCTCATGTTCATGCTTCTTTCAACAACACTATTGTTACAATTACCGACCGTCAAGGTAATGCACTATCATGGGCTACTGCCGGTGGTTCAGGTTTCCGTGGTTCACGTAAATCTACACCATTCGCTGCTCAGGTTGCTGCAGAGCGTGCAGGTACTGCTGCTCAAGAATACGGTTTAAAAAATCTAGAAGTTTTCATCAAAGGTCCAGGTCCAGGTCGTGAATCTGCTGTACGTGCTTTGAATGCTGCTGGTTACCGTATCACCAACATTACTGACGTGACGCCAATACCACACAATGGTTGTCGTCCACCGAAGAAACGTCGCGTTTAACAATAGGTTAGGAGAAATAACATGGCAAGATATTTGGGCCCTAAGCTCAAGCTGAGTCGTCGTGAAGGTACTGACCTGTTCCTTAAGAGCGGCGTAAGAGCTATCGACTCTAAGTGTAAACTTGAGACTGCACCTGGTCAGCACGGCGCTCGTAAAGGTCGCTTATCTGATTACGGTTTACAATTACGTGAAAAGCAAAAAGTACGTCGTATCTACGGTGTATTAGAAAAGCAATTCCGTAACTACTACAAAGAAGCTGCTCGCCTTAAGGGCAACACAGGTGAAAACTTGTTACAGCTTTTAGAGCAACGTTTAGACAATGTTGTATACCGCATGGGTTTTGCAAGCACACGTGCTGAAGCACGTCAGTTAGTAAGCCACAAAGCGGTTTTAGTTAATGGTCGTGTAGTGAACATTCCTTCATTCGTAATTACTCCAGAAGATGTAGTAGTTATCCGTGAAAAGTCTAAGACACAAGCTCGTATCATCGCTGCTCTAGAACTAGCCGAGCAACGTGAAAAACCGACTTGGGTTGAAGTTGACGGTAAGAAAATGGAAGGTAATTTCAAACGCCTACCAGAGCGTTCAGACCTGTCTGCGGACATCAATGAACAACTAATCGTCGAACTTTACTCTAAGTAAAGTTAAGAGTTAAGAGAGGATAAAATGCAGGGTTCTGTTACAGAATTTCTAAAACCAAGGTTAGTCGATATCGACGCTATTAACCCAACTCGTTCTAAAGTAGTTTTAGAGCCATTAGAGCGTGGCTTCGGTCATACTCTTGGGAATGCCTTACGCCGTATACTTCTTTCGTCAATGCCAGGATGTGCAGTAACCGAAGTTGAAATCGACGGTGTGTTGCACGAATACAGCGCGAAAGAAGGCGTACAAGAAGACATCATTGAAATTCTGTTAAATCTTAAAGGTCTAGCAGTTACTTTGGAAGGTAAAGATGAAGTTTTTCTTACCCTGACTAAGTCTGGTGTAGGCCCTGTGACTGCGGCTGATATTCAGCACGACGGCGATGTAACCATTGCCAACCCAGATCATATTATTTGTCATTTAACGGCAGATAATAGTGCGATCAGCATGCGAATTCGTGTTGAACGTGGTCGTGGGTATGTGCCGGCATCTAGCCGTTTATCCTCTGATGACGATGAGCGTCCAATTGGTAGATTGTTGCTTGATGCATCATTTAGCCCAGTTGAACGTATTGCGTACTCGGTTGAATCAGCACGTGTTGAACAACGTACAGACTTAGACAAGTTAATCATTGATATGGAAACAAACGGCACTATAGATCCAGAAGAAGCGATCCGCCGTGCGTCGACTATCTTAGCTGAGCAGCTAGAAGCATTCGTAGACTTACGTGATGTTACTGAGCCAGAAGAGAAAGAAGAGAAGCCAGAATTCGATCCTATTCTACTTCGTCCAGTTGATGATCTTGAACTAACAGTGCGTTCAGCAAACTGTTTGAAAGCCGAGCAAATTCAATATATCGGTGATTTAGTTCAGCGCACAGAAGTCGAGCTTCTTAAAACGCCTAACTTAGGCAAGAAGTCTCTGACTGAAATTAAAGACGTGCTAGCTTCACGTGGTCTATCTCTAGGTATGCGCCTAGAAAATTGGCCACCTGCAAGCCTAGCTGAATAATCTAAATCACTATATTAGTTTAGTTAGAAGGATAGGGTCATGCGCCATCGTAAGAGTGGTCGTCAATTAAACCGTAACAGCAGCCATCGTAAAGCGATGTTCAGCAATATGGCAGGTTCTTTGGTGAAACATGAAATCATCAAAACTACTTTGCCAAAAGCGAAAGAGTTACGTCGTGTAATTGAACCTTTAATCACACTGGCTAAGACTGACAGTGTAGCAAATCGCCGTTTAGCGTTTGCTCGCACGCGTGATAAAGAAGTAGTTGGTAAGTTGTTCAGTGAAATCGGTCCTCGCAATACAGACCGTCCAGGTGGTTACACTCGTATTATTAAGTGTGGCTTCCGTGCTGGTGACAATGCACCAATGGCTTATATTGAACTAGTAGGTCGCACATCTGCGAACGAAGAAGTTCAAGAAGACGCGCAGTCTGCTGAGTAAGTCTTAAAGACACCAAAAAGCCGAGCATAAGCTCGGCTTTTTAATATCTAAAATTTGGCAAAAAATAATATCGCTATCAGTATCCCTGTATATAGTGCAAGATCTCAACTATACCATTATCAAACCAACATCTTTGTAAGCCACTAAGCGTCACTAGAATCTACTTCCCTTAATAACCATTTGTTATTCAACTAGCTTGTTAATTTAAATTTCATGGTCGGTAATAACATTTATAGCTTTGAAAGTTATCTTGCTACTGAATATGTAGCTGTATAAATCTATAGAGTCTACTTTTATCTATGATTTAAATGCGTGATAACTGCGACTGTCAGTGTTTGACCCTCATAAGTTATTAACAATATACATAGGTAAAGATTATAAACTTAGGTCATTTGATCAAAATATTGATCATTTCAGTAGTGGATCGTTTTTTCGATTAAAGATTGAATCTGGGTTTCTTCATTTAACTTACACTTATATAGTTAAAAACAGTCTAGTTTAGTGTTGTTTTTGAGCGTTTAGCTTAAATACTCAGCGAACAGTGTTTTATTTTAAGTTTTCTTCAAAAAAAGGTTGATCTGTTTTTGGATCTCCCTATAATGCGACCCCACTGAGACGGCAGACAGCAACGCTTAGCGAGGCAAGAGTTAATCAGTTAGTCGAGTAAAACTTGAGTTTGGATTTTTAAGAAAGTTTAAAATTAAGTGTTGACAAAAAAATAGGAAAGCGTAATATGCGCAGCCCTAGCGAGATAAAGTTTAACTTTAACCGCAACGTTCTTTAACAATATAAAGCAATCATCTGTGTGG
>NZ_JACJEE010000003.1:0-140768 GCF_014163915.1 Pseudoalteromonas sp. SR41-8
CTTAGTTCTTAGTTCTTAGTTCTTAGTTCTTAGTATTAGTACTAATTAAAATAACGCTTGTTTATTTTATCGAGTCATTAATTTCTTTAAGAACTGCGACTGGGTCTGCGGCTTGCGTAATTGGGCGGCCAACAACTAAATAATCGCTGCCATCTTCAATTGCTTGCTTTGGTGTCATGATACGTTTTTGATCTCCTGCATCACTTCCCGCAGGGCGAATACCTGGCGTTACCAATTTAAAATCTTCACCTAGCTCTGCTTTTAATTTTTTTGCTTCTTGCGCTGAGCACACGACCCCGTCAAGGCCTGACTCTTTTGCAAGTTTTGCTAAATAAATCACTTGCTCTTCTGGTGTTTTATCAACACCTAAACGCTTTAGCTCGTTTTCATCCATACTGGTTAAAACGGTAACGGCAATTAATAATGGCGCTTTATCACCAAATTGCTCAAGCGCTTGTTTGGCTTTAGTCATCATTTCGACACCGCCACTGGCGTGAACATTAACCATCCAAACACCCATTTTGGCAGCTGCGGTAACCGCTTTGGCAACTGTATTTGGAATATCATGAAACTTTAAATCTAAGAATACGTCAAAGCCAAGGTCAATTAATTCTTTTACAAAAGCAGGTCCAAAATAGGTAAACATTTCTTTGCCTACTTTTAAACGACATGTATCAGGCGATAATTGCTTTACAAAGTTTAAAGCGGTTTGCTGATCATCGTAATCGAGGGCGATAAGAACTTTTTTTGAATGTTCGAGAGACATAACTTTCCTAAAACTGATTGTAGAAGTAAGTGAATATTTTTATAGAAAACTAAAAACCGTCTAAACCACGGCTCGGTACTATGGTTTCCCAATGTTTGCACGAAGGACAAACCCAATAAATTGTATGACTGGTAAAGCCACAGTGTTGACACTGAAAATCTGGCTTGGTCGCAATATAAGATGTGACCAGTTTATCTATTTGATCTAGTACATCTTTAATATCATTATTTTGTTTTGCTAATAGCTGTAATAAAAAACTAAAGCCACGAATTGTTGGCTGACGTTTTAAACTATCAGTTAAAAACTTAATTGCTTGTTCGGTATGCCCTTGCTCAAGTAATGCTTGGCAATGTTTTATTTTTATTAGCACCCCACCTTTATCAAGTAGCTGCTGTAATAATTCATGAAATTGGTGGGTTAGGTTTAATTGCTCATAACTGTGAGCTAAATCATCTATAAACAAGGGAGCAAAAAAAGTGAAACTACAGATCAGCTCACGCCAATAATAAATTGCTTTTACGTAATCTTCTTTTGCAAATGCTGATTTACCTAATTCATATAATGGGCGGATCGCTTTATGATTTAGGCTAATGGCTTTGCGCATAATTTGCGGATCATTGCTAAGCAACGCAGCTTCACAATAAAAGTTAGCAATGGCTTTGAAATGTTGCGGCTTTGAAAATAAATCACTGTGTGCTTCGAACATATTGATACCCTTTTCCCATTCGCGTGTTTGCGAATATAAATTAAGTATCGGCTCTAATGCATCACTGTGGTTGGCTTTTACTAACCACACTAAATGTTCTTCGGCGCCATCAAGCAAACCCGCCATAATATAATCTTCAGCAAGTTCAAGGCGACTAGCAGCAGCTTGTTGTTCATTAAGGCTTGGGTGTTTGAGCAGTAATTCGTGGATTTTTATTGCACGATCTAATTCACCTCGGCGGCGAAACATCGTTGCTAATGTAGAATAATGTTCAACAGAGTCAGCGGCGACTTCAAGCAAGTTGATTAAGTGCTCAAGGCCTTGATCTTCCTCTCTGTCGAGTAAAAACTTTAAGCCTTTACTGTATTCAGATGTGATCTGACGATTAAGTTGATGAGCTTGGTTTTTAGCGCTATTTTTACCCATGATCCAGCCATAACCAGCCGCAACAGGTAAAAGTAAAAACAAAAGCTCAATCATAGTTAGGTGTCTTTATTAGCAACAAGCTTATTATTATCTTTTTCAGGCGCTAATTTTTTTTTCAAACGATAGTTTTGCCACTTTAATTGCGAAAACAATTTAAAGCTAATAAAACAACCAATTGCGACACCTAAAGCAAAGCAGATACTTATTATCATTGCGAGGGGTAAAGTATTGCTGGCAATAATATAATTTATTTGCACTAACTGTGGATTTTGCGAACCAAGTACAAATGCAAAAATTAAGCATATTGCTACCAGGATAATTTTTAATACCCTAAACAAGTAACTACTCCAACTAAGTAACTAGGCAATGCTCGCGTTTACGCGATCTCGTAACTCTTTGCCTGGTTTAAAATGTGGTACGTGCTTACCTTCTAACTCAACCGTGTCGCCAGTCTTTGGATTACGACCTGTGCGAGGTGAACGAAAGTGTAATGAGAAACTACCAAAGCCACGGATTTCAATACGATCTGAGCTTGATAATGAGCCGGCCATTTGTTCAAGAATTTCTTTAACAGCATTCTCAACATCTTTCACAGGTACATGCGCGTGTTGCTCGGCTAATTGTTCTATCAATTCTGACTTAGTCATAACGTTTCCTTAAAAAGAGATAAAGGAAGGGCAACACTGCCCTTCCAATTAAGACTGATTAATTAGTCTTTTTGTGCATTTGCGAATGCAGCTGCCATTGCGTTTTCGAACACTGGCTCTTCTTTCTTAAGCTTTTCTAGTACTTCTTTCTCTTCTGCTTCGAAAAGAGCTTTAACTGAAAGGCTTAAAGTGCGGTTCTTACGATCAACACCAACATATTTCACTTCAATTTCGTCGCCTACAGAAACAACAGTAGTTGCATCTTCAACGCGCTCTTGAGCGATATCAGCTACACGGATGTAACCTTCAACGCCTTCGATAAGTTCAACAGTTGCGCCTTTCGCATCAACTTCTGTCACTTTACCTTTAACAATAGCACCTTTTTTGTTTGCATCAAGGTAGTTATTGAATGGGTCAGCTTCGATTTGCTTAACACCTAGAGAGATACGTTCACGCTCTGGGTCAACTTGCAATACGATAGCAGTGATTTCGTCGCCTTTCTTGAATTCACGTACAGCGTCTTCGCCAGGTGTATTCCAAGAAATGTCTGAAAGGTGTACAAGACCGTCAATACCACCGTCAAGACCGATAAAGATACCGAAGTCAGTGATTGATTTGATCTTACCAGTAACTTGATCGCCTTTGTTTTGTAGACGAGCAAATTCTTGCCAAGGATTAGCAATACATTGCTTAAGACCAAGTGAAATACGACGACGTTCTTCGTCGATTTCAAGAACCATAACTTCAACAGTGTCGCCTAAGCTAACAACTTTAGAAGGATGGATGTTCTTGTTAGTCCAATCCATTTCAGAAACGTGTACTAGACCTTCAACGCCTTCTTCGATTTCTACGAAGCAACCGTAATCTGTAAGGTTAGTTACACGGCCAGAAAGTTTAGAACCTTCTGGGTAACGACCAGCGATAGCTGCCCATGGATCTTCACCAAGCTGTTTAAGGCCTAGAGATACACGAGTTTTATCTTTGTCGAATTTAAGAACTTTAACTGCGATTTCGTCGCCAACATTAACGATTTCTGAAGGGTGCTTAACACGCTTCCACGCCATATCAGTAATGTGTAGTAGACCATCAACACCACCAAGGTCAACGAACGCACCGTAGTCAGTAAGGTTCTTAACGATACCTTTAACTTCTTGACCTTCAACAAGGTTAGCAAGAAGCTCTTCACGTTCTTGTGAGTTTTCAGATTCGATAACTGCACGACGTGAAACAACAACGTTGTTACGTTTTTGATCAAGCTTGATTACTTTAAATTCAAGCTCTTTGCCTTCAAGGTGAGTTGTGTCACGTACTGGACGAACATCAACAAGTGAACCAGGTAGGAAAGCACGGATTGAATCAACTTCAACAGTGAAACCGCCTTTAACTTTACCGTTGATAACACCAGTAACAGTCTCTTGCTCTTCACATGCTTTCTCAAGACGGATCCACGCTTCGTGACGCTTCGCTTTCTCACGAGAAAGGATAGTTTCACCGAAACCGTCTTCAATTGCATCTAGTGCAACATCTACTTCGTCGCCAACAGCAACTTCTAGTTCACCAGCAGCATTTTTGAACTGCTCTGCAGGGATAGCACTTTCTGATTTAAGACCAGCATCTACAAGTACAATGTTGTTCTCGATAGAGATAACTGTACCTTTAACGATAGAGCCTTGCTCTGCTTCAAAACCCTTTAAGCTTTCTTCAAATAACTGCGCAAAATTTTCTGACATACGAATATACGTCTCATATATTATTACCAATAAGCAACCATGCTGCATGGGGTTGTTAAAATAGCACTGGCATCCTGCTGGCGCATAAATAGTTTATCGTCGCTTTGGAAGTTTACCTTCGACAATCGCTGCATCTAATAAAGTCATAACCTTATCAAACACTTGCTGTGCATTAAGCTCGCTAGTATCGAGTTCAATAGCATCGTCAGCTGGTACAAGCGGCGCAACAGCACGATTCATATCGCGGTCATCACGTGCTTGAATATCTTCTAATAGACCACTTAGTGTAACATCAAGACCGCGTTCATTCAACTCAACAAAACGTCGGCGCGCGCGTTCTTCTGCACTAGCGGTTAAATAAATTTTTAATGGAGCATCTTGGAACACCACAGTGCCCATATCGCGGCCATCGGCTATTAGCCCATTTTCAGTTCGAAATGCGCGTTGGCGCCGTAATAATGCTTCTCTAACGCGCGGTAAGGCTGCTACTTTTGAAGCGGCAGCTCCTACTTCTTCATTTCGAATTGTTGTTGATACATCTTCACCTTCCAGAATAACCTTTCCAGCGTTAGTTTGACTATCAACTAAAAACTGCACATCTAAGTTAGCAGCTAAAGGCACCAATGCCTCTTCGTTGTCTAGTGCAATTTGGTGATGAAGTGCTGCTAGTGCTAATACGCGATAAATCGCGCCACTATCCAGTACATCCCACCCTAATTTATCGGCTAACAAGCGACAAACAGTTCCTTTACCTGAACCACTTGGGCCATCAACGGTGATCACGGGCATTAATAACGCCTGCATTTAAACCTCCTGCAATGCACACCAAAATAAAACTGCGACATTATACGTTACTTAATTAAATATATCCGCTTTTTGTATGTAACTTTTTATATTTCAACTTTAGTCATTTATTGACTAACCGATGCTAGTACATTGAAAAATGTTGGAAATGTCTTGTATGTACACTTAGGATCATTGATAGTTATTGGCTTGCCGCCTACCGCTACCATGGCAAAACACATCGCAATACGGTGGTCGTCATAGGTATCAATCGCCACATCGTTAAAGTGTTTTGGCGGTGTTATTTCGATGAAATCTTCACCTTCAATAACCTCTGCACCGACTTTACGCAGCTCTGTCGCCATTGCATGTAAACGGTCAGTTTCTTTTACGCGCCAGTTATAAATATTACGAATAGCGGTTGGACCATCTGCAAATAACGCCACTGTTGCAAGGGTCATCGCCGCATCAGGAATAGCATTGGCATCGATATCAACACCTTTTAATTCACCTTTACGTACCACTAAGCGCTCGTCATACCAATCTATTTTAGCACCGACCTGCTCCATCACTTTTGCAAAGCCAATATCGCCTTGCACAGATTTGGCACCTACACCTTTGATCTCGATTTCACCACCGGCAATTGCCGCCGCAGCGACAAAGTAAGATGCACTTGATGCATCCCCTTCAACCATAATACGCTCAACAGCTTGGTATTGCTGCGCACCTTTTACAGTAAAGGTTTTATAGTTATCGTGAGTTACCGATATGCCAAAGCGAGCCATTACATCTAAGGTAATATCAATATACGGTTTAGATACCAGCGTACCCTTAATTGTAATGCACGTATCGCCATTAAATAACGGCGCAGCCATTAATAATGCTGTAAGAAATTGGCTCGAAATACTGCCATCAATTGCAACGTTGCCGCCATTAATTTGCCCACCAACAATTTTAAGTGGCGGATAGTCTTTATTTTTTAAATAACTAACATCCCCACCGAGCGCTTGTAATGCATCAACTAGGTGACCAATTGGGCGCTCTTCCATACGTGGCTCGCCAATTAGTTCATAGTTTCCCTTCACCGCTGCTAATACCGCAGTCAGTGGACGATACGCGGTGCCTGCATTACCTAAAAACAATGGCTCAGCTGGAGTTAAAAACTGCCCGCCAACACCTTTTACAGTGGCTACAGTTTTATCATCATTAAGACTGACATCAACGCCCAATAATTTTAATGCACCAAGCATATGACGAATATCATCACTGTCTAATAAGTTTTCTACAACCGTTGTGCCTTGCGCAAGTGCCGCTAACAATAAAATACGATTTGATAAACTTTTTGAGCCAGGTAAGGTAACACTGCCATTTACTAGATTGATTGGCTCTAACCGTAACTGCTCCATTAACTGTGCTCCTTGGCAAATTTCGCCATAAAGTCAACTAACGCTTGTACACCGGCAAGTGGCATGGCGTTGTAAATACTCGCACGCATACCGCCAACAATACGGTGACCTTCAAGTGCAAGTAAGCCAGCTTCTTTTGCTTGAGCTAAAAACTGTGCATTTAAGCTTTCATCATTGAGCCAAAAAGGCACATTCATACGTGAACGACAATGCTTAGCAACCTTATTGCTATAAAATGGCGATTCATCAATAAAGCCATACAGCAGTTCGGCTTTTGCTATATTTTGCTGTTCCATGGCTTTAACACCACCGTTTTGCTCAAGCCAGTCAAATACTTCTGCCGCTAAATACCAAGCAAAAGTAGGTGGCGTGTTATACATGCTGCCTTGTTTTACTTCGAGTGCGTAATCAAATATACCTGGCTTTGCAACCCCTTCACGCTCAAGCAACGTTTTACGAATAATCACAATGGCAAGGCCTGATGGACCAATATTCTTTTGTGCACCAGCGTAAATTAAATCAAACTGATCAACATCAAATTCACGCGATAAAATAGTTGATGACATGTCTGCAACGATCGGCGCTGTTGGGTGACTTGGTACATCAAACACTTCAATGCCATCAATGGTTTCATTTGGACAATAGTGGATGTATGAAGGATCGGCTGGAAATTGCCACTCACTAACTGGTTTGATAGAAAATTGCTCATTTGTGTCATTACGGACATCAAGCTCAGCGACGGTAGTGAATTTGACCGCTTCGTCAACCGCACCTTTAGACCACACACCATTTTCACAATATACGGCGTCTTTACCTGCTTGGTGCAAGTTCAGTGGCACAGCAGCAAATTGGCCTCGACCACCGCCATGCATAAACAGCACTTCAAATTCATCGCTGATATTCATTAACCGGCGTAAGCTTGCTTCACATTGTGCCGTTAATGCTAAAAATTCTTTACTACGGTGACTGATCTCCATCACCGATACACCTAAATCTTGCCAATCAAGAAATTCTTTTTGTGCTTTTTCCATCACAGCTGGCGGTAACATTGCAGGCCCAGCACAAAAATTATATATACTCATTACCTTTCCTCATTCCAGTAATTTAACAATTGTTTTTAATTGCTAATTTTAACAATTAATTTTTTGATTTTTATAGTAAAAAAAAGCGGCCGAAGCCGCTTTAATGATTAATGTTATGCCTCTGGAGGATTATCCCCAGCGTCATCATTAACAGTGTCGACTAGTTCAACGCTTTCACCTTCGATAATAGCGTTAAGCTCATCGATTTCGATCTCTTCGATACGTTGTAAACCAACTACTTGCTCTTCGTCAATAGTTCTTATCAAAATAACACCTTGGGTATTTCGCCCAACGGTAGAAACTTCATTAACGCGAGTTCGCACCAGAGTACCTCGATTAGAGATAATCATGATTTCATCGTTATCGTCAACTTGTACAGCACCAACTACAGCACCGTTACGCTCACTTACTTTGATTGATACCACACCTTGAGTCGCACGACTCTTAGCAGGGTAGTCACTGAGCAATGTACGCTTACCGTAGCCGTTTTCTGTCACGGTTAAGATAGCACCATTCGTCTTAGGTACAATTAATGATACAACACGTTGCCCTTCAGGCATCTTAATACCACGAACACCTGTTGCAGTACGGCCCATCTGACGAACACCCTTAAACTTGATTTCCGGGTTACCGTTTTCATCAAGTACTGGGTTGCCATTTTCATCTAAAACAGGTGATTCTTCTGCTTCTTTAAAGCGAACAACTTTACCAGCATCAGTAAACAACATGATTTCGTTGCTACCATCAGTGATATCGACACCAATCAAGCTATCACCGTCGTTTAAGTTAACGGCAATAATACCGCTAGCACGTTGACGACTATACGCAGTCAATGGTGTTTTCTTCACGGTACCGAATGCAGTTGCCATAAAGATGTATTTATTTTCTTCATACTCACGTACTGGCAAGATAGCCGTAATACGTTCGTCTGCTTCAAGCGGCAATAAGTTTACAATTGGCTTACCACGGGCTGCACGACTGGCAAGTGGTAATTGATACACTTTAAGCCAATATAAGCGACCCGCCGTTGAGAAACAAAGAATCGTGTCGTGAGTATTAGCAACTAGTAGACGTTCAATGAAATCTTCATCTTTCATCTTGGTTGCTGATTTACCTTTACCACCACGACGCTGTGCTTCGTAATCAGACAATGGCTGATACTTCACATACCCTTCGTGAGATAGGGTTACTACTACGTCTTCTTCAGTGATCAAGTCTTCAAGACTAATATCATGAGCCGCAGCATTAATTTCAGTACGACGTTCGTCGCCGTATTGCTCTTTAATTTCAACTAACTCATCGCGGATAACTTCCATTAAACGCTCAGGATTAGCAAGAATATATAAAAGCTCGGCAATTAAATCTAATAACGTTTGGTATTCGCTTAGAATCTTTTCATGTTCAAGACCAGTAAGCTTGTGTAAGCGTAAATCTAGAATTGCTTGGGCTTGTTGCTCAGAAATATAATACTGACCATCACGAATCCCTAAGTCATCCGCTAACCAATCTGGACGGGCAACATTTGCTTCACCGGCTTTTTCAAGCATGGCTTTCACATTACCTAATTCCCACGGACGGCTAGCAAGTGCTACTTTAGCTTCAGCTGGCGTTGGTGAGTTACGAATAAGCTCGATAATTGGGTCAATGTTAGCAAGTGCAATTGCTAAGCCTTCAAGCATGTGTGCACGATCGCGGGCTTTACGTAGGTCAAATACCGTACGACGAGTCACTACTTCACGGCGGTGAATGATGAATTCTTCAAGCATTTCTTTTAAGTTGAAACACTTAGGCTGGTTATTGATCAACGCAACCATGTTCATACCAAACACAGTTTGTAACTGAGTTTGTGCATAAAGGTTGTTTAAGATCACTTCGCCTACGTCACCACGTTTGATCTCGATAACGATACGCATACCGTCTTTATCTGATTCATCACGTAATGCACTAATGCCTTCAATCTTCTTATCTTTAACAAGCTCAGCAATCTTTTCGATTAAGCGGGCTTTATTTACTTGATAAGGGATCTCGTGAACGATGATCGTTTCACGATGGGTTTTTTCGTCAACTTCAATTTCCGCACGTGCACGCATGTACACTTTGCCACGGCCAGTTAAATAGGCTTGTTCAATGCCTTTTTTACCGTTGATAATTGCTGCAGTTGGAAAATCTGGGCCCGGAATATAATCCATTAGTTCATGAATGGTTAATTCAGGGTTTTGAATAAGTGCTAAACAGCCATTCACAACTTCAGTTAAGTTATGAGGAGGAATGTTCGTCGCCATACCTACCGCAATACCCGATGAACCGTTCACTAATAAGTTAGGAACTTTGGTCGGTAATACGTCAGGAATTTGCTCTGTACCATCATAGTTAGGTACAAAATCAACAGTCTCTTTTTCAAGATCAGCCAAAAGCTCATGAGACATTTTCGCCATACGGACTTCGGTATAACGCATTGCTGCTGCTGAGTCACCATCAACTGAACCAAAGTTACCTTGGCCGTCAACTAACATATAACGTAAAGAGAATGGCTGGGCCATACGTACGATTGTGTCATACACCGCACTGTCGCCATGGGGATGGTATTTACCAATTACATCACCAACCACACGGGCTGATTTTTTGTAAGGCTTATTCCAATCATTATTAAGCTCGTTCATAGCAAACAAAACGCGGCGGTGAACAGGTTTTAAACCATCACGTACGTCTGGTAGTGCTCGTCCTACAATTACGCTCATTGCGTAATCTAAATAGGAGTTTTTTAACTCGTCTTCAATATTGACTGGCAGAATTTCATTGGCGAAATCAGTCATTTGATATCACATTCCTTCAGTATTGACCCACGAAAGTGCCACATATGGGCGCTTGCGGGGATTTAGTTATTATTACCAAGTCATGCTACCACAATTAATTTAGATTTACAGGCGCTAAATCTTTGCGATTTATTAATTTACCCCTATATAATGGCCTGAGATTGACGAGGAAGTTTTTTATGACCGAACATCAGAATGTAGATAGTGCAGAAATTGCAAAGTTTGAAGCCATCGCTGAGCGTTGGTGGGATCGTGAAGGCGAATTTAAACCCCTTCATGAAATTAATCCATTAAGATTAGATTTTATTGCCGACAAGGCCAAAGGCTTATTCGACAAAGAAACACTCGATGTCGGCTGTGGTGGCGGTATATTAAGTGAAAGTATGGCGCGAATGGGCGCACATGTGACTGGTATTGATATGGGTCAAGAGCCGTTAACCGTTGCGAAACTGCACAGTTTAGAAACCGGTGTAAACGTTGACTATATAAAAATACCTGCCGAACAGTATGCCAGCGAACACCCTGCCCGCTTTGATACTATTACTTGTATGGAAATGTTAGAGCATGTGCCAGACCCTGCATCTATCATTCATGCAGTAGCAGAATTAGCGAAACCTGGTGCCGATGTATTTTTCTCTACATTAAACAAAACCCCAAAAGCATATTTGTACGCAATTATCGGGGCGGAAAAATTATTGAAGATGGTGCCTGATGGAACCCATGATCACAAAAAGTTTATCAAACCAGCACAACTCATTGCATGGGCAGAACAAGCGGGCCTCAAAGTACGTGCTAGTGCGGGATTGAGTTATAACCCTTTATCAAAGCAGTACAGCTTAAATACCGATGTAAGCGTTAATTATATTCTGCATTTTGAGAAACTAGCGTAATGGCTGGTTTTAACACAGCAACCTCCGCAATTGATTACGACGCCTTTATTTTTGATTTAGACGGTACATTACTCGATACCGCAGATGATTTAGGGGCTGCGCTTAATTACGTACTCGCTGATCATAACCAACCATTAGTAACCGCTGATATATATCGTCCTGCAGCTTCTAACGGTGCAATGGCGCTGCTTGCAGCTGGATTTGGTCAGCAATGGCACGATCACCCAAATCAAGCTGACTTACGCCGGCAGCTATTAACGGCCTACGCAGATAATATTGCCACCCATAGTCAATGCTTTACTGGAATTGCACAATTATTGATCGCGCTTGATCAACAACAGATCAAATGGGGGATCATGACTAATAAACCTGAATTTTTGACTATTCCATTAGTTGCTGCAATTGCTGAACTAAAAGATGCACAGGCAATTGTCAGTGGTGACACCCTCGATATCGCTAAACCATCTCCTTTACCTTTACTGCATACAGCCCAACTGTTAGATGTTGATCCGAGTCGTTGTTTGTATATCGGTGATGCGCAGCGTGACATAATTGCAGCCAAGGCTGCAAACATGCACAGCGCTGCTGCGTTGTGGGGCTACATCCCTAGTGAAGCTGAAGCATTGAGTTGGCAAGCCGATTTTAATTGGCAATCACCTATTGATGCATTTAACCATATATAGTGCCATGTTAAATTTTAACCACTACATATTGTGATCGTGTTACTTTTTGCACATTGTTTGTTGATAAAAAAAGCAGCCAAAATTTATTTTTAAAATGCGTAAATTTAATCGATCATCAGTTGATTTTTATAAATTTCATTTTAATCAGATGGTCAAAGGTTAATGGCTACTAACACAAGCGTGTTATCCCAACCTTATCCACAATTAGGGGCGTTTATGCCCCTTGCAAATGATCGCATACCACACTATCTTGTGATCTAGAATTTGATGAACACCAGATGTTGTGGCTAAATGTTATTCAATTAAATTCGCGCTAATACAATTTTATTGCAATAAAAAATTTATTTTAAGAAAAATGTGTCACTAAAAAATATTATATCCCAAGGAATACAGGCAAAACTATGAACCAACAGCTATCTGTAAGCAAACGTGACGGCCGTAAAGAGTCACTTGATTTAGATAAGATCCATCGCGTTATTGCTTGGGCCGCCGAAGGTCTAAATAATGTGTCTGTCTCACAAGTTGAGCTGAAATCGCACATCCAGTTTTATGATGGTATTCGTACTGAAGACATCCATGAAACCATCATCAAAGCGGCCGCTGATCAGATCTCTAAAGAGTCGCCTGATTATCAATATTTATCAGCCCGCTTAGCTGTATTCCATTTGCGTAAAAAAGCCTATGGTCAATTTGAGCCACCGCGCTTGTATGATCATATCGTTAAGTTAGTTGAAGATAAGCGTTACGATGCACACTTACTAGCTGACTACACAGAGCAAGAAATTGATCAACTGGATGAATACCTTGATCATGGACGTGATTTAAACTTCAGCTATGCTGCTGTTAAACAGCTTGAAGGTAAATATTTAGTACAAAACCGTGTTACGGGTGAAATTTATGAAAGCGCACAGTTTTTGTATATTTTAGTTGCAGCCAGCTTGTTCTCTGATTACCCAAAAGAAACGCGTTTAGACTACATAAAGCGTTTTTACGATGCAGTGTCATTGTTCAAAATTTCATTACCTACGCCTATTATGGCGGGAGTTCGTACCCCTACGCGTCAATTCAGTTCATGTGTACTGATTGAATGCGGTGACAGCCTAGATTCAATTAATGCAACCTCATCAGCGATTGTAAAATACGTATCGCAACGTGCAGGTATTGGTATTAATGCTGGTCGTATTCGCGCCCTAGGTAGCCCTATTCGCAATGGTGAAGCATACCACACCGGTTGTATCCCGTTTTATAAGCACTTTCAAACGGCCGTTAAAAGTTGTTCGCAAGGTGGTGTCCGTGGTGGCGCAGCAACCCTGTTCTATCCACTTTGGCATCTAGAAGTTGAAAACTTATTAGTGCTTAAAAACAACCGTGGTGTTGATGATAACCGCGTTCGTCACTTAGATTACGGTGTACAGTTTAATAAACTAATGTACTCACGTTTGATCAAAGATGATTACATCACATTATTCAGCCCGTCTGATGTGCCTGGTTTATATGATGCATTTTTTGAAGATCAAGATGAATTTGATCGTCTTTACGTACAATATGAACAAGACGAGTCAATTCGTAAAAAACGTATTAAAGCTATTGAGCTGTTTTCAATGTTTGCACAAGAGCGTGCTAGCACTGGCCGCATCTATTTACAAAACGTTGACCACTGTAATACACACAGCCCGTTCATTGCTAAAGTGGCACCAATTCGCCAATCTAACTTATGTTTAGA
The DNA here is from genome assembly GCF_014163915.1 of Pseudoalteromonas sp. SR41-8. NCBI lineage: Bacteria > Pseudomonadati > Pseudomonadota > Gammaproteobacteria > Alteromonadales > Pseudoalteromonadaceae > Pseudoalteromonas > Pseudoalteromonas sp. SR41-8. The sequence goes on from NZ_JACJEE010000003.1 coordinate 13,656, forward strand.
AATTGCATTGCCAACTAAACCACTTAACAATGTTAATGATGAAGAAGGTGAAATTGCACTGTGTACGCTGTCGGCCTTTAACTTAGGTGCGATTGAGTCACTGGATGAACTTGAAGAGCTTGCAGAACTTGCGGTACGTGCACTTGATAACTTACTGGATTTCCAAGACTACCCGGTGCCAGCAGCACATAATGCAACGATGGGCCGTCGTACACTCGGAATAGGCGTAATCAACTACGCATATTACCTTGCTAAAAATGGCAAACGTTATTCTGATGGCAGTGCTAATGCATTGACTCACAAAACATTTGAAGCAATTCAGTATTACCTAATGAAAGCCTCAAATGAACTGGCTAAAGAACGTGGTGCATGTCCTAAATTTAACGAAACAACGTATTCGCAAGGTATTATGCCAACCGATACATACAAACGTGATTTGGATAAAATTTGTGATGAACCATTGCATTTAGATTGGGATACATTACGTGCCAATATTAAAGAGCATGGTATGCGTAACTCAACGTTATCTGCGTTGATGCCATCTGAGACATCGTCGCAAATTTCAAATGCAACTAATGGTATTGAACCACCACGTGGTCATATCAGTGTTAAAGCCAGTAAAGATGGTATTTTAAAACAAGTTGTACCTGAGTATGAACGCCTTAAAAATAATTATGAATTATTGTGGGATATCCCATCAAATAAAGGTTATTTAGAATTAGTGGGTATTATGCAAAAGTTTGTTGACCAAACAATTTCTGCCAATACTAACTACGATCCAAATAAGTTTGAAGGTGGTAAAGTACCAATGAAGGTCTTATTACAAGATTTACTGGGTGCTTACAAACTTGGCGTTAAAACCCTTTACTACCATAACACCCGTGATGGTGCATCTGATATGCAAGAAGATACACCAGAAGTGGAAGATGATGATTGTGCAGGCGGTGCGTGTAAAATCTAATCGGTAATAAATATAAATTGGAAGCGGGCTATACGCCCGCTTTGCCCTGTTCGTTTTTTGAGTGATCTTATGTCTTATACTACTTTTAGCCGAAACCATAATAACCAACTACAAGAACCGATGTTTTTCGGCCAAACCGTTAACGTATCGCGTTATGATCAACAGAAGTACCCTATTTTCGAAAAGCTAATTGAAAAACAACTATCGTTTTTTTGGCGTCCTGAAGAAGTCGATGTAAGTAAAGATCGGTTAGATTTTCAGGCCTTACCTGATCACGAAAAACATATATTTTTAAGTAACTTAAAATATCAAACCTTACTTGATAGTGTGCAAGGTCGCTCGCCTAATGTTGCGTTACTGCCAATTGTGTCGATCCCAGAACTTGAGACCTGGATTGAAACATGGGCATTTAGTGAAACAATCCATAGCCGTTCATATACACATATTATTCGTAACGTTACCCAAGCCCCTGAGCTTATTTTTGATGATATCGTTAGTAACGAAAAGATCAGTGAACGTGCTGATGCCGTAACTAAATATTACGATGAATTAATTAATAAAGTGGCTGTGTATAACTTATACGGTGAAGGTAAACATGAACTTAATGGCGAAACAGTTCATATCAGTTTATTTGAACTTAAAAAGCTTTTATACCTTGCAATGATGTCAGTGAATATCTTAGAAGCGATCCGTTTTTATGTCAGTTTTGCCTGTTCATTTGCGTTTGCAGAGCGAGAATTAATGGAAGGTAACGCTAAAATTATTAAGCTGATCGCCCGTGATGAAGCGCTTCATCTTTCTGGTACTCAGCATATTTTGAATATTATGCAAGATGGTAAAGACGATCCTGAAATGGCTATCGTAGCAGCCCAGTGTCGTGATGAAGCGATCAAGATGTTTGTTGATGCTGCTGAACAAGAAAAAGAATGGGCTGAATACCTGTTTAAAGATGGTTCAATGATTGGCTTAAACAAAGATATTTTATGCCAATACGTTGAGTACATTACTAATGCTCGTATGACTGCAGTTGGTTTACCAACACAGTTTAAAACCAGCAGTAACCCTATCCCATGGATCAATTCATGGTTGGTGTCAGACAATGTACAAGTTGCTCCACAAGAAGCGGAGATCAGCTCATACCTTGTAGGCCAAATTGACTCTCAAGTTAATGCCTCTGATTTCGGTGACTTCGATCTCTAATGACCAGCAACAAAACTGCAAAGATCCACTTTGCAGATAATAGCCAGTGTGTAGATTTTGACACTGGCTGTCATTCCCTTTTAGACTGCCTAGAACAACAGCAATATGAAATTCCTTTTCAGTGTAGAGAAGGATATTGTGGTGCCTGTAGAGCAACCCTAGTAGCAGGGCAAGTCACCTATAACGAAGAACCACTCGCCTTTGTACGTGATGGAGAAGTACTGCTGTGCTGCTGTAAACCCGATGGCAATATCACTCTCAATTTGAAGTAATTTTTTAATGCCAGTCAAACTGCTTTGTTTCATAGCAATGTATTTTATCACTGATCATTAAACTACTTTCATCTATGGTTACATCCCAATTTAAACTGCGGGTTAAATCCACCTGAATATCATCAATAAACTGCTGGTCAATCTCAATAATATGGCTATTATCAAATAACTTTAACCGTGACTGAGATTGCGTTAACCATTCACTATTGCCCGTTGTTAAAATTAATAATTCATCCACTTGCTTAGCGATCTTAACTAATTCATCAAGGTCAGGTTTATCAACACTTAACCAGGTTTTATAATGTTCATCCAACGCTTGAATTCCTACATCTGGCTGTAGTTTATCAGCAAGTTTATTAAGCACTGCATGGCTGTCATAAGATAAAATACAATAGCCTAACAGCTTTAAAACAAAATGCTCCAGTGTTTCATTTTTAGTCAACGCTGTGGTAAAAATTTCTTTGTGATTACGCTGATGACGCAGATCAGCTATGCTAAATCGTGCTTTAAAAATACGTGTTTTATCAGACATAATATTCACCAGTCTCGCCGTTACTCCTATTGAGTATAGCCCAATCTGATATAAGCACGTTTATTTTAAAAGTTATGGTATAACATTATTGATCAGCACAAATGATGGTGTTATATTATATCACAACATAATAGCAACAACGTAGTAACCATGATCCGACATTCATTAATATCAACTGCAATTATCACTGCTTTAAGCTCTTTTTCTGCTCATGCTGCGCTGGTAACTGGGCAAGTTTTTGACAATAACAAGCAACCACTCAGCTATGCCGATGTGCACGTACACGGTAAAGCACAGTCAATTAAAACTGACGAGAATGGCCGATTTAGTATTAATATTGATGCTAATAGCCAATTACATATTAGTAAAAATAATTTTGTTGATGCTAGAGTTCAAGTAACTGAAACCAGTTCTGCTCTAAATATCACGCTTGTACCTACGTCAGTTGAATCTGTCGTTGTGTACGCCTCTGCCCTGCATAAAAATAGCTTAGAGATGATTTCACCAGTGAGTGTACTCAGTGGTGATGAACTGCGCAATAAAGCAAAACCCACGTTAGGCGAAACGCTCAAAGGGCTTCCGGGTGTTAATGCCAGCTATTTTGGCCCTGTTTCATCTAGCCCTATAATCCGTGGCCTAGATGGCCCTCGCGTTAAAATCACCCAAAATGGCTTAGACAGCAGCGATGCATCACGTATTGGCCCAGATCACGCAACATCGAATGACAGCCTAGCTGCAGAACAGATTGAAGTTTTGCGTGGCCCAGCTACGCTACTTTATGGCTCAGGCGCGATTGGTGGCGTAGTTAACGTAGTAGATAACCGCATTCCAACTGATAATATCGAGCAGTTAACTGGGGCTGTTGAATACAGCCATGACACGGTTTCAAATGCCAACACCTATGCTGCCAAGCTTGAGACGGGCCATAACAACTTTAACTTCCATTTTGACGGTACCAAACGCACTGGTGATGACTACCAAACTCCGCGTTTTAACTTACCTGAAGAAGAGCACGAAGATCATGAGGGTCATGAGGGTCATGACGAAGAAGAGCATGAAACAGCCACCTCGGTAAAAAATACCTTTATTGATAGCCAAACCGTTAACTTTGGTACTAGCTATGTAGGTGAGCATTTAACGCTAGGTGTTTCTTATGGCCGTATTGAAACCGACTACGGTATTCCAGCACATAGCCATGAACATGGCCATGATCACGAACACGAACACGACCATGATGAAGGCGAAGAAGAAGCCGTTTATGCGCGTGTAGAACAAGATCGCTGGCAAGGTTTGATGAGCTATGCATTACACAACAACTGGATTGAAACTATTAATTTACGTCTAGGTTATACTGATTATCGCCATGCTGAAATTGAAGATGGCGCGATCGGTACTATCTTTAGTAATGAAACCACTGAAGCACGTTTAAATATCGAGCATAAGTTAGGTAATTGGCATGGTATGGCTGGTTATCATTTTAGTGAATCTGATTATGATGCCGATGGTGAAGAAGCCTTCACACCCGCTAGCAAAACGACTACTCATGCATTATTTATCCTCGAAGAAAAACAGTTTGGCAACGTGACATTAGAATTAGGTGCGCGTATTGAAGATTATAATATTGATAGTAATGTCGGTGCTGCTGCGCATGACCATGAAGATGATCATACTGATGAACACGCCAATGAAATAACGCCTTACAGTAAAAGCTTTACTAATCTGAGCGCTTCAGCAGGCGCTATTTGGCAATATACACCCGGACAAAGTATTGCGCTGAGCGTGTCACACTCTGAACGCGCACCGTTATCAGCCGAGCTATTATCAAATGGTGTCCATATTGCAACTGGCACCTATGAGCTTGGTTTAGGCTACGCGATAGAAGACGGTGAAATTCACTTCGAACCTGAAAATATCAAACAAGAAACATCAACCAATATTGATTTTGGCTTTAGACGCTTTAGTGGCGATTTTGGTTATACGGTTAACTTTTTCTATAACGACATTGCCAATTTTTACTATCAGCAAAACACGGGGTTAATGTTTGATGAAGAGCACGGCCTTGAAGCTGCAGAGCCTGGCCACGATGATGGTATGGCTGTTTATCAATTTGTCAGTAAAGATGCGAAATTATACGGCATTGAATTTGATGCACATTATCAATTAAATTCAAATGCGATGGTAAAAGTATTTGGTGACTCAACCACTGCAAAACTTGCTGATGATGAAGGGTATTTACCGCGTATTCCGGCGAATAAGTTAGGTTCAGAATTTCAGTATAATATCAGTGATTGGCAGTTCAGCTTAACTGGCACACACTACTTTGAACAACGTGATATTACGGCTTATGAAACCGCAACTGATGGCTATACACTGTTTGATGCGCAAGCAAATTATCAATTAAGTGTCGGTCCGGTAGATACACAGTTTTATATCAACGTTGATAATATTACGGATGAACTGGGTTTTGTACATAGTTCATTTATTAAAGATGAAGCGCCACTTCCTGGGCGTAACTTTAGAATTGGTCTACGTGGTTATTTCTGATCTCAGTAAATAACCATAAAAAAGCCGCGCTAATAGTTATTAGCGCGGCTTTTTATTACTCAATTTCTAATTAAAGAATTTCGTGTAGCTCAACGTCAAATACCAGTGTTGAGAATGGTGCAATTGCAGCACCGGCACCACGTTCTCCATAAGCAAGCTCATGAGGAACATAGATACGCCATTTGGTGCCTTCAGGCATCATTTGTAATGCTTCAGTCCAGCCTTTGATCACGCCACCAACTGGAAACTCAGCAGGTTGACCACGCTCATAAGAGCTGTCAAATACAGTACCGTTGATAAGTGTACCGTGATAATCAACACGCACTGTTGACTCAGCAGTTGGCTTGTTGCCTTCACCTGTTGCTAGTACTTCATATTGAAGACCAGACTCAGTCACTGTGATTTCAGCACGTTTTGCATTTTCTTCTAAGAATGCAATGCCTTCAGCTGCAAGTACTTTCGCTTCTTCTTCACGACGTGCTTGGATTTCAGTGTTGATTTTTTCGAATGCAGCTTGGATCTCAGGGATCTCAACTTGGAAATCGCCGCCCACATACGCATCTTTCATGCCTGCAAATACTGAATTTAAGTTTAAACCTTCGAAAGGGTTAGCTTTAAGTTGCTCACCCATCTGTAGGCCAATACCGTAACTTGCTTTTTCAGCATCTGTAGTAAAATTATCTGACATAATATGTTTCACGTTTTGTTTATACCAAGCTTAATAACGCTGGTATCAGTTAAAAGACGCGCCTATGCTATCATAAAAAAAAGCCCTTTTGGGCTTCTTTAGAGCTAGTTTTTAGTGAGTTTTCGCTTTATTAAGCGCACAGCAAAAGTCAAGATTGGCAAGCTGATTAAAATACCAGCAAGTAATGGACGACTCAGTAATGCCTGCGTACCAACTAATAACACCGGCACGACTAATAAACCGATACAACCAATAAATATTGCCGCAATTTCTGGCCAGTATTTATCATATTTAGTAATTAAATGCCCAGCTAATAGATTAAAGCCTAGGCAGTAAAGCATAGCTGTGAGCAATACATGCTCTGGTTGTGCATCCATCGCCATTTTAACGAGTAAGTTAATAGCACTGTGATAACAGTAGCCAAACACCGACCATAACAGTACGTGTTTTAGCACCCGTTGTGTGGTGTTTAATTGATTTTGCTGTGACATCTTAAACTCCAGATAGCAAAAAGCCGCCCATAAGGCGGCTTTTTAAATATGGTGGAGAGATAGGGATTTGAACCCTAGAGGGGCTATAAACCCCTGCCGGTTTTCAAGACCGGTGCATTCGACCACTCTGCCATCTCTCCGTACGGCGCGGATAATAGGGGTTAGCCGCCTTGTTGTAAAGCCCTAAAAGTAAAAAAGTTCAAATTAATCGTTACAATTACTCGAAGCGCTTAAAAATACATCAATAATACTGTTTTGGACGTTTCGCGACCCACGAACACAGTAAGCAGACTAATAAGCTAAAAGTTACAAAACTTAAGCTCTGAAAGATTAAATCAAAGCGGTTTAGATCATCACTTGGTACAAGCACCAATACAAAAGCGGGTAAAATACTCACAAACAACACGTAACAACACACTTTAAACGCTCTACCAAAATCAAATCGTCTTGTGCGTTGCATCCACCACGCTAAGATAACCACAATAGCAGTTGATGAGATCGCGATTAAATGAGGAGTCTGTGTACTAAATGCTGTGTAAAGAGTGATAGCCGCACCAACAAAACCCCATAAGGACCACGTTAACCATTTTTCTTTTTCACGTAAAAATAAATTTCCCATTATCCTCGTCTTCTTGTTGTTATTCTAATTAAGACACTCCATACATTAACAAACTGCAGAAAAATAACAAACCATTGTATTGAGGGTTATTGCATCCAAGCGCTTCAGACAGCCAAGCTACCTAAAGATAATAACAAAGGTAGCCTTAATGCACTCTGACTGAAATAACACGACAAAGTTCCAATTAATTACGTTTTGGCAACTATAAGTTTGTGAAAAAGTGTTCTGGGCTATGACGAACAGCCTTTTTACAGTCCACTTCTGGAGTGCCTAAATACAGGTAACCGACAATCTCATCTTCATTATCAAGCTTTAACGCCGCTTTTACCGCCTCACTTTGCGCAAAGTAACCAGTACGCCAGACACCACCCAGTCCTTGCGCAAAAGCTGCTTGTTGCATAGCTAACACAGCACAACCAGCACTTTGTACTTGTTCTATACGCGGCACTTTTGGGTGCGATTGATATTTGGCAATGGCAATGATTATCATCGGTGCACGCAGCGGTAACTCTTTGGCACGATTAATTACTTTTTCATCTTGTTGTTCTGCAACTGCACTTTGATAATAAATTTCGCCGAGTCGTTCTCGCGCATCTTCTGCAACAACAATAAATTGCCAAGGCGCAAGGCAACCATGATCAGGCACACGAAGCGCTGCTTGTTTAATAATATCAAGTTGACTGTTGTTTGGGGCAGGTGCAATCAGTCGAGGATCTGACTGACGAGTCAATAAAAGCTCAATAGCGTCCATAGCGATTCTCTAATTAAAAAAGAAACTAGCATAGCATTGATAGGGATTGCTGAGAAAGTTTGAAAGTTAGAAATTTTGCGACGGCCGTCGCAAACTGACAGGTAGAGATTTAGATTATTCGAATCTTTTCCGTAACCAGTGATCAAGGCTAACAAAACGCCCACCGCCGGTAAAAAATAAACTCAATAACATCGCAAAATAAATTGCTGAAAACTCAATGCCATTATTCAAAATCGACGGTTTACCCTTTTCATAAAGGTAATCGGGGAAACCATGTTCTTGTACAAGTCCTCGAATTTTCTCAATACGTTCTTTTACTTCTCGGGAATTATCTAAACTTTCTTTTGCACCGGGGATCGCCAACCAATCAAGTACTTGTGCAGCACTGGTATCTGGATCTGTCGGCGCAATCGCAAACCAGCCATTGTGCCAATGTACAGAAGTTGCGGCAACGACCATAGTAAACATCAGCGGTATGCTAACCAGACGGGTTAATAAACCAACTAAGAGCAGCCAGCCACCGAGAAATTCACTCCAGCCAGCTAAAAAAGCCAGTAAATCAGGAAAAGGTAAGCCTAAGCCCCAGTCTGGGTTACCAAACCAAGCAACAACATCTGGAGAAGCTAAAAAGAATTCAAAAAAACCATTACCATTACCACTGATATTTAGCTTGTTATAACCTGCGATGATCATAACTGGCGCCAGTATCAGTCTAAATAGTAAAGCAGGGATACCATCAAAAATGGCTATTTTTTGTAGGGAAGTTTTATATAGTGTGATCAATGTATTCATCGTAGCAGTCTAGTCTTTTGAAATGTATTAAACAAAGACCGCTACGATTAAAAGTTTATTTCAGTTAAATTTTACGCGCGACCTGAAGCGCTTCATAAATAGCTCGTTTTGCATCAATTGCAGATGCTAATTTGGCCCCGCCAATTACATGTACTTTAGGATTACCGATTAACCCCGACATTAATTCGTTATTAGAGACTTGCCCGATACAAGCGATCACTGTATCAACAGGTAGCACCTGCTCCTCTCCTGCCACAGTAATCTTTAGACCTTGCTGATCAAAATGATGATACTGACAATCAGCGATCTGTTTTACACCATGTTGCTTTGCAACTTGACGATGTATCCAGCCCGTTGTTTTACCAAGCTCACTGCCAAAACGCCCGGCGCTGCGTTTTAGCATAAACAATTGACGATTATCTTTATCTGGACTTGGCTGACATTCAATTCCCCACTGCGATTTAAAATCAGCAATACTTTGATCTTTATGTTCACTTAAAAAAGCAACCATATCAAAGCCAATCCCGCCGGCACCTAAAATTGCAATCGATTGCCCTAATTCAACTTCACCACGAATAACTTCATCGTATGAAAAAACACGTTTATTATCCGCGCAGGTAAAGTTTGCCTCACGCGGGCGCACCCCCGTTGCAAACACCACGTCATCGTATTGCTCAAGCATTTTATCGGTAAAAGGAGTATTGAGTGTTACCGTGACCTTTAGACGTTCAAGTTCATTAATAAAATAACGCAAGGTATGATTGAAATCTTCTTTACCAGGAATTCGCATCGCTAAATTAAATTGGCCGCCCATATCTGTATTTTTATCAATCAGCGTTACCGTATGACCTTTTTGCGCTAAGTAACAACTGGCAGATAAGCCCGCAGGCCCAGCACCTACAACCAACACATTTTTAGCCTTGTTGGTCAGCTCAAGAGGATAATCTAGCTCAAACCCCGCTTGAGGATTCACTAAGCATGTTGCTCGTTTACCTTTAAATACATGATCTAAACAGCCCTGATTACAGCCGATACAAATATTAATGTGTTTACTTTGTTGTGCTTGATATTTATTAAAAAACTCTGGATCGGCTAATAGTGGTCGTGCCATCGAAATCAGATCGGCATCCCCTGCAGTTAAAATTTCATTGGCAATCTCAGGAGTATTAATACGATTTACAGCAATGACAGGAACCGATACCACTTCTTTTAAACGTTTTGAAGCTTCTTTAAATGCACCTGCTGGCACCATACTCGCAATAGTAGGTACTCGTGCTTCATGCCAGCCTATGCCGGTATTTAAAATATCAACTCCAGCCTGCTCTAATGCTTTGGCCTGGATAGTAACCTCTTCAGGTGTTGACCCATTCGGAATTAAATCCATCACCGATAATCGAAAGATAATTAAAAATTCTTTATTTACTTTGGCACGTACAGCTTTGACTATCTCTAACGCTAAACGCATACGGTTTTCTAAACTTCCACCGTATTCATCTGAGCGTTTATTGGTATGCGGTGCCATAAACTCATTAATCAAATAACCTTCTGAGCCCATCACTTCAACGCCATCGTAGCCTGCCTTTTGTGCTAAATAGGCGGAATGAGCAAAGTCTTTGATGGTTTTTTTTATTGCACTGAGCGACATTGCTTTGGGTTGATATGGGTTAATAGGTGCTTTAATTGCACTTGGTGCTTGATTAAATGGATGATACGCATAACGTCCAGCATGTAATAATTGTAAGCAAATCTTACCGCCGTGTTGATGGACAACATCAGTGTATGCACGGTGCTTAAACACATCATAATAGCTATTAAAAGACGATGAGATTGGGGTTAATTTGCCACGCAAATTAGGACTGTAGCCCCCCGTAATGAGCATCGCAGTACCACCTTTAGCGCGCGCTTCATAAAAAGCACGCAGTCGTTTTCGGTTATGCCATCCCTCTTCAAGCCCCGTGTGCATTGAGCCCATTACCAAACGGTTACGTAGCTGTGTGTGTTTCAATTGTAATTGTTGTTCTAACATCCTCTGCCCCAATGAACTGGTCTAACCTCTATACATTAGCCAATTTTGCTCGATTGGCAAGCAATAAGCAACAAAAGCGATAAATTAGTTAATATGTTCACATTCTCACGGTTAAAACCTCGCTCATAAATACTTAGTTACGATTTAACAGTTAAATTAATTTTTATTCTGAGCTAAGATGGTGACAGATATAAGTTGTACCAGACTAAGGATTTATTTTGATTGCAAAGCTATTTAAAGGACTGTGGGCAGGAATTAACTTTTCTCGTCGTTTAGTCCTCAATTTTTTATTTGTGTTACTTGTCATTCTTTTCATTGTTTCAATCATAAGTGATGACAATGAAATTAATGTTGCTGACACATCTGTGCTCAGGTTAAACCTCAATGGTCCAATCGTAGAGGAAAAAGTTTACGTTGATCCAATTGAATCTGCCATCAATGACGCAACACAGAGCAACGATGAGCCCGCTGAAATTTTACTTGATGATATTATCAATGTAATTGATCAAGCCACTGAAGATAAACGCATTAGTGTGATCTTGCTGGATTTACAAAAAATGCCTAGCGCGCATTTAAATAAATTAAAACAAATCACTCTAGCGTTAGAGCGGTTTAAAGCGAGCGGCAAAAAAGTAATTGCCTCTGGTTATTATTACTCACAAGCACAATATTACATTGCTGCGCACGCTGATGAAATATCTATGCACCCTTATGGTGGTGTAGAGATCCAAGGCTTTGGCATGTACCCGTTATATTTTAAAGATGCGCTTGAAAAACTCGGTATCACTCAGCATATTTTCCGTGTTGGTACATTTAAATCGGCTGTTGAACCGTTTATTCGTAACGATATGTCAGATGCAGCAAAAGAAGCTAATAATGTATGGCTAGGTGCATTGTGGAAAGAATACAAACAAGACGTTGCCGCTGTGCGCCCATTTGATGAAGCAAACTTTGATGAAACAATGGACGTGTTTCTGGCAAAAATGCAAGCAGTTAATGGCGATTCAGGTAAATATGCTCTTGAACATCAATGGGTTGATTCTTTAAAAACCAATCAACAAGTGCGTCAACAATTAATTGCCTTAGTAGGCACTGAAGAAACAGGCAAAACCTTTAACCAAGTATCGTTTAAAGAATATCTCTCATTAGTTAAATCGCCGATTGAGTTTGATAACCCAATGACAGAAAAAGTCGCCGTTGTGGTTGCACGCGGTACTATCTCTGACGGCGAACGTAAAGCCGGTGAAATTGGTGGTGACTCTACAGCGGCTTTACTACGTAAAGCACGCTTAGATGATAAAGTAAAAGCGGTTGTACTGCGTATTGATTCTGGCGGTGGCAGTATGTTTGCCTCTGAAGTTATTCGTGCTGAAGTGCTTGCTCTTAAAGCAGCTGGTAAACCAGTGGTTGCTTCAATGAGCTCAGTAGCAGCTTCTGGCGGCTACTGGATTGCCTCTGCTGCCAACGAAATTTGGGCAGCGCCGAGCACAATTACCGGCTCAATTGGTGTATTTGGTAACTTTATGACCTTTGAAAACACCATGGCTAAATTAGGTGTTTATTCCGATGGCGTTGCCACAACTGAAATGGCTGGTCTATCAATCGCTCGCCCGCTTAATGAAAAAATGGCACAGGTTATTCAACTAAGTGTAGAAGATGCTTATCAACGCTTCTTAGAGGTTGTTGGTGAAGCACGAAATATGACCCCTGAGCAAGTTGACTCTATTGCACAAGGCCGTGTTTGGATTGCAAGCCAAGCGCAAGAGCTTGGCTTAGTTGACAAATTAGGCAATAAGCAAGACGCTATCAAAGCGGCAGCTGAACTGGCTAAGCTTGATTTTTATGAAGTTAAAACCATTAAGCAGAGTCTATCGGCGGAAGAGAAATTAATGCAGGATATTTTTGGAAATGCATCGATTAGATCGCTAATTGGCTCACAAAGTACGCTACAAAACGCACTCTCAAACCAAGCATCTATCAATGGTTTAGTTAAGCAATTAACAACTGAGGTTGAAGGTCTAAAAGATTACAACGATCCGCAAGGCATTTATGCCCGCTGCTTAGTGTGTAATATTTCGCAATAAATAGTGTATAGGCTGTAATCGCAGCAACTAACCGTTATACTAAGCCCAGTTTTTTTACTGGGCTTTTTTTATGAAACGTAAACGTATTTATATCGCATATACTGGCGGTACGATTGGGATGAAAAAATCGAGTCGAGGCTATATTCCCGCTGAAGGTTTTTTAACACAAACCGTAGAAAACAATGCCGAATTTAATCGTGATGAAATGCCCTTATTCGATATCCACGAGTATTGCCCGCTGATTGACTCATCAGACATGTCCCCTGCTCATTGGCAACTAATTGCTGATGATATTAAAAGTAAATACCAAGATTATGATGGCTTTGTCGTGCTTCATGGTACAGATACCATGGCGTATACCGCATCTGCTTTGTCCTTTATGTTTGAAAACTTAACAAAGCCAGTGATAGTGACAGGCTCGCAAATTCCACTGTCGCAATTGCGCTCTGATGGCCAAGTAAATTTACTTAATGCGATGTATTTAGCGGCTAATTATCCGATTGCTGAGGTTAGTCTATTTTTCAATAATCAATTATTTCGCGGCAATCGTGCAACTAAAGCACATGCCGATGGCTTTGATGCCTTTGCATCCCCTAACTTAGACCCACTGGCTCTCTCAGGTATTAATATTCAATTATTAAAAGGCCAGTTGAGCCCGTATGTTGAAAATGAGCTACAAGTCACCAACATCACGCCGCAACCTATTGGTGTTTTATACTTGTATCCAGGGATCAGTCATGCTGTAGTTAAAAGTCTGGTAAACGACAATATCAAAGCCCTCGTATTATTGAGCTTTGGTGTGGGCAATGCACCACAAGATCCAGACTTTTTAGAGATCCTCTCCAGCGCAAGTAAGCGCGGTATGGTTATCATCAATTTAACCCAGTGTTTAAAAGGGCATGTAAATATGGGCGGCTATGCAACTGGTAACGCATTACTTAACATTGGTGTGATCAGCGGTTACGATATGACCTTAGAGGCATGCTTAACTAAATTACACTACTTATTTAGCCAAAAGCTTGAAATTGAAACTATTCGCCATTTAATGCAAGACAACTTACGTGGTGAGTTAAGCAGATAAGCTGAGCGCTTTATAATAAAAACTATTTTTTTAAACTAAAAAGGCACGCTAATTAGCGTGCCTTTCATTTTAACTTATTGGCCTAATTAACGTACTTTCGCGTCAATCTCTACTAAATCAGTTAAATGACATACCTCACCACTATGAGTTTTAATGCCATGCTCACCAAAATAATCTCGCTGTGCTTGTACTAGATGACCATTGCTTGGTGTCGTCAACGTCGCAAAATACGTTTGCGTTGAGCTAAGTACCGGAAATGCTAATCCAGTCATCATTGCTTGACCTGTTATTTTACGCAGCGCTAATGACTCTTTTTCTAAAGTGTCGATAAACTCAACACCTTCAGCGATGTTATCTAAGTAATCAGCACGGATAATACAACCAGCACGCCATGTTTGCAGTGTTTTAGATAAATCGACTTTCCATTGATGTGCACGTGATGCACCTTTGATCAGCGCAAGGCCTTGACGATAAGCCAGTAAACTTGCAAACAAGAAGGCATCTTTAAGTTCATCTAAATCTAATTCAACCTGTGAAGTTGATTTAGCTGCATACGTCATTTCTTTCGCTGCATGTGTGTCACCAGTATTGGTTAAGTGACGCGCTTGCACAGCTGCAACCAATGAAGGAACGGCGATACCCAGTTCTAATGCATTTTGTGCCGTCCACAAACCCGTGCCTTTCGCGCCAACTTTATTATCAATCAAATCAACCAACGCTTCACCCGCATCGGTTTCTAACGATAAAATATGACTTGAGATAGATAATAAATAGCTATTGAGTGTGCCTTCAGACCATTGATTAAAAATCTCTGCAACTTCATGTGGAGTGCGGTTAGTGCCTAAGCGTAATAATTGATACATTTCTGCGATTAGTTGCATTAACGCATATTCAATTCCATTGTGCACCATTTTTACAAAGTGACCACTGGCTGATTGACCAACACGGGCAAAACACGATTCACCTTTGTAGCTTGCTGCTACTTTTTCAAACCATGGCTCAACGCGTTCCCAGCCGCCTTCTGAACCACTTGCCATCATCGCAGGACCATGACGCGCGCCTTCAGCACCGCCAGAAATCCCCATAGTGGCAAATTCAAATTTATTTTGATATTTTAGTTTACGAGTAATACCGTCTTTATAATTACTATTGCCACAATCGACGATAATATCGTCACAATCAACGCCTGCATCAACTAAATCGCTGCAAACTTTATCGACTAACTCACCCGCTGGCACTAATAACAAAATTGAGCGAGGCGGCGTTAACCGTTTTACCATATCACCTAAATCAGACACAATGTGCAGACGATCTGCCATGCCTTGTAATTTAGCACAGCTTAATAGCTCTTCGCCCGCGTCTGGGTTTTTATCATAAGCTACTAGCGTCATCCCTTGTTCAATCAAGTTGAGAGCAAGATTTTTACCCATAACGCCTAACCCTACTAATGCAACTTGCATTTAGTGTCCTCCTCGGTAACAACTATTGGTTAGTAAATGAAATAATACCGCGCGCATTATATACCCAAGCCACTTAAAATTGCGAGCCTAGACAACAGATACAACGCTTTGCGCAAGACAAACACGCAAGATACAGTGATTATATCAAACAACCGTTGCCTCGGGGCGATAAATTTTCCTGATATGGATTTCTGAGTCGAGCATTGACGAGACCTGACACCGGTGTCATAATGTGGTCATAATTTTTTTGTATAAAATAATGACAGCTTTACACGTTACCTTGATGTCAACGCGCTATTTGCTGTCAGTAAAAACTGTATTATGCGTGTCAGTTAAACTAACACCTATAAATAACGAAAAACCGTCAACCTGCTTACAACATTGTAAGCCTACAGGAGAATTTGATGCTTAGACGCACAAAAATAGTCGCGACCCTTGGACCTGCAACCGATCGAGATAACAACTTAGAAAAAATAATCCGTGCTGGTGCAAACGTAGTGCGTTTGAATTTCTCACACGGCATTGCACAAGATCACAAAGACCGTGCCCAAGCAGTGCGTGACATTGCCAAAAAACTAGGCAAGCACATTGCTATTTTAGCCGATCTACAAGGCCCAAAAATTCGTGTATCGACATTTAAAGATGGCAAAGTAACGCTACCTGTTGGTGCAAAATTTATTCTTGATGCAAAAATGGAAAAAGGCCTAGGCGATATCAACGCCATAGGTATTGATTATAAAGAATTACCACAAGATGTTGCCCCTGGTGACTTACTACTTTTAAACGATGGTTTAATTCAATTAACAGTAGTAAATGTTGAAGGTCATTTAGTGCATACCACAGTAACTGTTGGTGGCGTGTTATCTAACAATAAAGGCATCAACCGCTTAGGTGGTGGTTTAACTGCTCCAGCCTTCACTGATAAAGATAAAGAAGATTTATTAACTGCAGCAGAAATTGATGTTGATTATATCGCAGTATCGTTCCCACGCAGTGGCGATGATATGCGTTATGTGCGTTCACTAGCTGAAGCTGCAGGCTCTAAAGCACAGCTTTTAGCTAAAATTGAGCGTGCTGAAGCCGTTGAAACGGTAGAAGCAGTTGATGATATTATCCTTGCTTCAGATGCGGTGATGGTTGCTCGTGGTGACTTAGGTGTTGAAATTGGTGATGCTGCCTTAATGGGTAAACAAAAACTCATTATCCGTCGTGCTCGCTCACTTAACCGTACTGTGATCACAGCAACACAAATGATGGAATCAATGATCGATAACCCAATGCCTACCCGTGCAGAAGTTATGGATGTTGCCAACGCAGTCCTTGATGGCACTGATGCGGTAATGCTTTCAGCTGAAACAGCGGCAGGCGATTACCCAGAAGAAACCGTGGCAACCATGGCGCGCGTTTGTTTAGGGGCAGAATCACAAAAAGAAACTCACGTTTCTAAACATCGCTTAGATAGTCGTTTCTCTTCTAATGCAGAATCAATTGCATTGTCAGCTATGTATGCGGCAAACCATTTAGATTCAGTAAAAGCGATTATTACTTTAACTGAATCAGGTAGCACAGCAAAATTGATGTCACGTATCAGCTCTGGCTTACCTATTTATTCATTGTCTCGTCATGCCAGTACGCTTGGTCAAACAGCATTATATCGTGGTGTTTACCCGGTATTCTTTGACTCAACACAATGTGAAAAAGATAACATGGTAAAAGATGCCCTTAACACACTTGTGAATGCGGGTTCATTACAATCTGGCGATACTGTGATCATCACTCATGGTGATGCTATGGAAACGATTGGTGCAACCAATACTATGAAAATTGTTACTGTTGCTTAATTAACGCAGTTATAAAAAAACGCGAGCCAAGGCTCGCGTTTTTTTATTTAAAACACATGGTTTAATTTACTTCGTTATATAACAGCTATTGAGCCCGTTTCTAAGTTAACTTGCTAACGCAGCTTTTACTTTATCGCGATAACTACGGCTTACTTTTAATTCTTGGCCGTTCTCAAGCACTAATAAATACTCACCACTTACCTGAGTTACAAGCTTGCTAATTTGTTTAGTATTTACAATCGCACTGCGGTGTACACGTACAAATAGCTGAGGATCAAGTTCCTGTTCTAGTTCTTTCATAGTTTTTCGTAAAATATGCGTTTGACCATCTTGGCAATGTAAACACATATAGTCACCAGCGGCATCAACCCATTGAATTGTCGCTACAGGTACACGGATTATTTCACCCTGCTCTTTCACCGCTAAAGATTCTGGGTAACGGCGATCTGTTAATGTATCGCCAGTTGCCAGTTTTTTCAAAATCTCTTCACAATTATTACCAGTAATTCCAGCTACAAAACTCGCCAATTTCTTTTTATGGGCGTTGTCTTGTTGCGTCTTCAAGTAGGTATGCACTTTTTCTACCGCCTGTTTTAGTCTGTTGTCGTCGACTGGTTTAAGGATGTAATCTAAAGCATGGATCTCAAATGCTTTGACTGCGAACTGATCAAATGCGGTTACGAATACAATAGCAGGTAACGCTCTGACACTTTCACTGAGTGCTCTGGCAACCTCAAACCCATTCATTCCAGGCATTTGAATATCTAAAAAAACTAAATCTATTTTCCCTGCTTGGCATGCATCGATAGCCTCTTGACCAGAGTTACATAACTTAATGACTTCGATATCATCAAACTCCTCTAATCTTACCGCTAACCCTCTACGGGCTAATGGTTCATCATCGACAATCAGGGTCTTAATCTTGCTCATTTCTTCACAGCCTTCTCAAACGGAACGCGCAGATTCACTTTCAATCCACTTGGCGTATTATGTGATAACACAAACGAATAGTTATTTTCATACAAAGTTTTCAGGCGGTCTTTCGTATTTGCCACCCCTACCCCTTGTGAATTAACTAATTGCCCATTAAGTAATTCAGTACCGGGGCCATTATCGCCTACTTCCAATAATAGTTCATTAGCAAAAACTTGTGCTTTAATATCAATTACTCCCCCTTCGCTAAGATGAGCTATTGCATATTTAATCGCATTTTCGATGATCGGTTGCAATATTAAACTCGGCACTAATGCATTTTTTGCTTCATCACTGATTTGCACATTCACTTGCAACCGTTCATCAAAGCGTACTCGCTCTATTTCAAGATAAAGCATCAGTGCATGCAACTCTTGTTCAAGTGGGACTTTTTTTATCGGATCGGTATTGAGTGTATAACGTAAAAAGTCGCTCAACTTTGACACCATTAAATTAGCATCTTTATTCTCTTTTACCAAAATCAACGTAGATATAGCATTAAGAGTATTAAACAAAAAATGAGGATTTAATTGATAACGTAGCATTTTCAGTTGTGCTTCATGCGCCATCGTTGTTGCTTTAAGGGCTTTTTGGCGCTCACTTTGCAGTAGTTGATAATATTTAATGCCAAAGTACAAACCACTCCAACAAAGAATAATATAAACCGAATCTAAGCCTTGTTGCAGATAGTAAAACCATTCTGTAGGACGATAACCATGGCGATAAATCTCCCATAAATTAAATTTCTGTATTACCGCCCATAAAGTGCCTGTAATGTACGAAGCGCCGAACACTACTAACATTAAAACCCAAGGAGATGCATTCCAGGCTTTGCGATACATATAGCGCAATGGCACAGTCATTAAACACCCGGCGTAAGCATTGAGTACGATCACAAATACATAAATATCGCGCATCTCAAAGACTTTTGAGCCAATGTAGTTAACAAGTGCATAACCGATCCAACCCGCAATCTGTAATACCCAGAAAAAGCGTTGGCGGTTATCAACTAAGGATTGCCAATTCAAAATAGTTAATTACCTCATTTATTTGTAATTATTATATAGCGTTAGCGCGGTTGGGATCACTACCGACTATCTCGCTTTTCACGAGCCTTACCGCAAATAACTGTTGGTGAAAACTTTATTTTAGCCACAAAAAAAGGAGCCATAGGCTCCTTTTTAATACTTATTTTAAAAGCTTAAGCTGCCGCTAGGCCTTCTTTAGCTTTTGCAACAAGCGCTGCGAATGCAACTTGGTCATAAACAGCGATATCTGCAAGGATCTTACGATCGATTTCTACAGATGTCTTTTTAAGACCATTGATAAAACGGCTGTAAGACAGACCATTTTGACGTGAAGCAGCATTGATACGTGCAATCCATAATTGACGGAAAGTACGTTTCTTCGCACGACGGTCACGGTAAGCGTATTGACCCGCTTTAGTAACAGCCTGGAAAGCTACGCGGTAAACACGTGAACGTGCTCCGTAGTAACCTTTTGCTTGTTTTAAAACTTTTTTGTGACGTGCACGTGCGACAACGCCGCGTTTAACTCTTGCCATTTCTAAAAACCCCTATTAAGCGAATGGTAACATACGTGAAACTAGACCATGGTCGTTCTTATGAACCATCATCTTAGGACGTAGGTGTAACTTACGCTTAGAAGTTTTCTTAGTCAGAATGTGACGAAGATGCGCTTGTTTACGCTTGAAACCGCCAGAAGCAGTCTTTTTGAAACGCTTAGCCGCGCCTCTGTGACTTTTTAGCTTATAAGCCATTGCAATAACTCCAAATGTATTGCTTTAAAATTAGTAAGCAGGCGTGAGATATATTGCTATAGCTCCACTTTTAGGCCTAACTTACTGCCATATTCCGGTGAAAACCCAACATAAATGCTGCAGTTTTACTTTATTACCGGTTAGCACAGGTGAATATTTGCATATTACTTGGTGACCTGAGCTAAATTCGCTGCGTATCTTAGCTTGTTTATTGCTTTTTAGCAACAGGTGCCATCATCATAACCATTTGGCGACCTTCAACACGATTAGGGAAAGACTCAACAACTGCAAGCTCTTCCAAATCGCCTTTGATACGGTTTAATAATTCTATACCAATTTCTTGGTGGGCCATTTCACGACCACGGAAGCGGATGGTAATCTTAGCTTTATCGCCACCTTCTAAGAACTTACGTAAGTTGCGAAGCTTAACCTGATAATCACCTTCATCCGTGCCAGGACGGAATTTGATTTCTTTTATCTGGATTTGCTTTTGCTTCTTCTTCTGCTCTTTTAGTTCTTTGCTTTTTTCAAAGATGAACTTACCGTAGTCCATGATTCTACAAACAGGCGGCTCAGCATTTGGGCTAATCTCTACTAGATCAACACCAGCGGCATCAGCCATAGTTTGCGCGTCTTTTAATGACTGAATTCCAGCTTGCTCGCCTTCAATGTCAATTAAGCGAACTTCTTGAGCTGTAATTTCTTCGTTAATACGATTTTTTTGGGCTGTTTGTTGCCCTTTCTTGCCGCCTCTAATAGTACGTTCCTCCAAGAATATCAAATAATAAGCGTGTAGTTAGCAATTAAATGTATGCCCTACACGCAGAGTTTTTATAGTCGATTTTTAATTTCTTCGCTAATTTTAGCGACAAATTCATCAACATTAAATTTGCCCAAGTCTTCACCTGTGCGGGTACGTACAGCTACTTCTTGTTGTTCAACTTCTTTATCACCAACAACAAGTAAATATGGGATACGTTTTAATGTGTGTTCACGGATTTTAAAGCCAATCTTCTCATTTCTCAAGTCAGCAGCGGCTCTAATTCCAAGTTTATTTAATTTTTGTACAATTTCCTGCACATAAGCAGCTTGTTTATCAGTGATATTCATAATCACTACTTGCTTTGGTGCAAGCCAAGTCGGGAATAAACCCGCGTACTCTTCTGTAAGAATACCGATAAAGCGCTCGATAGAGCCCAATATTGCACGGTGTATCATAACAGGTGTACGACGTTCGTTGTTTTCAGCAACATAAGTTGCCCCTAAACGCCCCGGTAATGCAAAATCTAGTTGCACTGTACCACACTGCCACGCTCTGTCTAAGCAATCGTACAAAGTAAATTCAATTTTTGGACCATAGAAAGCACCTTCACCCGGTAAATAATCAAATTCGATGTTATTTGCTTTCAGTGCATCAGCTAATGCAAGCTCTGCTTTGTCCCACATATGATCTTCGCCAATACGCTGTTCAGGGCGTGTTGACAGCTTCACCACAATTTTTTCAAAGCCGAATGTTTCGTACGTATCGTAAACCATTTGGATACACGCTGATACTTCGTCCATGATTTGCTCTTCAGTACAGAAGATATGGGCATCATCCTGAGTAAAGCCACGTACGCGCATTAGACCATGAAGTGCGCCTGACGGCTCGTTACGATGACAACAACCAAATTCAGCCATACGCAGTGGAAGATCACGGTACGATTTTAAACCTTGATTAAAGATCTGTACGTGACCTGGGCAGTTCATTGGTTTGATTGCGTATTCACGCTTTTCAGATTCAGTGGTAAACATTGCTTCTGAATACTTTTCCCAGTGACCTGATTTTTCCCATAAAGAACGATCCATCATCATTGGACCTTTTACTTCTTCGTACTGGTACTCGCGTAACTTTTCACGCACAAACTCTTCAAGTTCACGGTAAATGCTCCACCCATCGTTGTGCCAAAACACCATGCCTGGCGCTTCTTCTTGCCAATGCCATAAATCAAGTGCTTTACCAATACGACGGTGATCACGTTTTTCGGCTTCTTCTAAACGTTGTAAGTAGGCTTTAAGTTGCTTTTTATCGCCCCATGCAGTGCCATAAATACGCTGCAACATTTTATTATCTGAATCGCCACGCCAGTAGGCACCGGCTACTTTCATTATTTTGAAATGTTGGCAAAAACGCATGTTCGGTACGTGTGGACCACGACACATATCGATGTATTCTTCGTGGTGATATAATCCTGGACGGTCATCTTTAGCGATGTTTTCGTCAAGGATTTGAATTTTGTACATTTCGCCGCGCGCTGCAAATGCATCACGGGCTTCTTGCCAGCTTACGGTTTTCTTAACCACGTCGTAGTTTGTTTTAGCAAGTTGCAACATGCGCTTTTCAATAGCTTCTAAGTCATCTTGACTTAATGAATGTTCCATATCGATATCATAGTAAAAACCATTATCAATCGTTGGACCAATTGCCATTTTTGCATCAGGAAACAGTTGCTTAACTGCATGACCTATCAAGTGAGCACATGAGTGACGAATTATTTCTAAGCCGTCATCATCTTTTGCGGTGATGATTTCAAGACGAGAATCGTCAGAAATTAAATCACAGGCATCAACGCGAGTGCCATTAACACGACCAGCGATAGTGGCTTTTGCTAAGCCTGGGCCGATATCATTGGCTACATCAAGTGTACTTACAGGGTTTTCAAAACTACGCTGACTGCCGTCAGGAAGAGTAATAACTGGCATTATAAGTCCTTACTACAGTGGTGACGCCTACAATGCATCACATGTATTTATTAAATTAAAATGAATAACTCGACAACGCTTTTACGAATAAGCATTGTTAATTTTAACCGTATTTGGTTAATGTATTTGTTGAGTCTTAGCAAACACAAGCAGTTATTGTCGCGTTTGGAGCCACTAAATACAAGTATTTAGCCAGACAAATTGACAAATAACCCTCGCATTTCATACTTAATTTAATTTCAGCTGTTGGATAACCTAATGACGACGTCTAATCGTATCCGTTTTGCCACTTTAAATTTACTTAATTTTACGGCGCCACCTTATTCTTTTTATCAATTACATGAACGTTACAACGCAACGCAATGGCGGCAAAAACAGCAATTTATCACTGACTTCCTACAGCAAAGTCAAGCAACGGTTGTTGCTTTCCAAGAGGTGTTTAGCCCCAAAGAATTAGCCATTTTGTGTAAAGAGCAAGGCTATGACTATTTTGCTACTGTTGCCAGTCCACGCAGTGATCATCTCTATCCACAGGTATTATTTAACCCTGTGGTGGCGATTGCCGCGAAAATCCCTTTTCAAGCATGCCACGAACTCACCCCTTGCCCAGAACTACTCGAGTACTTAAATAATCAAAATGAATTTAAATTTAATCGCACACCTATTAAATGCAGTTTTGATGTACCTGAATTTGGTGATTTAACCTGCTATGTGGTGCACTTTAAATCACAACGGGTGCATTCAATGGCGCATATTTTAAACATTCATAATCAAGACGATCCCTTATTAAATCTATTACAACAAACCGTTGGCATGATGCAATCGCAAATATCACGCTCACTGGAAGCTTCGATTGTTTATTATGATGCGCTAAAAACCCAGCGTGAAAAAAACTGTGCAACATTAGTAATGGGGGATTTTAACGACAATATTGACAGCCCTGCGCTGTCATTCATGACCCAAGGATTTCACCCTACTCGTTGCGAGCCCTGTTTAGAGCTTGAACAACCCATTGTAGGATTAACTGATTCGTTTGAATTAAGCAGTGAATCGGCAAATGGTAAAGTAAAACCAGCAACACATTACTATCAAGGTCGTGGCAATGTGCTTGATTATATTTTGACCTCAGGACACTTTAATACTGATTGTGCATTATCGCGGATAAAATCGTTGCACTATCTAAGCTTTGATAAACACTTAAATCCAAACCAAATTGATGAAGATATCTGCGTAAGCGACCACAGCGGCATTGGGATTGAAATCGGTTTTTAAAATGCACTGTTTTTAAGGCGTTTAATTGATATAATGCTGCCCAAATTAGTTATTTAGAGAATGACAATGAGAACATGCGGTGTAGAAATTACCGGTAGTGACGTACTACTGTGTATTTTAACAAAAGATAACGATGTATTTGATATACGAGATATTCGCCAAACTCGCTTTACCTTAGGTAATGGTAATGACACTGAAGTAATGCGTAAATTCCAATTTGATTTTGCGAAACTTATGCAGGACTATCAAATTGACTCAGTTGCTATTCGTCAACGTGCGCCTAAAGGTAAATTTGCCGGTAGTGCGAACGGTTTCAAAATGGAAACTGCAATTCAATTGATCCCTGAGCTGAGTGTTTATTTATTCAGCACAACCGAGATCAAAGAGCAATTAAAACGTAATCCTATTCCTATTGATTTCGCTGAAACGGGGCTTAAAAAGTACCAAGAAAATGCGTTTGTAAATGCGTATGTACATTTAATGAAAAAAACCTACCGCAGCGAAGAACTTTAATTTTCAATTAGAGTTCAATTTATAATCAGATACTACGCTAGTATGTGCTGCAATGTTTTGTTGTAGCTACAGCTAGCGTTTTTTATTGCCTAATATTTATCATTTTTATTACTACATTGGTCGTATAGCGCTTTCATTTGTCGACAATCTGTGTTTTTCTAACTGAGTAGACTCTCACAACATTGACACGGAGACCGTACATGCAAATAAGTAACAATAATACAACTGCAACCGATGCGAATAAAACAGTCAAAGATGCAGCGGGCTTAGAGCATAGCTACTATCAAGGAGCACAAAGCCCTGCATTGATCCATAAAACCATAGGTGATTACTTCGACTCCATTGTCGACAATAACCCAGACCACCCTGCAATAGTGCTGCATCATCAAAACATTCGTTTAAGCTATAAAGAATATCAGCAGCAGATCAACCAGCTGGCAATGGGGTTACTGGCTTTAGGTGTAAAACCAGGTGATCGTGTTGGTATCTGGTCACCTAACAACCTTGAGTGGTGCTTAACCCAATTTGCGACCGCCAAAATTGGCGCCCTCATGGTCTGTATTAACCCAGCGTATCGTCCAAACGAACTACAATTTGCACTAAATTCAGTCGAGTGTTCAACTCTTATAACGGCTTCGAGTTTCAAAGCCAGTAATTACCTAGGCATGCTCAATGAATTACTGCCTGAACTTGCCGCTGCAGAAGCTGGACAACTGCACGCAAAAAACCTCCCCTATTTAAAAAATATTATTCGCATTGGTGATGAGCCTGCCGCTGGCATGTTTAGTTTTAGTCAAGTTATGGCAATGCCAACTGCCGCCCACCGCGTTGAACTCAACGCCATTGGTGTAACTTTGCAACCAGATCAAGACATCAACATTCAGTTTACCTCCGGAACAACAGGCAATCCTAAAGGCGCTACGCTCTCCCATAAAAACATTTTAAATAATGGTTTTCTTATGGCTAATGCAATGCGCTTAACTGCAGACGATAAGCTGTGTATTCCAGTGCCGTTATATCACTGTTTTGGAATGGTATTAGGTAATTTAGTATGTATAAGTAAAGGAGCTACGGCAGTATTTCCGGGAGATTCTTTTGATCCAACAATCACGCTTGAGGTGGTTGAAAAAGAACGCTGTACTGCACTGCATGGCGTACCTACGATGTTTATTGCTGAACTGGAACTAAAAGATTTTGCTCGCTTTGACTTATCAAGTTTACGTACGGGTATCATGGCAGGCTCTACGTGTCCTGAGCAAGTAATGCGTAAAGTACAATCGCTGATGCATATGAATGAAGTTGTTATCGGTTATGGCCAAACGGAATGTAGTCCCATCAATAATGCCACGGAGATTGACTCATCCATTGAAAAACAAGTTACGACCGTCGGTCGCGCGCTGGCGCATACAGAAGTAAAAATTATTGACGAAGTGGGTAATATACAAAAGATAGGGCTTGCTGGCGAAGTATGCAGCCGTGGTGCGGGTATTATGCGTTGCTATTGGAATGATGAAGAAAAAACCGCCGCAACTATCGATAAAGAAGGCTGGCTACACTCTGGTGATTTAGGTGTAATGGATGCGGAAGGTTTTGTCGCAATAGTGGGCAGAATTAAAGATATGATCATTCGTGGTGGCGAAAATATCTATCCGCGCGAAATTGAAGAAGTACTTTACACTTACCCTGGCGTGCAAGATGCTGCTATTTTTGGCATCAGTGACGACAAGTACGGCGAAGAAGTATGTGCTTGGGTGCAGCCTAAAGATGATGCAGTGTTAACAGAGCAAGAAATTCGCAGCTTCTTAAAAGATAAATTAGCTTATTTTAAAATACCAAAACACATTCAATTTGTTGAAAGTTACCCTATGACGGTTACCGGAAAACTACAAAAGTTTAAAATGCGCGAACAAATGCAAGCACAATTAAAAGACAACGCGTTTTCATAATTAGCAAAAGCTTACGTTAGTTAATAACGCCCAATGTAATTTAAACATTGGGCGTATTATGAGATTAATAGCTTAACAGGCCTATTCTGGCGGTTTTAAAAAATACGTTTGGGCTAATGCATTATGAATGCTCGCTAATTCAATTTGGATTTGATCCATATAATTGTGTAAGTGGCCATTTTTAAGCGCTCTTACATCTTCAGCTTTCAATTGTTTTACCACTGCATCTATTAAATTAATAATATCCGTAGAGTTTGGCAAAGGTGAAATAAGCGTTTTCAGCTCTATTAAGCAAAACAAAATTGACCGCGGAAATACTTCACTGTGCATCACGAATTCTAATACATCAGCACGTTGCACCCGTACGCTCATCTCTTGTCGATACATTTGATAAGCACTAAGCGAGCGCAATAAGCTGATCCACTGAATATTTTCATAAGGTTTTGCTTCATCGCTGGTGATCAACGTTTCTGAACGAATGTCTAATATCCGTGACGTCATATCAGCACGTTCTATTAACGACCCAAAGCGGATAAACGTAAAACCATGATCATGGTTAATAGTCGCATCTAAGGCACCAAATATTTGATGGGCTGATTCGATGATTTTCTTTAGATAAGCAAATCTGCCACGCTTAGCAAGCCCTTCTTTTTGATTATCTTTTACATAGTAATAAAGGGAGTTAATTTCTTCCCATACATCGCGAGGCATTACGTCTCGAATTGTTCGAGCGCTCTCTCTTGCATAGATAATAGAGTTTAAAATAGACGAGCCATTATCACTACCGACAAGTAAATAACGCAGCGCTTTTTGCTCTGTGTAATCAGAGTGTTTATCTTCATACGCCTGACGCGCGCCAATAATATCTATTAATGGCTCCCAGCCTGTACATACGCCTTTAGGTAAATCCAACATCAGCATGTTGTTGACATTAATTAACCGTGCAACATTTTCTGCACGTTCAACATAACGAGCTACCCAATATAAAGTTTCACCTACTCTTGATAACATATTATTTAGCCTCTTCGTCAACAATCCAAGTATCTTTACTACCACCGCCTTGAGATGAATTTACCACTAGTGAACCTTTCACCATCGCAACACGGGTAAGGCCACCAGTAGTGATCTGTGTGTCTTTACCTGACGATAATATAAACGGTCTCAAGTCAACGTGACGTCCCTCTGGCTCGGTGCCGTCAAGGGTAGGAACCGTAGACAAATCAAGGGTTGGTTGCGCTACCCAATTACGTGGATCGGCTTTTATTTGTGCAATGGTTGCTTGTTGCTCTTTTTTAGTCGATTTAGGACCAATCAATAAACCATAGCCACCCGACTCGTTTGCAGGTTTGACAACTAGTTTATCGATATTTTTAATAACGTAATCACATTCTTTAGGATCTAAACACTTATAGGTTGGCACATTTTCTATCTTGGGTTC
The DNA here is from genome assembly GCF_014163915.1 of Pseudoalteromonas sp. SR41-8. NCBI lineage: Bacteria > Pseudomonadati > Pseudomonadota > Gammaproteobacteria > Alteromonadales > Pseudoalteromonadaceae > Pseudoalteromonas > Pseudoalteromonas sp. SR41-8. The sequence continues at coordinate 41,661 of NZ_JACJEE010000003.1, forward strand.
TTCATCCAAGTAATATTTAATGATGTCAGGTACATAGGCATAAACCACCTTATCATCCGCAACCCCTGCACCGGGTGCATTGACTAACGCTACATTACCTTTCGACCATGCTCGCATTAAACCGGGTACACCTAATTGTGATTCAGGTAAAAAAGCTTCGGGATCTAAGAATAAATCGTCGATGCGTCGATAAATTACATCAACGCGTTGCAAGCCTGTAATTGTGCGCATATAGACACAGTCGTCTTTTTCGACTACTAAATCGCGCCCCTCGACTAATTCACAGCCCATCTCTTGAGCAAGGTAACAATGTTCAAAATAGGCCGAGTTAAATACACCGGGTGTTAACACCACTACCTCAGGCTTATCGTCTGGACGAGGTGACATTGCTGCCAACATATCAAACAGTTGTGAAGGATAGTCATCAACTGGCAAAATCGACACTTGTTCGAATAGCTCAGGGAAAACACGTTTCATTACTGAGCGGTTCTCAAGCATGTAAGACACACCAGACGGCACGCGTAAGTTATCTTCGAGTACAAACATAGTGCCATTTCCATCGCGCACTAAATCAGAGCCACAGATATGCGCCCATATATTATTTGGCGGAGTAATTCCAACACATTGAGAGCGAAAGTTAACTGATTTTTCGAGTAAGCCTTTTGGAAAAATACCGTCTTTTATTATTTTTTGATCATGGTATAAATCATTTATAAACAGATTCAACGCTTCAACACGCTGTTTTAAACCTACTTCAATAGTTTGCCATTCTTTTTTACCAATAGTGCGCGGAATAATGTCAAACGGCCACGCTCTATCGATCATATTGCCTTCATTATAAACAGTAAAAGTAATGCCCATTTCTTTTATGGCTAAATCTGCAACAGCTCTGGCTTTAACTAATTCTTCTTTTGATAAGCTAGAAAAAAACTGCGCTAACTGTTTACCGTGCGTTCGAACATTTCCTTGTGCATCTATTAATTCATCAAAAAAGCCATTAGTTTGATATGCTTTCCAGTCAATTTTCATACATCCTTCCGCCTTATTCATTATTAATATTGAGTTGTTTTAATCACTCCAATCGAATCATATCAACCGCTACATCAAGCAATTGTGTACCACCACCAAAAACAACGCCTTTCAAAGGAGTGACATCAGAAAAATCACGGCCTACAGCAAGTGTTATATGCTGCTCATTAGGCATAACATTGTTTGTTGGATCAAAATCTACCCAACCAAATCTTGGCACAAACACAGAAAACCATGCATGGGTCGCATCTGCACCTGCTAACTTTTCTTCGCCCTCGGGAGGCATTGTTTCTATATACCCGCTAACATAACGTGCCGCTAAACCAATACTGCGTAAGCACGCTATCGCAAAATGTGCAAAATCTTGGCAAACGCCCCTTTTTTGTGCAAAAACAACACTCAAAGGCGTACTAATCGTAGTAAAACCTGGATCATACTGAAACTCATGAAAAATCCGTGCCATGAGATCTTTACAGCCACAAATCAAGCTAATATCATCTAAAAACGACGTTAAAGCGTATTCCTTTATACCCTGTACAAAAGGAGTATATTGAGATGGCAAAATAAACTCCGATGTTTTTAACAGCTGATATGTATTTGGCTTTGCGACGATATCGCGAGCCTCTTGCCAAGGCATATCAGTGTCGGCGAGGTTAATATTTGCACTTAATAAAAGTTCTACTTCACTGGTCATAGTCACTTTTAATTTTTTATGCTGTGTTGCTATTTCAAACGATGTCACTTTATTATCAAAATAATCCGTAAATTCTTGTAGATAATTTGCCGGCGGCTCAATATCTATGCGACTACTGTGGCATATCTGAGCACGATTTGTTTTTGGTGTTAACCGTGCTTGGTTTTGACACAAACTAACAAAATCGGCATAACTGTAAGTTGTGGAATGCTTTATTTTATATTTCACGATTGAGCTTGCTCAATATTAGTCCAATTCAATTTATTCGCCGTTTGTGTATGAGAAAAATACTGCAATAATAATACATCACAAAAGGTATTTAAGTTCAGGCGAATATTATGGTTAAACTCGATTAACTGTCTACGAACTCCAGCGTCCGTCCTTTGCAGGTAATCTTTTTCTGTGACGTAGCAACTAGTTTTAGAAAGTAAAATTGCTTTTTCATGTGCTGCTATCACTCCCTGTCTGCGTTTAGTCGGTAAATGCTTGCATAACTGGTTTATTTGCTCTAACTGAAAAAGTAATGAGCGAGGGTATTCTGCATCCAGTAATAACAGCTCAAGCCCAGTACCTATACTTTGATACATTCTATAGCGACGTTTATGGGTCACTAAGCTAACTTGACTACTCAAAACAGCTTCGAGTAAACCAAGCTCTTCAGCTTGCTCGAGTTCTTGCGTTAATAAAGCCCCTGTTAATGAGGTGATTTGTAAGCTGCGCTCAATCCTGCGACCCATCTCAAGTAAAAACCAGCCATTGCTGTTTGGCATACAATCCACTAACGAGCCATTAAAGGCCATGATCAAACCAATCACTTTATCTAAAATACTTTGCATCGCACGTGATGAAATGTTGATATTAATATGCTTTAGCACTTTAACTTGCTCATTGATTTCATCAATAATACGACGACTATCATGAGACAATAATTCTTGGATCTGTACTGATGCATTCGCTAAATAATTTAACGTATTTATTATGCTACCCGCGCGTAGCTCATCAGCGAGTAAAGCAAACGCTGTTTGCTTAGACACTGCGCTATCAAATTCTTCAAGCTTGATGGCCTGTTCTACATAAGGGTAAACAATATGCTGAGCGCTGATAGCAGCCAACAAACGAGCAACAGTACTGCGGCGTATTAAATCTGGATAAATAGCCAACTCAGTGTAACGATCAATAAAGATACGTAATATTCTTATGGTATTTTCACAGCGCTCTAAATAACGACCGAGCCAAAATAAATGTTCTGCAGTACGACTTGATATAACCCCTTCAAGTAAGCTTACATCCATTCTTTTTTTAATTGGTGTTGGTACACTTTGCTCAGTTAAATCAATATCTTTACTGGTATTTATCCAAGTATCTTTGAGCCAACCAGCGCCCTTAGCGTTAGCACTATTTTGATAAGAGAAACACAGTGCCGATGGCAGCACTTCGATGCCATTTTCTGTGGTTAATACATAACACCTAAATACCACAGGTTTTGCAATTAACTTACCGTCATCCCAAAATGGTGCGCTACTAAATGCGGGTTTATCTTGAAAATAATAATCGCTAGGTTGCTTAGTTATAAGTTGTTTAATTTTATCCGCGTCTAAATGGCCATCAAGTGTTAGTTTAGGATCTTTATAACTACCAAACACTAACTGTGACCAATCCGATGATTTAACATCTTCAATGCTGTGGTACTTAGGGCAATCTAGTAATAATGGTTGTTGTAAAAGTTGCTCTGATAGCTGGGCTAAATTACATTGTATTGCTGGTGATGAGAGTACCCCGCTACCAAAAGGATTTAATACTTTTACTGAGCCCTCACGTACAGCTTGTAATAAGCCTGGAATACCATGTAACGAGTATTGTGTTTGTTCAAGTGAATCGATACTTTGATCTGGGATCCAACGTAAAATCACATTGATTTTCCCCAACCCTTGTAATGACTTTAAACACACTTCGCCATTACGCACTGTTAAATCAGCGCTTTGCACTAAAGTATAGCCAAAGTAAGTAGATAGAAACGCATGCTCGTTATAATTTGGATCATCGATCCCTTGAGTTAAAATAACAATACGAGGATCATCCATATAATGAATAAACTCGTTAATGCCTTCTTGAAACAAATTTAAAAACTCTTTAATTTGTTGCACGTTGCATTCAGCAAACTCTTCAGCCATAACGCGCCTAGCTATAATGCGGTTTTTAAGCAATAGCCCTAGACCTAACGGACATTGGCAATGATCAGCTAAGACTTTAAATTCACCCGATGGTGCGCGATACACATCAACCGCTGTAAAAAAAAGTTTTAGCTCATCACTTGGTAAGCTAAATCCTTCACGTAAGTAATGACTATCTTGGTACAGCTGCTGCGGTGATACTTGCCCACTCAAAAGTAGCTTTTGCTCAGAATAAACATCTTGTTGGATCTTATTAAGTAATAAAGTTCGCTGTTTTATGCCTTGCTCTAACGTATTCCAATCTGCTCGAGAAAACATAAAAGGCAGTGGATCGAAGTGCCACTGTTGATTACTCTCACTTTTAATATTGCCATTTTGCAAAAGTTGCGTAATTTCAATGGCACGACTACTTACATCTTCAGCGGTTAAACTTGCTAAACGATTAAATAAAGTATCCCAATGCTCAGGGTTTAAGCCACTGTGATCCGCCAATTCATCATGACCGTGGCGTTTATCAAGGTATAAAGACAACCAATTAGGCAGCTCTGGCATCGTATTATTATTAATGTACAAGCTAAAAGCGCTCCGCTATAGAAAGTAAACTATCATTCTAGTTCAATTTGTTGGTAATTGTATTAACAAAAGCGTCTGTTAAATAATGACTCTACTTTGCGTAATGTCAAAGTGGAGTCATACAATGAACAACCCAAAAAGATGATTTATTTGAACTTAGGTTGTCTCCTTAAATCGAGCGTATTAGGGTAATCTGAATTAGTATTTTCTTCATCGGGAACAACAAATTCACTCACCGATTGTGCTGATTCAAAGCTTCGTGTCGCAGCCGATGGGCTCCAACTAGGCTGATCAGATGCTAATAATGATGGTGTGTGACCATGCTCCCAAAATCGTGCAACCCTTCGCCCTTCAGCTTCAAATGCATTAACGGGTAATGTTTCTGGATTTCGCCCACCAGCATGACTAACATGGTAGACAAAACCACCCATTGAGCGGCCTTCCCAGGTATCGATCAGATCAAATACTAACGGTGCATGTACACCAATTGTAGGATGCAGCGCTGTTGGTGGCTGCCATGCACGGTAACGGATCCCGGCAACCATTTCATCTTTCGCTTTGCCTTTAACAATTTTAAGCGGCACGCGTCGGCCATTACATGTAACGATATAGCGGTCACTCATTGTGCCAATTACTTTGATTTGCACGCGTTCTAATGACGAATCAACATACCGAGCAGTACCAGATGCACTGGCTTCTTCACCCAGTACATGCCACGGTTCAATCGCGGTTCTAAGCTCTAACGTCACATCATCGAGTTCTCGGGTGCCGCAAACAGGGAACCTAAACTCAAAAAATGGGTTTAGCCAACTTACTTGGAATGCAAAACCAGCTTGCTGCAGATCTCTAACAACCTCAGCTAAATCATTTTCAACATACTGAGGTAATAAAAATTTATCATGTAATTCGGTGCCCCAACGGATCAACGGTTTGTGATAAGGCTTTTTCCAAAACCAAGCTAATAAAGTCCGTAATAACAACATTTGCACTAAGCTCATTTGTGAGTGAGGTGGCATTTCAAACCCCCTAAACTCGACAATACCTAGTCGTCCTGTTGCTGAATCGGGTGAATATAGCTTATCAATACAAAACTCCGCCCTGTGTGTATTACCTGTTAAATCAACAAGTAAGTTGCGTAACAAACGATCAACGAGCCATGGCTCAGGTACTTCCCCTTCAGGCATATGTGAAAATGCGATTTCAAGCTCATAGAGCAACTCATCACGTGCTTCATCCACACGAGGTGCTTGGCTTGTAGGGCCAATAAATAAACCTGAAAATAAATAAGATAATCCAGGATGGTGCTGCCAATAAGTAATAAAACTTCTTAAAATATCTGGGCGTCGTAAGAACGGGCTTTGCTGCGGCGTTTCACCACCTAAAGTGACATGATTACCCCCCCCGGTGCCGGTATGACGACCGTCCGCCATAAACTTATCTGTTCCTAAACGTGCTTGTTTGGCTAGATCGTAAAGTGTCGTTGTTCTATCTACCAATTGCTGCCATGACGAAGATGGGTGGATGTTCACTTCAATGACACCTGGATCAGGTGTCACGGCGTATTTTTCTACACGACTATCTTTAGGCGGGCTATAGCCTTCAATAACAACTGGGATTTGCAGGGCTTTTGCGGTGCTTTCAATCGCATTTAATAGCGACATATAATGTTCAAAATGGCTCGTTGGGGGCATAAAGATGTACAACCGCCCTTCTCTTACTTCCAATGCCATTGCGGTTTTGATCATTTGTTGACCAATAAAGCCTTTTTGCAGTTTTTTAGCTTTTGTAAAGTTATCTGGAATATCAAACGGATCTCGCTCAATAATGTTGCTTGTCCACTCAAGGCTATCAAGCGGTAATCTATAACCAAGGGGTGATTCACCTGGTAATAAAAAACAGTATTCGCGTTTAAATTCCCATTTGCATGACTGCCAGCAATGTTTCGCTTGATTAAACTGCAGCGGCAATGCATAACCAACAGGCTTTTCAATACCTTGTTCCATTTTAGCTAAAAAGCCTTTACGGCTCATTGCACTAAGAAGTTCAGGCTGTTTAGGCCCCACCTCTTTGGGTAACGATGCCTCTTGCCATAAATGATATAAAATATCTTCATAGGCTGTAGTGATAGCCTTGGTTTCAAGGCCTATTTCTGCACATAGCTGTTCTGTAAAACGCTTGGTATCTGTGTGGTCTAATTTATAATCTTTATTGGGATCAGCTAATAAACTGGCATCTTGCCACAAAGCTTCACCGTCTTTTCGCCAATAACATGCATATTGCCAGCGAGGCAGTGACTCTCCCGGATACCATTTACCTTGCCCATAATGTGTAAAGCCACCTTTGGTATATGCTTTGTTCATCGCAATAAATAAGCTTTGTGCTAACACTCGTTTTTCTTTACCGTCGGCTTCTGTGTTCCATTGGGGATGTTCCATATCATCAATAGAAATAAACGTCGGCTCACCGCCCATTGTTAAATGAACACCTTCCTTAACATATACATCATCAACTTGCTGACCCAAGCGGTTTATTGCAGCCCATTGTGTTTCTGAATACGGCTTTGTAACGCGAGGGTCTTCATGTACGCGCGTTACTTTGTTATAAAAACTAAATTCTGATTCGCACTTATCTATGCCACCAGAGACAGGTGCTGCTGAGCTAGGTTCAGGTGTGCACGCAAGCGGAATATGGCCTTCGCCAGCAAATAAGCCGGAGGTAGGATCAAGCCCGATCCAACCTGCGCCTGGAATATATACTTCCGTCCATGCGTGTAAATCAGTAAAATCTTCATCAGGACCACTTGGGCCATCAAGTGATTTTTGATCTGATGTAAGTTGGATTAAATAACCAGATACAAAACGAGCAGCCAAACCTAAATGACGAAACAGTTGTACTAACAACCACGCAGAATCTCGACATGAACCGGTTTTTTTTGTGATGGTTTCGTTCGCCGTTTGAACTCCAGGCTCTAAACGAATGCCGTAGCCAACAAGATTATAAATTGACTGATTGACCGCAACTAAAAAATCAACACTTCTGATTGGTTTTTCTGGACGTAACGAATCAATCAATTCTAAAAACTTAGGACTCGCCTTACGTTTTTTTAAATAGGGATTAAGCTCAGCCTTTGCGACTTTATCGTATTCAAATGGAAACTCTTCAGCATATTCTTCTAAAAAGAAATCAAACGGATTAATTACCGTCATTTCAGCCACTAAATCAACAGTAAAACTAAACTCAGTTGTGGGGCTATTAAATACCACTCTTGCCTGATAATTACCAAAAGGGTCTTGCTGCCAATTGATGTAATGATCTTCCGGCACTATTTTTAATGAATAGCTTTTAATTTTAGTTCGGCTATGCGGTGCTGGACGTAAGCGGAAAATATGCGGCCCCATATTTACTGGGCGGTCGTACTTGTATTGAGTATGGTGCGCTATACCAACAGTAATTGTCATCGATTAATCCCTCTTTAATTTTTTGTATAGCCATTTAAGTATAACTTACTACTACCTGCCTGCTATTTAAGCAATATACATTCCATATAGATTACATAATAAAATTAGGCTGTTAGCCTATATATTGGTCACTATTGACTGTTTAGAATCAAAGAGCGAGCGCTGTGAAGAATTATTTGGTGCGACATTCGCACCAAATTAGCACAAAGCTAAGTATTAAAAATCACACAGCGCTTATTATTTTATGTAATTCACCAATAAAGCATGCCTGTTTTTTCTAGCGATTAAATAGAAAAAAGTCCCAATTAATCACAACACCAGTTAAATGCTTCGCTAAAACGAACTTAAAAAATAGTTCACAATAAAACCACGATTAAGCTTCTTAACAGTGTTATAGTAGTTTGATTTTTAATCGCCCTGAAAGCCAAACTAGCAAGCTTAGTGTCTTTAAACAAGCAATGTTGGCATTTTATTTTGCTAATTTATTATTAGCATCAATGCTTAAGGTAGATTGTTCACAGTTAGATCATGACGTAATACACATCCCGCCTATCTTCATATTAAGGACTCTATTTATGCAAACATTAACAAACATTGGTGACAACTTGGTTAAAGGAATATCTGCCCGCTATGGTTTAAGTTATGAGGCAGTAGTACATATGTTAGTTGCAGTAAATAATGGCGGCGGTTCAATGGCGCAGTTTAATTGCCCAGAGCTTGGCGGCTCAGGTCAATGGATGCGCGGTGGAATGACAATGGTAGGAGACATGTTCAATAATGGCTTGAAAAACACCGTTGATAACTTATGTAACGAACTTGCCACTATTTTAGCAAACAACCAAGTTTTCCCCGTCATTCCTGCCGGTACTTTAGGTAGCAACCAGTGGTGGCCAGTTAATTTAGGTAATCCATCGAGTACCGGTTCACAAAACAACACCCGTTATGCTGTTTTTCCTAATCGCTTAGCCATTGAAAAAAATGGTCAGGTCACACTCTATGATACGCTCGATCACCAGATCGGGGGAGTAAGCCAGCAACAAGGCAACGATATATCGCTTACCTTTAGTAGCCAGTGGGGAAACATTAGCGTAAATAGTTTGCCAGTGATAGCTGATGATAGCTTCACTCAGACGCATTCAAGTCACAATACCAACTTTGCCCAATCAACAGACTTTGCAAAACAACAGCAATCCCCCCCTGAGACAGGCTCAAATGATAAAATGATGAGTAGCGAGTCGACAGCTATTAATGCTTCGCAATACTCAGTGAATGAAACCCTCGACATTATTGAAAAATTAGCACAATTACGTGATTTAGGCGCACTCACTGATGCTGAGTTTAATGAGAAAAAATCAGATTTATTGCAACGAATTTAACGGCAAGTAATCTCAGGCTTATTAATTTTATAATTTGCTAACTTTATAATTTGTTAGCAATATAGCTAATGTAAGTCTGTTCACTGAATAATTTGTCATTGTATTTATCAACGGATACGGTAAAAAATATGAAAACGTTTAAATGTAACTGCAAAGATAATCAAATATTGTTTTTTGAAAGTAGTCACTGCCTTGCCTGTGGCAAAACTGTTGGTATTGATGACAATTTTAACCTTGTAGAACCCTACGAATTTAATGACACAACGGGCTTATATTACAAAGCGTCAGCCCCTGATGTGCCCTATCAAAAATGTGATAACAATGCACACTATAAGGCATGCAATGGCATGGTTGATATCGACAGTTTTGTACCAGCGCCAGACACAGAAGAAGTGCTGTGTTTCGCATGTCGGTTTAATGAAACAATCCCAGATCTAAGTATTAATCAACACATTCCACTTTGGACCAAAATGGAAACAGCAAAACGCCGGGCATTGTATACGCTTAAAGCGCTTTCTTTACCATTAAATAACCTCAGCCAAGATGCCGAAGGTGGCCTTAGTTTTGATTTTATAACCGACCGCAGTGTTAATGACCATTTCGTGACTAAATTAGCAGGTCAAGAAAATGTTTTTACTGGCCATAACTGCGGCCATATTACAATTAATTTGGCTGAAGCTGATGATGTCGCTCGATCACAAACAAAGCATGCTATGGGTGAGCGCTATCGCACTTTGCTTGGTCATTTTCGTCATGAGTTAGGGCATTATTATTTTGACCAGTTAATTGCAAATTCACCGCAAAAACATGCTTTATGTAAACAATATTTTGGCGATGATTCTTTAGATTACCAACAAGCGATTGATGCCCATTATAAAAATGGCGCTCCTGCTAATTGGCATGAAAACTATATTAGTGAATACGCCACCATGCACCCTTTTGAAGACTGGGCAGAAACTTGGGCGCACTACATGCATATTATTGATACTTTAGAGACAGCAAAAAATTTCTCTATTACAGGTTCTACACTCGGTAATGAATTTGAAGTTGAGGACACTGATGAGTTAAGGCTACCGCAAAACTCGTATTACTTTAATAGCCAAACATCAATCTCAGTAATGTTGGATAGCTGGATGGAATTTTCGATTATTTTAAATTCGTTAAATCGCAGCATGGGCTTAGCTGATGCTTATCCATTTGTTTTAACACAGGCGGTACGCACTAAGCTTTCGTTTGTTCATCACGCGATCCATAACAGACTTAACCTTATGCCTGATTTAAATACAACAGCTGAGAACACATAACAACGGCTTTGATAATGTAATTTCGGCAAATGCTCTATCCGGATTAACAGCACTGACACAGATAACAAACCGCAGTACGTTATCAGCCAGCTAACACAACACATCCGCTAATGAGTATGACCTGTATTGCGTTATAAACTTTTGGTATTACAAACTAAAGCTTGCCTGATACTTAGTTGAAATTAATCGTACTCGTTCAAATGGCCAATGCTCAGCGAGCCAATGTAAGATGCATAACCGTAAGGTATTATTTAATTCCTGACTATCATTACGTAGCCAAAAAGTAATCTCACTATCGAATTCATTGTTCACCCCAGGATCAATATACACTGAGCCTAGGCAGCGTGTTTTTTTCGAGTTTAATATCGCATAAGCAAATGCTTTTTTTTCGTTAAACTCTGCGGCATGTTGAGCTAAGCTTTGACGATTCTCTTCAAGGGTCATATCGGCTTTTGGCCAATCAGGCTTGGGGGCGAATATACCTTTTAGCTGCGGCACACTTGACATTACAGCAGTAAAATCAAGCTCGACTACCTGCTCATTTAATGGAGTAAAATAAAACGCAGTTGTTTGCAGCGCTTCTGGGGGGTTAAAATCCGTCGATACAAATAAAGACATTGCTTCCTTCCTTGCTAATATTTAACTGATAAAACCAGCCATTGTTGTTTTAATCCTATAAAATGAAAGCCGCCAATCAGTAAACAAATGATCGAGCTCCAAAGCCAAAACATCTCACTGCGTCCTAGCGGATTAGTCATTAAATATAATCCTGCAATACCGCGAAATAAATAAATCGCAGTTACCACAACTAACACAAAGCGTATGAAAGGTAGCTGTTTGAACAAACCCGCGGCTGAAAAAGCATATAACGACCAAACGCTTAATACAAAAGCGATGAAGAAAGTGATCAGCGAAGGCGTCAACTTACCCTGCTCTGCGAGCATTGCCATGTGCTCACCAGCACCGAAAAAGCGATACCACGGCGCACCAAAAACAATACAACCAAGGTGAGCGAGTGCGGCTAAAGCACTTAAGCTGCCTGCAATCAGCAAAAATAGGTTCATACACTGTCAACTAATTCACATTTAACTCCACCATAATACGAAAAAGCTATTAACTTCAAGTATTCACTGAAATTATTGTATGAAAAGCGTACATTCATAAACTAAGGTCAACATAAAATACAACTATTGCTGTTCAATTGTGAAGTCCGCTACTAAATTGTCTTGCCTGATATTCAAGCGCAACTGTAATTACGCTTGAATATCAGACGCTACACATTACTTTAGTGTTTGCTCAAACGCACCTACATCGCCAGGGAAAACCACCGGTGATTCAATACCGTCTTTATTAACCGCAGCAACCCCAAAATAATAATTATCAATGACTACATTTTTAAGAGTCGCTTCACTTACATCACCCACATAGCGGCTAAACTGCCATTGTGGTTCACTGGTATAACGCCAATAGAGTCTGTACCCCGTGGTCGTTTTATCATTATTTTTTTGCCATTTTAAGGTCGTACTAGGTTGCACAGCACCTGATATTTCAACGTTATTAGGTGGTGCAGGTGCCCATGCCATTGACGCTAAACTTACCGCATTAAGCGCTGTTAATTTTGCGGTATAATCAAAATCAACGCCATCAATGGTATCACCATAAACCATACCATCCTCAGTGCGTAAGTCTTGATGTTGATGGTTATAATTTTCGTTCGTTTCCATTACCCTTACAGCAGCATAACCCATGTCGTTAAACGGGCGATGATGCCCTCCTCGACCAAAGCGATCGAGTCGATAAACTAACAATGTGTCAAGATTGGGAATATAGCGATCGGCAATGGTATCGATATAACGGGCTAAATTACGACTAGCTGAATCGACCTCGCCACCGGTAAAACGGCGTTTATGCGCTTGCTCTTTGGTTTCAATAACCCGCGTACCTTCAGAGAAAATACGTGCAGTCGTGTTATCAGTAACGCCATTAATACCAGTAATATTACCAATCATGTCATTATTGAGTACACCGTGTACTTGCCAGCCTTGCTTTTGTGCATAGTCGGCTAAAATTTTACCACCAAAAAGTCCTTGCTCTTCGCCTGAAAGCGCGGCATAAACAATTGAGCCATTAAATTTATATTTAGATAACACGCGAGCTGATTCAATCACCCCAGCAACACCCGATGCATTATCATTCGCCCCTGGTGCGTCGCTGGTAAAATCCATTACATCGCTGACCCGTGAATCAATATCGCCCGACATCATCACCATCCGGTTTGGCTGATCAGTACCGCGTTGAATAGCAATAATATTCACCACTTCAACAGGATTTGGAATACGCTTTTCGCCAGAAATGGTATCTTTAACTTCTATTACTTCTAAACAGCCACCGCATTGCTGAGAAATTTTCTCAAACTCAGCCTTGATCCAACGCCGAGCTGCACCAATTCCTCGGGTGTTTGATTTCGTTTCTGATAACGTATGACGAGTGCCAAAATCAACAAGTGTTTGAATATCACTGCCAATACGTGTTGCTGAAACATCAGTGGCAATATCATGAAGCTTGGTTTGATCTTGATAATTTAGCTCAGCGGCCAAGGTGCTTGTTGAAATAAACAATGTAGTTATTAAAATAGCGGGCTTGAGGGTCGATAGCTGATAGGTTTTATGATCAGACATAGTGTTGATGCTCTTTATTATTTGATAAATATACAATACGTGAGCAGTTACCTGCTGCAAATAATTTTGAGACCAACACCTGTTTAACTCGTTCAATCACTGATTGGTTAGATAAACGGGATAATAATCGCGGTATGAACAAATATACGTCAATAAAAAACCCACCAATATAGTGGGCTTATGCATAGTAAAACTATCGTATGTTAAACAACACCTTGCTCAATCATAGCATCTGCTACACGACGAAAAGCAGCAATATTAGCACCTAACACTAAATTACCAGGTTGATCAAATTCAGCGGCTGTATTACTTGCAGTATCAAAGATATTTTTCATTATTTGTTGCAGCTTAGTATCGACCTCTTCGAACGTCCACATTTGCATACTGGCATTTTGCGCCATTTCTAATTGGCTCGTCGCAACACCACCCGCATTAGCTGCTTTGCCAGGGCCATAGGCTATTTTAGCAGCAAGCAACACATCGACCGCTTCTTTAGTACTTGGCATATTTGCGCCTTCACAAACTAATATACAGCCATTGCTTATTAACGTTCGCGCATCAGCTTCAGTTAACTCGTTTTGCGTCGCACAGGGAAAAGCAGCATCAGCAACAAAACGCCATACCGCATGTCCATCACTTGGGTAATCTGCACAAGCAATATACTTCGCATCGCTGTGGGTTTCTAAATAGACAGCTAAACTTTCACGCGCACCTTCTTTAAGCTTTTTAACAAGTGCAACATCAATACCTGATTCATGATACAGCGTACCGCTTGAATCACTGCAAGTGATAGGTGTTGCCTCTAATTGATAAAGTTTTTCCATCGCGTAAATTGCCACGTTCCCGGCACCAGAAACTAAACAGCGCTTACCTTTAAGTGAGTCATCATTGTCTTGCAACATGTAATTGGCAAAATAAACAGCGCCATATCCTGTCGCTTCTTTTCGAGCCAATGATCCACCCCACAATAAACTTTTGCCGGTAAACGCACCGTCGTAACGTCCGGTCAACCGTTTATATTGACCAAACATATAGCCTATTTCGCGTGCCCCAACGCCAATATCACCCGCAGGCACATCGGTGGTTGGGCCGATATGACGATACAGCTCGTTGATAAATGATTGGCAAAAACGCATTATTTCGCTGTCAGAGCGGCCCTTAGGATCAAAGTTTGCGCCGCCTTTACCACCACCAATCGGTAAGCCAGTTAACGCATTTTTAAAAATTTGCTCAAACCCTAAAAATTTTATGATGCTGGCATTTACACTTGGATGGAAACGTAAACCACCTTTGTATGGACCTAAGCTTGAGTTAAATTCAATTCGATAGCCTTTATTGACATGAATATTACCGTCATCATCAACCCAAGGGACTCTAAACATAATTTGACGTTCAGGTTCAACTAGACGTTGAATAATCGCATTTTTTTGATAGTCGGCTGAGTTTTCAAGAATAGGTTCAAGTGATTCAAGCACTTCTTCAACGGCTTGATAAAATTCGCATTGTGCTGGGCTAGTTTGTTTTAAATGTGCAATGGTATCATGGATATAATTCATAATTATTCTTCCGTGTTAAAAGTTATGCTTGTCTCAGATGTTAAAATAGACGTGATCAAGTTTATGGGTCATCTAGTTAAGAGCCTTAAAAATTGTAATATTTTTAACACTGTAACATGATAAACCTATATATTTAACGTTCGATAACGTGAATTATTTTTGAGTTGATACGCAAGAGCAACAATTAACGCTCATTAAAAAAGAATATAAATTTATGAGATGTGAATAAATAAAGATTTAAATACTAACGCAGAGAGCAGCTTAAAACACCGATGCTTAAAGTGGGGTTAAAAATCATATCCGTACGATATAAATACGGATATGAACACGTAAATTATTCGCCGCTTGCCTCTGGACGAAGTTGTAGCTGTAAACCAGTTAAAAAGTTACGTAATATTTGGTCATTACATACGCGATAATGCTTGTTATCGGCTTTACGAGAAAATGCACTTAACTCATGCTTACTCAAACTAAAATCAGTTAAGGCAAGGACATCGATCACGTCTTCCGTTTTCATATTTAATGCGATACGTAATTTCATTAAAATAATATTATTATTTAATTTACTTTCTGGCGCTGGTTGCTCACCGTCGCGCTTACCGCGCTTTGTATTAATAAAACCATTTAAAAAAATGGCAAACTCAGTATCACTTGGATCTACGTAACCCTCTTCCCCTTCTCTGGTTAGCCAACCAATCACTTGTTGTTGAGTCACGTCATGATCTGCTGCAGCAAAAATTTCAATCATGGTAGTATCAGCTAAATTAAAGGTATAGCGAAGGCGGCGTAAAATATCATTATTAGTCAAAGTAAATTCCAGAGTAAGATAAGACAACCAAGCAGGTATTGCTGGCTTATGAGTAGCCATACAGTTTAGCAGAGTTAACAAGGCCACCCTATTGATTTTTTGTTTTGCTCAACATCCCCATTATGAAGGAACGGCATGATTGATTTAACGCCATTTACTACCGATGCATACCTAGTAGCAACGATCCAAAGTAAGCAAGACACGCTAAAGATTTTTGAAAATGCTGATTATCGTTGGCTTACACTCGGGGATAAGCTAACTTTACAAGGTGTAATGGAAAAATCACAACCGCAGCAAGTATGTAATCCGGTAAATCAAGCTATGCTGCTATTTTTGCTTTGTAGCGAACCCTACTCACAGATATTAAATTTAGGTTTAGGCAGCGGTTGTTTTGAACGAGCAGTGACTAATAAAGCCGGATTTGAATTAACGACTGTCGAAATTAATCCGAATGTAATTAAAGCAGCTAAGCAGTATTTTTTCCTCAATGACAACAATCATATTGTAGCGCAATGTGCTGAACAATTTATTGCTCAAAGTAGCCGCAAATTTGATGTGATTTTAATTGATGTTTTTAGTGGTAAATCGCAGCCAGCGTTTTTACAAAAGCAGGCATTTTTGTGCGACTGTCATGCTCGACTTAGCACATACGGTAAGATCTGCATCAACTTTACTGCAAAAAATAAACAACAATTAATCGCTCTACTAACGACACTTCGAAGTCTATTCAGTCATATTGTGGTGATTGAATTTAACCAATATAAAAATATTGTGCTGATCGCCAGTGAGCAACGCCTTGATGCTATTAATATTGAACAGATAAAACAGCACAACAATTTTAGCTCGCCTGATTTAGCTGCTGAAATTAAACAATTATTTCATATACCTAAGCTTGATTAAAAATGCGAGCCTGGTTGAGCTAAAAACGCAACTTCCTCGGCGCTGGACTGACGCCCTAAAATAGCATTTCGGTGTGGGTAGCGACCAAACTGATCGATAATATTTTTATGGGCAAGTTCATAATCTTCATTACTCAAACCTTTAAATAATACCATCGCCTGTTGGTGTATAAAGCTCGATTCGCTGTGCATAAACGGCATATAAAAAAACACCCGCTGCTCAACAGGTAATAATTGATCAAAGCCTTTTTCGATTGCCAACTGTGCCAATGTTAACGCTTGCGGATCTTGACTAAACGCGTGAGGGGTATCCCGGTAAATATTACGAGAAAACTGATCAAGCACAATCACTTCAGCTAATGCACCTAAGGCAGTCACTCGCCAAGACGCATACTCGCCTGTTGTAATAGCTATCAACAGATCACTAAATGTATCTCGTATCTTAATATCTGTAGCATCAGATTTTTTATACCAACCAGATGGACCAAGTTCATCAAACCAATAATCAATTACTACTTGATAACTAAACATAAATTTCCCTTAGTTGCCTAATACCTTGGCTGGATCCACTCTTGTTGCCTGCCATGCAGGGTAAATAGTGGCTAATACTGCCAACACAAAAGTTACAATAACAGTGATCACAATATCTTGCCATACCAGCTTACTGGGTAAAAACTCAATAAAATACACCCCTTCCAGCGGGTTTGAGCCTAACAACTGACTCAGTAGGGTAAAAAGCTCACTGATGTTCAGCGCCAGTATCACACCTATAAATGAGCCCAGTACCACGCCAATAAATGCTTGGCTAAGTCCTTGTAAAATAAAGGTCGCTAATATCGTACTGTCTTTAGCGCCCATGGTTTTTAATATCGCTATGTTGGCCTGTTTTTCACGTACTTCCATCACTAATGACGAAACAATATTAAAACTTGCCACCGCAATGATTAAAAACACCACAATATAAACAATGGTTCTGACCATTTGTATATCTTGGTATAAGCTACCTTGGGTTCTAAACCAGCTAGAGATATAAACATAATCATCAATTGTTTGGCCAACCCGTAGCGCAATTTGGTGCGCTTGAAAAACATCGGTTACTGCTAAGCGAAGCCCTGTTACTTGCAGTGGTTCATAACCAAGTACTGATTGCGCCTTACTGAGATGGATGAAGGCAGCAGAACTATCAATAGGGCCACCCATTTCAATAATACCCGCAAGGGTTAAAGTGACCCTTTTGGGTGCTAAAATCTCAGTACTTATCTCGTTAACTTGCGGGATCAATAAGGTAATTAACTCCCCTTGCTTAACACCTAATTGTTTAACAATTTGTTGGCCTAAAATAATTTCGTCTTCGCTTATTTGGCTGACCAACTTGCCATGGGTAAACTGATTAACCGCCGATACGTCACTTTCTAGAGCAGGATCAACCCCTCGCACTTCAACCGCTTTTAGTTCACTTTTGTATTGCGCCATGCCATTGACACTAATAAAAGGTGCTGCACCGGTTACGCCACGTTGCTCTGAGAGCTTTTGAACTTTATCCGGCCAGTTATCAATTGGACGATTAGGCGCAACATATTCAACTTGTGGCACAACGCTTAATAAGCGATGTACTAGTTGTTGTTCAAAGCCATTGATCACCGACAAAGCAACAATTAACACTGCAACGCCGAGTAAAATACCAATGGTTGACGCTTTGGCAATAAAACTAACAAAGCCATTTTTTTCATCGCTGCTGCCGGAGCTTGCTCTAAAACGTTTACTTAAATAGGCACTAAGCAACATGGCTGGCCTCTTTAATTGCCAATTTCCCATCATCAAGGTAAGCAATTTTACCCAGCTTATCGGCTAATTCTAAGTCGTGCGTCACCACTACAAAACTGGTATTCAAACTGCTATTAAGCTCTTTGATCAAATCGTAAATTTTAATCGCATTTTGTTTGTCTAAGTTACCTGTTGGCTCATCGGCCAATACTAAATCAGGTTCGCTCACCAATGCCCGCGCAATTGCCACCCGTTGACGCTCTCCACCAGAGAGCATTGATGGTTTATGGCTACTACGGTGCGATAGCCCTACTTTATCGAGCATTACGAGGGCTTTAGCATTGGCTTTTTTAGCGCTGAGACCTTTGATCAAAAGCGGCATCGCAACATTTTCTAACGCGTTAAACTCCATTAATAAATGATGGAACTGATAAATAAACCCTAAATGCTCATTACGAAATTTTGCTTGCTCAGCACGTGATAGCTTAGCAACTTGTTGACCTTTAATTTTTGCCACACCGGCACTTTGTGAATCCAAAGTCCCCAAAATGTGCAGTAAAGTACTTTTACCAGAACCAGAGCTACCAACGATAGCCAGCATCTCACCTTGTTGTAAGGTTAAATCAACCCCTTTTAAAACCTCAACGTGATTTTCACCATCTTGATACACTTTACTTAACTGTTCACATTGGATAACTAAATCATTCATAGCGCAATACCTCTGCTGGGCTAACATTGGCAGCTTTACGCGCCGGATATAAAGTGGCTAAAAAGCTCATGGTAATACTGCCTACGGCAATCAGCGATAAGCTCATTACGTCAAATTTTACTGGTAAGGCAATCCCTGTTAACAAGTTTAAACCTATGCCTGCCAGCACTTCGTTGATATAAGCACTGAGTAATAAGCCAAGGGCTGCACCGATACTGGTGCCAATCAAACCATTGTACAAACCTTGGATCATAAATACTTGCTGCACTTGAGCCGGC
Organism: Pseudoalteromonas sp. SR41-8; assembly: GCF_014163915.1. Taxonomy (NCBI): domain Bacteria; kingdom Pseudomonadati; phylum Pseudomonadota; class Gammaproteobacteria; order Alteromonadales; family Pseudoalteromonadaceae; genus Pseudoalteromonas; species Pseudoalteromonas sp. SR41-8. Next base: position 60,958 of record NZ_JACJEE010000003.1, read on the forward strand.
GTTAAGCCAAGCGTTTGTAAAATAGCCACTTCACTTTGTTTTTCGCTCACCATCATGGTCAACGCAGAGACAATATTAAATACCGCAACTAATACAATCAGCGCCAGCAGCATCGACATAATGCGTTTTTCCATTGCGACTGCTGCAAACAAAGTACCTTGTGACTGGCGCCAATCGGTGACTGTATGTTGACTTAAAATTGCACTAGCTGAAGCGCTAAAGGCATCTAGTTGAAAAGGATCGTTCAGTGAAATACTCAAATTAGGAGCACTAGTTTGAGGCAACTTTAATACCCGTTGTAGCGATTCGCCGCTAGTAAAAGCAAGTCCCATATCAATTTCAGAACCTGTTTCATAAATGGCAGCAACGGTGAACAAACGTTGGCTTGGTACGCGACCTAAAGGTGTATAGGTTGACGCATTAGGCATGATCACACGCACTTTATCACCTAAACCAATTCCCAGTTTACGTGTTAAATAACGACTAACCGCAATGTGATAGCGCGATGTCATTACTGTTTGCCAATTACCTTGAATAACTTTATCGCTGATTTTATAAAGCGATGCGTTATCGTCGTACAAACCTTGCAATAGCACGCCATGTAAATCGCGATTGGTTTGTAAAATGGCTTCACCATGGCGATACAAACTCGCTCTTTTCACAAATTTGGACGCAACAATGGTATCTTGCAGCTGGATCATTTGTGCTTGAGTTTGTCCATCAGACGCAATTTCAACATGAGGAATGAGGCCCAACATATTGGTTTTAAGGTTATTTTCAAAACCATTCATCACTGAGCTGACAGTAAATAATGCCATTAAACCAATGGCGATACCGGCAATGGAGAAAAACGAAATAAAAGAGATAAATGCGTTCCCTTTCGAGGAGCGACTGTATCTCAGCCCGATAAACAGGCTAACAGGTTGAAACATAATTATTTATGGTCACATTTAATGCCAATTCAGCGCTCATACTAGCATAAATAAAGCGCCATTGGGTATGCGCAAAAGTGTAAAAATTCATGACAAATCAACTGCTGTATCAAAATTAAGCCGCTTTATTTAAACTTTTAGTTTAGAGATTTAATAAGGTGATCGAGTAATGCTCTGACATTGGTCGCAACAAATTGTCGCGGAGGATACACTCCCCATACACCTTCTGGTTTTGGCTGATTATTGGTTAAAATAGGCACTAAATCACCCGTGGCTAAATCACTCTCAATGTAGTAGTTTGGCACTTGTATGATGCCAAGACCCTTTTTAGCTGCATCAGCTAACGCCCAGCCACTATTACACTGTAACCGCCCCGCAATTTTAATATGTTTATCACGCCCTTGCTCACACACCCGCCAATAACTGCTGTTGCCGACTAAGCATTGATGGTGCTGTAATTCAGCTAATGTGTGAGGTTCGCCAAAACGGGCTAAATAGGCTTTTGAGCAGCAAATTACAAAATGACGTGCACTTAAGCGTCGTGCTTTTAAGCTAGAGTCTTTTAAATGACCAAGGCGAATAGCTAAGTCAAAGCCGCCCTCAAGTAAATTTTCTTGTTCATTGCTCAGCGCCATCACCACTTCTACATCAGGGTGCAGTTGCATAAAAGTATGCACTGCTGGCATCACGAAGCTTTCGCCATACATAACCGGAGCTGTAAGTTTAATTTTACCTTTAGGAGCATTTTGCTGTTGTGCTAATAACGCGGTGGCGTCGTCCATTGCATGCTGTAAATGTTTTGTTTGATGTAAAAAGACTTCGCCTTCTTTAGTCAGTACAACTTTACGGGTAGTACGCGTTAATAATTGGGTATTTAAGCGCTGCTCTAATTGCGTTACATGGCGGCTTATGTGTGCAACGGATACCCCTAATGTGGTTGCAGCGCGGGTAAAGCTGCCTTCTTCACCGACTGCGATAAATTCGTCTATGCCTAACCAACGACTCATTATTACCATACTGTAAAAGTGTTTTATTAAAATGAAGATTAACATTGTTTGAGAAACAAATAAAATAGCGTTATTGTTTTCAAGTCATCTTCGTATTTAACCAGCAAGAGAGTTACTATGTCTGAATTTATAAAATCAAAAGCCGCAATTGCTTGGGGTCCAAATCAACCACTATCTGTAGAAGAAGTGGATGTAATGATGCCTAAAAAAGGCGAAGTAATGGTAAAAATTACTGCTACTGGCGTATGTCACACCGATGCATTTACATTATCAGGTGCCGATCCTGAAGGGATTTTCCCAGCCATTTTAGGGCATGAAGGCGCTGGTGTTGTTTATGCAATCGGCGAAGGCGTAACCAGTGTTGCTGTGGGCGATCATGTTATTCCTTTATATACTGCAGAATGCGGTGTATGTAAAATGTGTACTTCAGGCAAAACAAACTTGTGTTCCGCTGTACGTGAAACGCAAGGTAAAGGCTTAATGCCAGACGGCACGACTCGCTTTTTCAAAGATGGCCAACCAATTTATCACTACATGGGCACATCAACCTTTTCTGAATATACGGTACTGCCAGAGATCTCACTGGCTAAAGTAAACAAAGCAGCATCACTTGAAGAAATTTGCTTACTGGGCTGTGGTGTTACAACTGGTATGGGCGCGGTCACAAACACTGCAAAAGTTCAAGCAGGCGATACCGTTGCTATCTTTGGTTTAGGTGGTATTGGTTTATCAGCAATTATCGGCGCGAAAATGGCTGGTGCCTCGCGTATTATCGGTATTGATATCAACACATCTAAGTTTGATTTAGCCACTAAATTAGGTGCCACAGACTTGATCAATCCAAAAGATTTCGATAAGCCTATTCAAGAAGTTATTGTCGAGATGACCGATGGTGGCGTTGATTTCTCATTTGAGTGTATAGGTAATGTTGATGTCATGCGCTCAGCCCTTGAATGTTGTCATAAAGGTTGGGGGGAATCGGTGATCATTGGTGTTGCTGGTGCAGGACAAGAAATTTCAACTCGCCCATTCCAGCTAGTCACTGGCCGCGTCTGGCGTGGTAGCGCATTTGGTGGGGTTAAAGGTCGTTCACAACTACCTGAGATTGTTGAACGTTACATGGCTGGCGAATTTGCATTAAATGACTTTATCACTCATACCATGGGTCTTGAAGACATAAACGACGCGTTTGATTTAATGCATGAAGGCAAAAGTATTCGTACTGTGATCCACTACTAATATTAAAAATACAGATACCACATAGGGTGTAAGCTATGTGGTATTTTAGCGAGGAATCCATGTTAGATAATTTAAGCGCCACAAAAGTTAGCGGTGGCTGGCACAAGCAATACAGCCATACATCTACAAGCACCCATTGCCCAATGCGGTTTGCTATTTTCTTGCCACCCGGTGCCAGCCAAACTAATAAAGTACCGGTGCTGTATTGGTTATCAGGCTTAACCTGTACGGATGAAAATTTTATGCAAAAAGCAGGTGCATTTAAAAAAGCGGCAGCGCTTGGTATTGCTATCGTTGCACCTGATACCAGTCCTCGTGGCGACACTGTGCCAGACCAAGACAGTTATGATTTTGGCCAAGGCGCAGGGTTTTATTTAAACGCCACCCAAGCCCCCTATAACACGCACTATAATATGTATGATTATGTGGTAAATGAATTGCCTTCGCTAATTGAACAGCACTTTCCCGTGACTGATAAAAAAGCGATTAGCGGGCATTCTATGGGGGGGCACGGTGCGTTGATGATTGCATTGCGCAATCCAAAAAGTTACACCAGTGTTTCTGCTTTTAGCCCAATCACTAACCCTATTGACTGTCCTTGGGGGCAAAAAGCGTTTAGTCAGTACTTAGGAGATGATCAATCACAATGGGCCAATTACGATAGCTGTGAACTAATGAAAAAGGCACACAGTAACGAATTTTTACCAATGCGTATTGACCAAGGTGATGCCGATAATTTTTTAGTCGAGCAACTAAAACCAGACAACCTAACTGCAGTAGCAAAGCAAGTTAATTACCCGCTAACGTTGAATATGCACGCAGGCTACGATCATAGTTACTTTTTTATCAGCAGCTTTATCGACGAACACTTATCATTTCATCAAGTGTATCTTCAGCGTTAATTGTATCCTCTACTGTGAGGTTGTCAGTCGTTACTTCCTCACATTGTTGTATTGATTTAGTTATTCTTTTGCATACCAGAGTAGGCTCTGAGCTTTCTTGCACTAACCCCACTAAAAAACGATCTACTTCGATGCCTAAGTCCGCAAATGACAAAGTCTGTTCATGACTAAAGTAAGTATTATCTTGAGGCGATACATGTGCGGGGGCCTGCGCTAAATCAGCATCATAATTTGTATCCGCTTTTGAATAAATAACTCCATCAACTAATACACCCGCTACAGTGCACGCGCTTAGTAATTGGCTGACAAGTAAAACGCTAATAAAGTGCTTGAACATAAATTTAATCCTTTATATCCCATTGCTTAAATGCGTGAGTTATTATTTAACTACCTCGAATGAGCCAGTTTTTAATAGCATTAGTATTGCTTAGTGGTTGTATCTGGAATACCCACTATAAACGAACAAGTATAAAACTCTGTAAGTGAATGACAATAAAGTAATTAAAAGTTTAAACTAGCTCGATCATAGCAACAGTAATAGGTTTAACTACTCTTGTAACTCCTTCATAAACTCTTTTACAAATCCTATAAGCTGCAAAATAAAAATAAACAAAAAAGGCACTGCACCAATAATTGCAATACTACGGTTAAGTAATTCATTATTTTGTAATAACAATACCCAGCTACTTAGAGCTAAAGTAAAAGACCACACATACAAACTAAATCGATGACTGCTTTTTGTCCCCGCTAAATTACGGATCACTAAAATTGCAGAATCTGCCGAAGTAGCAACAAAAATCAGTAATAATAATAAGCTCGACCAAATAAGCACACCTCCTTGCCAACCTAACTGCTTAAAAAATACAAATAAGCCTTTTGTATAATCAGTTTTAATAGCGGCCATAATGCCACTACTATGGCCGCTATCCCAAGCAATAGCAGATCCCGAAAAAACACTAAACCAAATTAAAGTGACGAAAGTTGGCACAATTACTACGCCAACAATGTATTGCCAAACTGGCCGACCTTGACTTATTTTAGCTAAAAAAACCCCAACAAAAGGTCCCCACGCTAACCACCAAAAATAATAATTATACGTCCAACTATTAGCCCAAGCAGGATCATTTAGTTGACTTGATAATTGCCATGTCCCTGTCACTAATAAGTGGCTATAAAATTTAACGCCACTGATCGCCACATCTATAATCGGTTGTAGTGGTACCATCATGATGAGCCAAATAAGTACTCCAAATGCTAAAAAAACATTAAATTGACTGAGTGTTTGAATACCCTTTTTTAATCCTAAGCGCGCAGATAAGCTAAACAACAGCGCTAATAACATAATAATAATCAAACCAACTAACCAAGGCGAGTTAATGCCAAGCTCAAGCTCAATCCCTTTTCGTAGTAATAATGTTGAATTTGCAATCGTGCCAACTACACCAAAAAAAATAGCTAAAATGGCCACTAACTGGATCACGTATTTACACTTTAGCTGCCCTTCGCGACTTAAAAATGAAGTTGTTACACTCAACACCGGAGCACTTATATCTCCCGCTTTGCCACTGTTATGGCTCAAACCACCTAAGACTAAGCCAAATACTGCGTAGAGTGCCCATGCATGAGCGCCCCAGTTTACTAACGTAATAGCCAATGCAGCACCTTGTCTATCAGGGTAAAGACTTTGCTTTAATGGCGGTTGCAATACGTGCATGGCTGGCTCAGCTACGCCCCAAAAAATTAAACCCGATCCCATTCCTGCAGCAAATAACATTGACAACCAACCAAAAGTTGAAAACTCGACAGATGTATGCTCTCCACCTATTTTACGTTGTCCGAGAGGGCTAATAGCCAGCACAATAACGCTTATCAATAAAAAATTAACTAACAGAAAAAATGGTCCACCCAACACTGATAATGCATTAATGATCAGTGGTTGAATATGCGCGGTGAGCATATCAGGAAATAATAGAGCCCCGCTAACAAATAGCACACACAAGGTGAGCGCTAGTTTTTCAAGATTCGACACTAATTTAGGAATACGAGCTTTAATTACCACATAGATACCTTAAAAATTATACTAATTAAATCGGTTTTATCAGCGCTAACGTTACGACGCTTTAAAGCTACACCAAAGCAACTTTTTAATTTTACATAATTTAGACACAAAAAAACCGGCCGCAGCCGGTTTTCTGATACTTAATACCAATTATATTGATTTACAGAGCTCTTGAACTCGCTTGCATGATCATGCATTTAATAAAACTGAGATCAATAAACTTTACTTTGCAGCCAAAAGCTTCGCTTGCTCTTGTTGGCTTGCCATAAATTCGTTAAAGGTGCCGTGGAAATTAACCACTTCTTTGTCACGAATATCAATAATACGAGTTGCCAATGATGAAACAAACTCACGGTCATGGCTGACAAAAATCAGCGTACCTTCAAAGCCTTTTAATGCATTATTAAGCGCTTCAATGGCTTCCATATCCATGTGGTTTGTCGGTTCGTCCATCACCAAAACATTTACGTCTTGCATCATTAATTTGCCAAACAATAGGCGATTTTTCTCACCACCTGAGCAGTTTTTAGCTTTTTTATTCGCATCATCCGCAGTAAACAATAACCGACCTAACATGCCACGCACCATTAAATCGTTATGCTTGGCTGTACGCCACTGTGACATCCAATCAAACAAGGTTAAATCGTTATCAAAGTCTTTACTACTATCTTGCGGACAATAGCCAATCGATGCATTTTCTGACCATTTTACAACACCGTGATTAGCTTCAAGTTCACCCACTAAACAGCGAATAAAGGTTGATTTACCAACACCGTTTTCACCAATAATCGCAAGTTTTGAACCCGCTTCTAAAATCAGCTCGCCGCCTTCAAACAATACTTCACCGTCAAAACCATGGCCAAAGTCTTCTAAGATCAATGCTTGGCGGTGCATCTTTTTACCTTCATCAAAATACAATGACGGCGCCATTCGGCTTGACGACTTCACTTCATCTAAGCTGATTTTATCCATGCGTTTAGCACGTGAACTCGCTTGTTTTGCTTTTGACGCATTAGCACCAAAGCGGTTAACGAAATCTTGTAACTCTTCAATTTCAGATTGCTTTTTAGCATTACCAGCAAGTAATTGATCACGAATAAGTGTTGATGCTTCAATGTATTTTTCGTAGTTACCTGGGTAAATACGCAGCTCACCGTAATCAATATCAGCCATATGAGTACATACCGCATTAAGAAAATAGCGGTCATGAGAAATAATGATCATGGTACATTTACGCTGGTTAAGTTCGTGCTCTAACCAGCTAATGGTATGAATATCCAAGTTATTGGTTGGCTCATCCAGTAATAAAATATCAGGGTTAGCAAACAAGGCTTGCGCAAGTAAGACGCGCAGCTTCCAGCCTGGGGCTACTTGTGACATTAGACCAAAATGAAATTCTTCTTCAATACCCGCTTTTAATAAAATATCACCCGCGCGGCTTTCTGCACTGTAACCATCCATTTCAGCAAAAACGCTTTCAAGCTCAGCGACTTTCATACCATCTTCTTCACTCATTTCTGGCAGTGAATAAATACGTTCACGTTCTTGCTTTATTTTCCATAATGCAACGTCACCCATGATCACAGTATCAACCACTGAGTATTGCTCAAATGCAAACTGATCTTGGCTTAAGTTACCGACTTTCAGTCCTGGGCCAATTGATACGTTACCTGATGTTGGCACTAATGAGCCATTGAGGATTTTCATGAAGGTTGACTTACCGCATCCATTGGCGCCAATTAAGCCATAACGATTACCGTTACTAAATTTAGCGGAGATATTTTCGAACAAGGGTTCGGCACCAAACTGCATGGTGATATTAGCGGTAGAGATCAAAATGAATTTCCTAAGCAAATACTGACAAGTACACTGTTCGCTGAATAAGGAAAAGTTAATACAGGCAATAAGACGGTATAAAGAGGCCGCGAATTATACAGGCACTAGCTGCACTAGTCGAGCTTAGTCTCAATAATTGCCTCACCGAGCACTGGTTTTTATGTGACTTAAATAAATTTTAATGTCATCTACGGTTTCAGCCAATGATTTGTTCGATAGCAACAAAAAAGCGAAGGCAGTGCCTTCGCTTTTTTATCAAACGTCTCGTTTAAGCAAGTTTGTCTGAAGCAACTTTATAAGTTGGATCTTCTATTACATTAACTTCTACTAAGTCGCGCGCTTTATGTAATAACTGTATACAGTCTGGGCTCAAGTGGCGTAAATGCAACTGTTTACCTGCCTTGGTGTATTTATCAGCTAAAGTATCAATTGCTTCAATGGCACTGTGATCTGCCACTCGGCTGTATTTAAATTCGATGATAACGTCTTTAGGGTCATTTTTAACATCAAACAACTCCGCGAACTTTTTCACTGAGCCAAAAAATAATGGGCCGTGTAGTTCGTAGACTTTAGAACCTTCTTCATCAATGTAGTTTGTAGTAAAAATATGTTTAGCATGTTGCCATGCAAATACTAAGGCTGACACAATCACACCCACACATACTGCAATTGCTAAGTCAGTTATCACCGTTACACCCGATACTAATACAATGACAAAAGCATCTGATTTTGGGACGCGTTTCATCATTTTGAAACTCGCCCATTCAAAGGTGCCTAATACCACCATAAACATCACGCCAACCAATGCTGCCAGCGGCACCATTTCAATCAAACTGGCGGCAAAAATAATGAATGCTAGGAGCATTAATGCTGCTGTAATACCAGATAGACGCGAACGACCACCTGAGTTAATGTTGATCATTGATTGACCAATCATCGCGCAGCCCCCCATCGCACCAAAGAAACCACAGGTAACATTTGCAGCGCCTTGACCAATGCATTCTTTATTGCTGTGACCACGGGTTTCTGTGATTTCATCAATCAGGCTAAGGGTTAATAGTGATTCAATTAAACCAATTGCCGCTAAAATAAGTGCATAAGGTAAAATAATTTTCAGTGTTTCAAAGGTAAATGGCACCATTGGAATGTGAAATTGTGGTAAACCACCAGCAATAGTTGCCGCACTGTCACCAGTCATATCTTTTAAGAAATCAAGTACTGTACGCGCTTCTAAATCAAATCCGATAACAATGGCGGTTACAGTAACAATAGCGACTAATGTTGATGGCACAGCTGTAGTCAACTTTGGCAAAAAGTGAATAATAGCCATCGTTAAAGCGACTAATCCTAGCATGATCATCATCGGCGTGCCTGTCATCCACTGCATGCCACCTTGACCATCGGACACCTTAAATTGACCTAGTTGCGCTAAGAAGATGACAATCGCTAAACCATTTACAAACCCAAGCATCACCGGATGCGGAACCATACGAATAAACTTACCGAGCTTAAACACCCCTGCTAGTATTTGCAGTATCCCCATCAGCAATACAGTCGCGAAGAGATACTCAACCCCATGATCTAGCACTAAACTTACCATAACAACGGCAAGTGCACCGGTTGCACCGGAGATCATACCTGGGCGGCCGCCAAAAATAGCGGTGATCAAGCCAACAATAAATGCTGCATATAAACCAACTAAAGGCTCTACATTTGCAACAAACGCAAATGCAACAGCTTCAGGAACGAGCGCTAGGGCAACCGTTATACCTGATAAGATATCGTTTTTAGCAGAGCTCGGCGCCTTGCTTAATAAGTTAAACATTGAATTCCTCTTCGGGGTGTGGGATCAAAAAAGCGCTGAATTCTAACAAATTAAGCTAAGGTTAACAATTGCAGTAAGAGGAACATGCTAACGCCTTTATAGCGCTAGCATGATTAGATACGATTAAAGTGGCAGCGATGTACTGCGTTTGACACAAGTCATAGTGACATTTGAGTGAACTTCTTGAACAAATTCAAGATTCAATAAATTATCACGAACAAACTGTTCATAGCCTTCAATGCCTTTAGAAATGATCCGCAACATAAAGTCCATAGTGCCAGCCATACTGTAACATTCTGTTACTTCATCATAACTTAGGATAAGTCGTTCAAACTCAGCTAAATTTGTACGGCCATGATTTGATAAACGAACATGAGCGTACACTAGCATATCAAAGCCGAGCTTTTTCTCATCCAATAAGGCAACTTTGCCTTTGATGTAACCATCTTGCTCAAGCTTAGCAATACGACGCCAACAAGGTGATTGAGATAAACCGACTTTATCAGCAATATCAGCGGTCGAAAGACTTGCATCTTGCTGTAACAGTGCCAAAATTTGGCGGTCAACATGATTTAGAGACATTTTATTTCTTATTTATTTTACTAAATTGGTTAAATTATACATTGGTTTATAGGTTGAGTCTTGTACTTTTATGCATTTATTATGCGCAACTAACCAAATTTACCACTTATAAATGGATTCGATATGCGCTCAGTCAGCACTTTAGTGTCAGGTCCATGCCCAGATAGAATTCGCGTTTCATCAGGCAGTGTCAAAATTTGATTTTTAATCGAGTCAAGTAACTGCTGGGCATCCCCTTTAGGGAAGTCTGTACGCCCTACTGAGCCTTTAAAAATAACATCACCCACTATCACTAACTGATGTGTTGCTTCATAAAATACAATATGCCCAGGCGTGTGGCCCGGACAATGACGAATGTCAAATCGCAATTGACCCAATGTAAACGTATCACCATGACTTAACCAATGCTGAGGATGAAAAGGCGCAATTGGTGCAAAGCCAAACATTTGCGCTTGCATAGGTAATGCATCAAACCAAAACAATTCGTCTTTTTGTGGCCCGACAATATCAACAGAAAAATGCTCAGCAAGTACTTTTGCCGCACCGACATGATCAAGATGGCCATGGGTGAGTAAAATACACTGCAAGCTTAACTGATGCTTGGCAAGCTCAGTAATGATTTTATCAGCGTCGCCACCTGGGTCGATAACCGCTGCGTGGCGTGTTTGTTTACAAATAACCACTCGGCACTTTTGTGCAAAAGCGGTCACCGGTACGGTAATTATTTCCATATGTTAATTCTTTATTTGCGGTTTAGTGTCAAATGTCATCAGCACAGGATACTTTAAATAAGCTTGATCATAAAATGGCGTATGCTCATAGAGCCAGTTTAATCGTGCTTGTGCATCTTTAGCAAAAGCGGCATCCTCACGAATTTTTTTATCAAACTCAAGTGCAAGTGCCGGTTTATCTTTGAGCATATGGCGAGCATACGGCGCTAATGCATAGTTTTCCATGTACTCAGTACGTTGAAAAATCGTATTAAACTCACCCCACGCAAAAAATGAATCCGGTGCTTTGGGGTGTAAAAGATGGGCAACTAACTCACCGAAAGGTTGAGCAGTTTCAACTTTAGACCAACCGATCAGAGACTTTTCTGGTACATCGACAAAATCAAAATCTGCGTTTACTCTAAAACGTCCTTCAAACGGTGCTTTATCAAATTCATGCTTTGTTACTACCGCGACTTTTAAATTAGTTACCAGCTCATCACTGCTCACGTTTTCTACTGTAATACCATGTAATTTGAGTTTTTCGACAATGTCTGGATACGCAGGTGGAATATAAAATGTACTTGGTACGGTGATCACGGTTTTTGCGTCCTTCTGCCAGTAAATAGGCAACGCATCATAGTGCTGTTTTTCGCCTAAATACTTTACTTCCATCTGGCCACTCAAGGCGCTTTTACTGCGCGAATATTTGATCCCTGCAAATGCGATAGTGTTTGGCTCTTTTGCATAACTGCGTTCAACAATAAGCTGGCTTGGCACAAAAGCTCGTTCTTTTTCAACCGCTTCGGTTAATTGATGATGATGTTGCGCCAATGCTGAAATAGCCCCATCTAAAAATACATAGGTGCCAAGTACACGTTGTTTATACGGTTTTAATGAATGATTTTCGACAAGAATTGTGGGTAACGATCTTAAATCCCCCCAACCATTCGAATAACGAGGCGTGGCAACCCAGCCCGCTAAGCCTTTTTTAAACTCGCGCTTATCCATTACAAATACCAGCGGTCCAGGTATATGGCCTTGCTCTTGTAATTTTGTGTCGATAATAGGTTTAAAATAATTATTGAGCGCATCTGACACACTTGGCGATTCACTGGCAAATACGGGGTTGTACCCGTAAGTTACATCGTATTGATAATCTGCACCGTCAGTCACATGCACATCGATATATAAATCTGGGTTAAACTGCTTGATCACCTTTAATACACCACGTACTTCTGGAGTATCTAGTTTAGTGAAATCACGATTTAAATTTAAATTATTAGCATTGGTTCTAAAGCCCATTTCAACTGGCCCACGCTGGTTTATGCGATTAAACTGACTACTACGCTCATGGCCATCAACATTTAAAATAGGAATAAATAAAATGTTCACTTGGCTTAAAATATCTCGACGTTTACCGGTTGCAATATCGCGTAGCAACATAAACATCGCATCTTTACCGTCAATTTCGCCGGCATGAATTCCCGCTTGAATAAAAATAGTCGGCTTGGCGTTTTGCATTAACTGCGAAGGTGTAAATGCACCATCTTCGCTTGCTACCATCATGTTGATCGCACGGCCACTGGCACTATGTGCAATAGTTTGCACTTGGAATTGGGTAGGGTTTGCTGCAACAAGACGATCTACAAAGGCCATAGTTTGCTGATAATTTGGTGACTTTAGCCCTTCGCTTAGTTCGAAATCAGTGGTTAATGGGCCTTTTTGTTGTATCAGTGCCAAACTTTGACCTTGCCATGGCAACAATGGCGGTAAATGGCTATCTAATGTAACACTGGCACTTAACAATAATAAACTGGCGATCATAGGACTCTCAAACGTTGGCCTCTTTAATAGCTTGAAATTATAACAAGGATAAATGACAGATCGCGTAAACTGCGGTGATTCAACAAAAAAATGCAGCCAATGACAATTTAAAAACTTTATAGGGCTAATTTTCACGCATTAAAAAAGGCGCTATAAAAGCGCCTTGCCACTCAAGAATAATGTGCTTAAAACATATCTTGATAAGGATTCGTTTTACTAAATGCAATGGCTTTATCAAAACCGGGAATATGCATGTCGGTATCAGAAATGACAATTTCATCTTCATCAATCATGCCATCACCAAAGCGATAGATTAGCTCATATTGTCCTAAGTCAGCTTGTTGCTGATAATTAGTCTGAGCAGCTGTAACGGTTTGATTGCTCAATGCATATGCATCCATCACCGCACTACCATGGCGTTTTGCTAACATTTTCATGGTCACCATGGGTGACAAAACAGTGGCTGTGGCATTATTTCCGCCAAAGCCTTTTGAATTAATAAAAGCAATATCCATGTCTTCGCATTGATAATGCTCAGTACGAATATCTAAATACTGGTTATGCACATCGTCGGCCACTTTATCTATGGTGGTAATACCCGGCATAATATTATGTGCAAATACACCCAGCGCCATCGCTAATTGGTCGCCACTAGCTGGCGCAATTGTGTGCCCTACATACGCTTTTGGTGCTGCTACTTTCCAATTATCAATGGCAAACGTTTGTGCCACCTTATGATAAATTAATGACTCTGTTACGCGGTTTTGCGGTGTGCTTGAACCATGCGCTAAAATAAAGCTACGTTGTTGTAATGCTTCTTTACCTAATAAGCTCGTGGCTAATGCCGCTGACTTCGCCATGGTTATATAATTACCCGGTCCCGGTGATGTAATTGATTTTTTAACACCATCAGCATTTACAAATACATCAGGCACGCAGCCTAGAATGTCTGCACCCAACTCCAGTGCTAACGCATCATCCATTAGAATCGCTACTTGTGCGCCTTCACCTAAAGTAAAGCCACAATTTTCGCCAAATGGGCGGCTACTTTTACGATAATCAGGCTCATCATCATTGCTTAAGTTATCCAAGCGGCGTAAACCTTCAATATTCGCCAGCGCACTCATATTACCAAAGCCTTCAACAACTTCAGGAGTAATTGCGCATTCAACACTTGCCACAATAGCAACACGTGTACGCCCTGCTTGTACATCGTTTACTGCAGCGCGCAAGTTATATAAAAATGTTGCACACGCGCCTGAAGTTGAAAACGTAGTGCCTACATTGCCCGTCACATAGGCATTAATAAAATCGGTCGACATTGTATTTAAGCCAAGCGCTAACTGCTTGGTGCTGACGCGATCACCTTGCTGGCGCGCTTTTACTAAACCACCTAAGCCCTTGTCATCCATTTGACCAATAACCGACGCTGAATAAGTGCCAATTTTATCAGGCTCAACACTATTCATAATGTGTTGCCAATCGAGTCCGGTTGATTTAATCGCGTCAGTAGCAGCAAATATAGTGGCTTGTAAACCACGTGGCTGGTAGCGACTGTTGTACATAATAGACGGATCAAACCCTGTTGGTAGTTGCCCAGCCGATTTAATCGGATTATCGCGAGTAGAATCATGTTTAATATCAAACTGAGCCGCAATGGTTACTTTTACTTTTTTATTTTCAAGCTCTTCTACTTGCCAACTTGTAGGGACCGGCGAAGGTAAATCTTTACGACGTGTTTCAAACACAATAGCGCTTTCATCTGACGCGGTTAACGTCATTTTTTGCTGCCACGGTGTTGCATCGACATCAAAATGCTCTTTTTCAATTTTACGAATTAACGTACCGGCAATAATTTGCTCACCAAAGCGTGCTTCTATGTCGCTTTGCTCAACAGTATTGCCTTGTAAATCTTGCAGTTGCCCATTCACAAGACTCACTAAATTCATTAACGTGGCGAGGCCTAAAAATGTTTCTTGGCGGGCTTGAGTATCTAAGTTATTTAACACGATACGACGATAACCTTGATGAAAAGAAGTACGGCCTGCGGCGTTAATTCCACCCATGCCGATAATAACGGGTAATGCTGTCATAATTTACCTTGAGAAAACGTGTTATAGGAGAAGCTTGCAGTTTAGATGGATTTAATTATCAACATTGTGCTTAAATAGCCAAATAATGAGCCTATGAGGCCAAATCAAACTGGTCGGAGCAATTAAATGGTCAACAACTTGGTACTTAGCCCTTTGCAAATAAGTATTTTGGTATACCAGCACTTATTGATCACCAGTGTCACCTTGCCAATTGAAATGCTCAGAGCCGGTGAGGCGTACGCCAAGGGGCATATAAACAGCGGAACTTTTCGGCCATTAACGATTAATTTAATCGCTGAGGACAACGAACCTATCAAAAATCGCAGCGGCTTAGCAATATTACCGGATCACACTTACAGCACAGCACCTTACAGTGACTTGATTATTGTGCCCGGTATTTGGCGCAATCCTCGCCCTGTTGTCAGAGCAAACTCTGGGTTAGTTCAGTGGCTTGCCAGTAGCTGGCAAACGGGTAGCTCAATCATTGGCGTGGGTACTGGCAATTGCTTAGTCGCTGAAGCTAAGTTATTAAATGGTCACCCCGCTACCACTCATTGGCATTATGCAGAACAATTTAAACGCGACTACCCACAAGTGCTGCTCAAGCCTGATTTTTTTATCACCCAATCTGAGCGCTTATACAGTGTGGCAAGTCTAAATGCCTTAGCAGATGTGATCGTGCATATTATTAGCCAGTACTACGGACAGGCCGCCGCTCAGCATGTTGAGCGCAACTTTTCTCACGAAATTAGGAAACCTTACGAAGATCAGCGCTACCTTGAAGGTGCCGTTGATCGGCATCCAGATGAACTCATCGCGCAAATTCAATTTTGGTTAAAAAACAACTTAACCACAGAACAAAGTTTAACAGAGGTCGCTCAACTATTTAGTTTGAGTTACCGCTCTTTTACCCGTCGTTTTCGCATTGCGACCAACCAAAGCCCCATTGAATATTGGCAGCAATTACGCGTACAAACAGCAAAAGAGCTACTTGCATCATCTAACTTATCAATTCAGGAAGTTGCTTTAGAGGTGGGTTACAATGATCAAGGTCATTTAACCCGCGTGTTTAAGAAAGTGCTCTCGCAAACGCCTAGCGAGTATCGAAAAGTGGTTAGAAGAAAGTTATTTGGTTAATAAGTTGGCGGGGTGTTATTTTTAAACAGTTAAACCTTTTAGATAGCAAAATATACAGTGCGGGTTAAACATAAGTATCGACGTTTAACGCGTATCATTTATCATCGCTGTCGATTTGAGTTCGCCTTTCAAATACTAACTTTAACGCTGCGTCCATTTCTTTAATAAAGTCATCCTTAAATGGAAATTTTTCTGATGGTGCTTTCAAATAACCAATGTGAGCAGTTCGCTTGAAAATAATTCTGTCTTGCTGAAGTTGACTCAAATCAACAAAAGGATGGCTTTTCTTAAGTGCTTTAATGCCTGATAAAATGGCCCACTTGTCGTTGATATAACAGTCGATTCTATTTTTAGCCAGCTTCAAAATATTTGATAATGTATCTTTATTTTCCCATATTTTTATTTTGTTTTGCTCCATGGCAGTGTTCAATGCTTCATCGAATAAAAGATACCCAGCATTGATACCAACATTAATCGGCTTTAATGGATATTCTGTGTTTTCAATCTTGAGTAAGCTTGAGTTTGGATTACAAAAAGCTTGTATTACTTCTTCATGCAGCGGCTCTGAGTAAGGCCAAATAAAACTGCGCCCTTGCACATTTTTATAAGGAGGTAGTAAGGCAAAGTCCTCTCCTCGTCTAAGTGCGTCAACACCGCGCTTCTAAGGTACTGGTTGCAACTCTATAATATATTTTTCACTAATCAAATCGGCAGCTTGACGAACTACATCAACATATAAGCCCACTAACTCACCGTCTTTAAGGTAAGAATATGGGGGATAACTATCATCGACTAATATCACAACACGATAGCTTGGTTTGGCCACTACCTGTATTGTAAAAAAGAAAGCAAACAGCAGTAATGCAATTCTTTTCGGCCCATTCCACTGTATTATTTGCCAACTCGATTCCATTAAACAACACCTAAATAAATAATCACTGGTTATTAGCGTAGTCAGATTCATATTTTTTACAAATCTTACCATCCCCAAATATTATACCTACTGAAACGCTAAAATAACAAAAGCATAAGGCTTACTCTTATTATTACGATAAGCGTACGACAAGGACCATCTAAGTGCCGGACTTTCTAGGCCATTAACGACCGATTTAATCGCGCAGGACTGCAAATCTATAAACGAGCTAGTCCCTCCCTGGATTATAGATAGAGAAAACTGAACTAAGCAGCAAATAAAATCAAACGCTAATTAGACGTTTATATCTATATAAATTATAGTAATAGCATTAAAAGTGCTAAAAATTACATGGAGGCGCCATGACGGCAAATTTTAGCGATGTGCTTTTGGATCAAAAAGATAATTCAACAATCGATGCTAAATTGACAAATTTGCTGGGATTAGTGCGCAAACATTTAAATATGGATGTTGCTTTTATTTCAGAGTTTATTAACGATGAACGCGTTTTCAAAGTTGTCGATAATCCATCAGCAAATAAAACGGTTAAAGTGGGCAATTCCGATCCTATTAATGAAACATATTGCCATAAAATCACTGAGAAACAGCTTAGCCCTATTATTACCAATTCAAAAATAAATCCAATTACTCAAATAATGCCAGTAACCGACAAGTTAAACATAGGCGCTTATATTGGTGTGCCTATCAATCTTTCAAATGGTAAATTATATGGTACGTTTTGTTGTTACAAATCGCATCATGATGAAAGCTTAAACGAGCGGGACTTGTCTTTTTTAAACATGATCTCTGAAATTGCAACTGGATTAATTGAAAAAAACCTGCATAATACTGCATTGCATAGCCAAACCAAATTAGCAATTGATGAGGTTATTGCAAGCAACAGTATAAGTATTTATTTTCAGCCTATTTTTAATCTATTTAGTAATGAAATTGCGGGCTTTGAATCACTGTCACGCTTTTTTACCAAACCTTATAAAACACCTGATCTCTGGTTTAAAGAGGCAACAGATGTGGGCCTAGGTGAATCTCTGGAAATGCTGGCGATAAAAAACAGCCTCGCCTATATTGCGCAATTTAATGACACCACTTATATCGCCATTAATTGTTCACCATCCCATATACTCTCGGGTGCACTTGAATATACTCTGCAAGGAGCCGATTGTTCAAGGTTGGTATTAGAAATAACTGAACATTCACCAATATCAGACTATACAGTAATGCGAGCTGCATTAGCGCCACTGCGAAAAAAAGGGCTACGTTTGGCTATTGATGATGTAGGTGCTGGCTTTTCGTCGTTTCAACATATTTTAGAACTGGAAGCCGACATTATTAAATTAGATATCAGCCTTACTCAAAATATAAATAAAGACAATCGTAAGTTTTTACTGGCCAAGGCACTGTGTGGCTTTGCTAAAGCAATAGACTGTTCGATTGTTGCCGAAGGCATTGAAACGCAAGCAGAGCTTAACGCATTAAGAAAATTAAATGTTGATAATGTGCAAGGTTACTTTATTGGCCGCCCAGCTCCTATTGAAGATGCATTGAGCTATCAAAGCATAACTTTATCAACATAAAAACGCCACTCTTAGTGGCGTTCTGATTCGTTAATTTCTTTTCGATAGTATCGTTTGTGATAACTTTTAACTTTAGCGTGTACACCTTTACTTAAGCTTTTAAACTTAGCTTCAAGGACATCTACACCATATAAAATGCCCACCACTAAAATGGATAGTTTAATAGCTGCCAATAAATTATCGGTTGCAATCACTACACCAATAGATGCCAAAACCCAGATAGTTGCCGCAGATGTTACCCCAACCACAGCGCCATCTTTAGCGAGCATCACTCCAGCACCTAAAAAGCCGATGCCAGTAATAATTTGACCAACCACGCGCGAGTGGTCAATCACATCACCATGGAGCATAAACGCCGTGGCTAAAAACAAATAAGTACCTAATATAATCAGTACTGAGGTTCTTATTCCTACTGGTTTGCCCCGTAACTGGCGTTCCATACCAATCAAAGCACCACAAAATGCAGCACTGCCTATTGCCGACCACGAATAGGGGGCGATATCTACTAATTCAAAAAAAGTCACTCAAAATCCTAAAATTACTGCATGTGTATAGCCAGTGCCGTACTCAAACGAGAACTACCGAAACTGGCCATTTTTAAAAAGTCACTCTTAGCGATGGGTACGTGTTGACAATCAATCGCCAGCTGTTTATCGCTTTCACAAAAAGGGTCATGGACATATAGACAATGCTCATCTAAATGCGTTACACACACCCAATGCGGTGACTTTTTACCATCAAAGCGATACGTACTGATCAATAGCACCACGGCCATTTTGGCTGCTAACCAGCGCTCTATGTGCTCAAGGGTTAAGTCTTGATACTTCACATCTAGTTTGTGATTAATTGCCTCAACCACAAATTGATTATGAACCGTGTGTAAAATTGCTTTCTTCTTATCACTTCTTACGCCATCAACAAACAATGTATCACGTGTATTAATAATCACATCGGCTGTAAAACCGCGTTTATTGGCAGCTAAAGCAAGTCCTAATGGATGACAACCACCATGACCAGAGGTCATAAAAATAGTGGTTGCTTCACGCCAAATATCAAGCTCATTCACTTGTGAAATAATCGCTTTTTTTATTGATGACATTGCCATTAATAATGCCGCTGGCCCGCAAGTAAATTCGGTTGTTTGCTGATACCAAGGCGTTTCACGCGAAAACTCAAGCTCATTGGTTTTACGAATGTTTTTTTGCATCCGCAAGGCATCACTATGATCATCATAATAGTCACTGTATTGCCCAAATACTCGATAGCCAAGCTTTTCATAAAGTGCGATTGCAGCTTTATTATTTACCGCCACTTCAAGACGCATAAATAACCGTCCGCGTTCAGCCGTTGCTCTTTCTAGTGCTTTCAAAAGCTGCTGAGCAACGCCTTTTCCTTGTGCATTTGGTGCAACTGCTAGCGAATATAAACGTGCTAAACGAGTGCCTTTATGACACCACACTAAGCCATAGCCGAGTAACTGTTGTTCTGACTCTGCAACCATTAAAATACCATGCTTGGCTGCAATCCAGCGCTTAAAGCTACGCGCACTTAATCTATCTTGATTAAAACTTTGCTGCTCTATCTCAAGTAACGCTTTTAAATCGCTATCTGTGGCAGCGCGAACTGCCACACTATGCTCGGTCATTAACTTCGACCTCGTGCTTCGAGGCGTTGTTTAAATTCTTCCATAATAATCATATAAAGTTCATCACCTAAGTAACCATCTTCTACTTTATGGTCAATACTTGGGTTATCGTTTACTTCAAGCACATATGCACGGCCTTGGTGCTCTTTAACATCCACACCATAGAGCCCTTTGCCCACAGTTTTACATGCTTTTAATGCCGCATCTAAAACTGCTTTTGGCAACTCAAAAGTAGGCAGTGTTTCAAAACCACCAGAGAAAAACCGTTTTGCATCATGATTATAAATTTGCCAATGATTACGCGCCATTAAATAACGGCATGCATAGATAGCACGACCATTTAAAACTCCTACTCGCCAATCGTATTCTGTGTACATATATTCTTGGGCTAGAACTAAAGCGCTAAATTCAAATAACTCAGCCAATTTTGCTGCCAGCTCATTGCGATCAGTTACTTTGTAGACACCTTTTGAAAACGACCCTTCAGGCATTTTAAGCACTAATGGGTAAGTAAATGCCTCTTCAAGCTGACTGATGGTTTCATCACTTTGATCAGCTACTACCAAGGTTTTTAAGCTCGGTACTTTTTGATAATTAAACGCATCATGTAAATACACTTTATTACAACAGCGTAAAATAGACTCAGCATCATCAATCACCACTAATCCTAGGCTCTGCGCCTTACTTGCCAGACGGTAAGTTGGGTGGTCAATTGCAGTTGTTTGGCGAATAAATAGCGCATCAAACTGAGCGATATTGTCTATTTCTTCAAAACTGAGCGCTTGAGCATAGATACCATGTTTAGCTGCCGCTTTAATAAAACGGGCTATTGCATCTTTATCGCTTGGTGGCACTTTTTCATTGTGATCAACTAAAATAGCCATATCCCAGCGGTAACGTTTTTGCGAACTGCTTATACGCCACTGTGTTTGCGTAAACTCAGTTAATTTAGCAACAAAGTCTTGATGCTGCTGAGTATTAAGCGACGCCAATGAACCTTGCTGTAACAGCCCGGCTTCATCTACAAATAAAATAGGCGCTGGATATTGTTTAAATACCGCTTTTGCTGCTTTGTTTTGTAGTTCATTTACTGCATGCCCAAAGTATAAGGCATCATCGAGATGGCCAACATTAAGCATCAAAGTTTGGCCATTACGTAGCGCATTAATCGTTTTTACGCTTGGCAATACTTGATGTTTACGTGCCTCAGCAAGTAATGAGCAATAATAGCCTTTACTCAAGTATTGGCTTGAGTCGCATAGATTAATAATGCGCGTTTTTGGCTCATTATGCTTTGGATAATCTCGTAAGTAGGTATTGAAGGTAATTACGTTTTCGAATGAGTGAGCAAGTGCCTGCTCGTTGTTATCAACCACAATCAAGGTTTTAAACACGACTTTTCCTAAAATAAGTCAAAATACAAATGTAAGAGTGAATATAAATAGAAACACCCATACTGCTAAGTCATCGTTGTGCAACACGTGTACTTAACAGGATGGGTGCTTTAGATTCAGCTACAGCTTAATCTACAGGTGATTTATAAAGGGTTTTTCGCTACCTTTCCAACGAGTAATTTTTAGCGTTAAGATAAGTAAATTTAATCAACCACAGTAAGATCAAAAAAAGCTGGTTAAAGCTCCTTTCAGCATCACTAACTTATTGAAATAATTTCTAATAACGTGGATTTATTCGCTATTGTAAAACTAAACTCATCACCTTGTTGCTTATCCATCAGTAATTGACCTAATGGTGACAGTGGTGTGAGAACATACACTGTAGTGTCTTTTATTTTAATGCTTAAACCACCAGAAAGTGGCCCTAAAAAATACCATTTTAGATTTTCGTCTTCATCGCAGATACAGACCAGCGAACCAATGGCAACTTTACTTGATACAGCGATTTTAAATGCCTTTTCAAACTCGATAATACTCAAATGGCAGTCATTCACACGCTGTGCTTGCCCTTGCGCTAAATAGGCAGCTTCTAGGCCTAATGTATCGTATTTATTTTCAGCAATATTTTCTTCATGAGTGGCGGTGTCATGGGCTGTCTTTGCAGCAGCCTGCGCGGTACTAAGTTGCGCCTCTAAAGCAAAACGCAGGCATTCAATCACATGGGTTTTATTCATATCTAAGGAATTATTTTAAATCTATAATGACTGTATTTTAACGTGCTTTGGGCTGCGTGTAACTCAATTGGCTAAAAACAAGGTTATTCATAGGCATTGATTAGTAAATATGGAAGGATATTTTTTAATTACTCTTGATTACTCTTGATTAGTAATAACATAAATCAAGCGCTGCTGTTAACAGCGCTTACTCAACTGTTTTTTACTACTTAGCAATCCATGGCGTTACTTTTAGTAATGGCACCGGCACAGTAAATGCTGTTTTATCGTCTTCCCACTGCTCAGTAACACTGACATGACAAATTGCTCCTTGGCAATCAAAAGCAGGATCGGCAATCGTCACTGGCTCTGCAAAAGTCAGCACCACACCTTGTTGTTCAGGCAATAAAAAGCTCATCAGTTTGCTAACAAAAAATCCCGACAGATCCGATAATAATTCATCAAACTCATCATTAAGCTGATACAACTGGTGTTTATTTAAATTACTATTATTGAACTCACGCGCCTCAATTTGCAGTTTTAACTGGCAATCATGGTTTTCATTTTGAGGCTCGATAACCACCACAGCTTTATTTGTATCAAGTTGTTTATCAAAAGGAAGTAAAAGCTGAGCATGCTCAGTATAATTAAGTGAAAATTCCTCTCGCTCAGTAATAATGCGCCCGGTTTTAATTAAACATTCGTCATTACTGGCAATGTCGGTGATGTAAAAATTGACCTGAGCAAATTGAAAATCACCTTTATTGACGACTTTTAAACGATCATAAAAGCCATCATAGGAAACCACAAACTCTTTTGCTTGCACAGTAAACGTTGCTATTAGTACAACGGCTAATGCCATAATATGGCTGATACTACGTACTGGGTTATTCATCAAAGTAAGCTCTATTTTGGTTGATCATTTGATTTAATTCTTCGATATACGCTTCACCACGCTCGGAATAGGAGATTAATCCGTAACTTAGCTTAGTCGCTGAAATTGGCTTTTCTTGTAAACGCAAATCGGCGCGGATACTACGTAACTCTTTATAAGCTGCATGGGTATTAATATTTTTAAAATAAGAAGTCACGGCTGCTCGCACAGATTTAAATGCCGCTACTTCATGGTCTGCACCAGTATTACGACGATTAGGCACCATACCGCAGCCTTTGCTATAACACCACTGACCAAAAAAGTTTAATCCTATTCGAGCAAATCGAGACGTTCCCCATGCTGATTCGTTTGCCGCTTGCATCAGCGCTAGCTCTTTAGGAATAATATCAACTCGACGTAATGCCTGACGCAAAGACAAACTATCAATCGTTTCTGGTAATTTATAGCTGTTTAAAATCGTTTTAACTTGCTTAGTTTGCGTGCGACTTAATGGCTCATCGTATTGCACCATCATCAATGCAATCTCCAGCGTTGCCCGTTGCTGCAGGATTTTTTTATTTTCAGCCTCAACATGCGGCCGAATAAAGTTAAAAAAAGCATGTTTTTTTTCTTTTACATCACTAAAGCCGTTAAAATCAGGAAGCTTAACGTTATGTAATGGCTTTTCTTTCTTTTTGACTGGTGGCTTGATTAAGGCTGTTTCGCCCTCAATAGTTGAATTCGTCCTTTCTATAAATGGGTAACTCAATGCCCAAATAAAAAATAGGCTAACGATTAAACGAAATAGATACTTAAGCATGTATTCTCTCAAAAAAACTAATGTTTATGCATGGTATATCCACACGCATCTGACCATTCATTATACCTAAGCACTCCAATAAAGGCGAATATACCCATTTGAAGGATTTATAATCTATAAAAATCGGCTACAATTAAGCGCATAAAAACGCTAAAGAAGTTACCGGATACCCATTAATGAAATTAGACTGGCAAAGCCGCATAATAAATCAAAACAAGTTTCGCCCTAATGACAATCGCTCAGCGTGGCAAGTAGACCGCTCCCGGATAATCCATGCAGCTGCATTTAGACGTTTACAAGCTAAAACTCAGATAATGGGGATTGGCCTAAATGATTTTCATCGTACACGATTAACCCATTCTTTAGAGGTATCGCAAATTGGCAGTGGTTTACTTCGTCATTTAGAGAAACAACACCCTGACTTCACACATTTTCCCGACCCTAGTTTGCTTGAGACGCTTTGTTTGGCCCATGATATAGGCCATCCTCCTTATGGTCATGGCGGTGAAATTGCCCTTAACTACATGATGCGTGAACATGGTGGTTTTGAAGGCAATGCACAAACACTGCGCATTGTTTCAAGACTTGAACCATACAGTGATGGTCATGGTATGAACTTAACGCGCCGTACTTTGCTTGGCTTTATAAAATACCCGGCTTTTATTGATGACTTGTGGCACACCATCCCACATCATGATCCGCAACGTGCATTTATAAAAGCTGACGACTGGCGCCCAGCAAAAGGTTTATACAAGGATGATAAAGCGACCTTTGACTGGATTGTAGCGCCTTTATCTGACGCTGATAAACAACGCTTAGGCGATTTTAAGGCCGTCGATGAGTTTAGATCTAAAACCAGTTTTAAATCCCTTGATGCGGCCATTATGGAACTTGCCGACGATATCGCTTATGCCGTACATGACCTTGAAGACGCAATTGCAACAGAGCAAATCACCCTAAAAGAGTGGCAAAATCATGCCTTACCCGCACTTGAGCTTGTGCAATGTGAGTGGCTTAGCGACAGTAACTTAACCGAGCGGCTATTTTTAGGTAGCGAAGCACAACGTAAAGATGTGATTGGGGAATTAGTAAACTTATTTATTACTCAATCATCCATTGTGCACACAGAACTTGAGTTTGAAAATCCAATTTTAAATTACACCGTTGAATTACCGCACAGTTATCAGCATTTACTTGAGACGTTAAAGTCATTTATTTATCAACGACTCATTCGTGCTTCACATATGCAGCAAATTGAGTTTAAAGGACAAAAATTAATTATTGAATTATTTGAAGCATTTGCCTGCGAACCATTACGACTTTTACCTGAAACCACAGCAAATGTGTTTCGCCTAGCACAACAACAAAATGGTAATACACACAGAGTAATTTGTGATTATTTAAGTGGTATGACTGACGAATATGCGTTTAAAACACACCAACGCCTTTTTTCAAGTAATAGCTAATTAATACTCTTGCGTTGCAAAGTTCCACTGCGCAACCTTAAAAACACCGAAACAATCGCTTCGGTGTTTTATTTATATTATTCAATTACAGTGATTTGATACCCATGTTATAAAGGGTGAAACCGTAAATATCTGCATATTGATCAATAATTTTACTGGTTGGTGTACCTGCACCATGACCCGCATTAGTTTCAATACGGATAAGGTATGGATTGTTCCCTGCACCTTTGGCTTGTAGCTCCGCTGCAAACTTATAAGAGTGAGCTGGCACCACACGGTCATCGTGATCGCCTGTGGTGATCAAGGTCGCTGGGTATTTAACCCCAGCTTTTACATTATGAACTGGCGAGTAGCCTTTTAAGTAATCAAACATTTCTTTACTTTGCTCACTCGTACCATAGTCATATGCCCAGCCAGCTCCGGCGGTAAAAGTGTGATACCGTAACATATCAAGTACGCCTACTGCAGGTAGTGCGACTTTAAATAACTCAGGGCGCTGAGTCATGACCGCGCCAACTAATAAACCGCCATTTGAACCACCGCGAACGGCTAGGTAATCACTTGATGTGTATTTCTCTGCGTTTAAATACTCAGCAGCAGCTATAAAATCATCAAATACATTTTGCTTTTTAAGTTGTGTACCCGCATCATGCCACTGTTTACCGTATTCACCGCCACCACGAA
This sequence comes from Pseudoalteromonas sp. SR41-8, assembly GCF_014163915.1. Taxonomy (NCBI): domain Bacteria; kingdom Pseudomonadati; phylum Pseudomonadota; class Gammaproteobacteria; order Alteromonadales; family Pseudoalteromonadaceae; genus Pseudoalteromonas; species Pseudoalteromonas sp. SR41-8. Next base: position 87,211 of record NZ_JACJEE010000003.1, read on the forward strand.
TATTAGCCACGGCGTAGACACCCCCTTGCTCAAGCCACGCAGCAATGGTTGAACTAAAGCTTGGCGTCATGCTGGCATTAAAACCGCCATAACCATATAGAATAGTTGGGTTAGTACCATCACGTTTTAAATCTTTTCTATAGGAGATGATCATCGGTACTTTAGTGCCATCTTTTGAACTATAAAATACTTGTTCAGAAGTATATGCCGCAGAATCAAACTGCGCCCCAGATTTACGGTAAACGTCTGAGTTACCAGTATTTACATCAAACGCATAGGTATTGCCCGGCGTTGTGTAATTAGCGAATGAATAATAAAGCGTACTACTTTCTTTTTTACCACTGAAACCACGAGCGGTACCCACACCGGGTAAACTAATTTCACGAACTAACTTGCCAGCTTTGTCATATTGTTGCACTTTAGAAATGGCATCAACCATGTATTTTGCAAAAAAGAAATCCCCCCCTTTAGACATACTCAATACATTATCTGTTTCTGGGATCAAATCTTGCCAATACTCAACAGTTGGGTTTGCGGCGTCTACCGTCACTACTTTCTTATTCGGCGCATTTAAGTTTGTTACTAAAAATAACTTACTGCCGTCGTTATCTAAAACGTAAGTGTCTGAATCTGTATTATCAAGCACTGTGACAAGTTTGCTGTCTGGCTTGGTTAAATCTCTAATAAACAGTTTATTACCAGATGTTGAAACACTAGCAGAAATCAATAAGTAGCGATTATCACGCGTTACCGAGGCACCAATATAGCGATGTTTTTGTTCCTCAGAGCCACCATATATAAGTTCATCGGTTGTTTGTGCAGTTCCTAATTTATGGTAATACACTTTGTGTTGATCAGTTTTTGCCGAGAGTTCACTGCCTTTAGGTTTATCGTAGCTTGAGTAATAAAAACCATCGTTGCCAACCCAAGCAATACCACTGAACTTTATATCGATTAATGCACTTTCAATTTGCTCTTTACTTTGCGTATCAATAATAATGACTTTTCGCCAATCACTGCCACCTTCAGAGATCTGATAAGCTGCTAGCGAACCATCTTCAGAGAAAGTCAGACCAGACATTGAAGTTGTACCATCTTCGCTAAACTTATTTGGATCGAGGAAAACCTCTGCTTCGCCCTTGCCTTTACTACGATAAAGTACATATTGGTTCTGTAGGCCATCATTTTTATAAAAGTAGGTGTATTCACCTTCAGTAAATGGAGCCGTTACTTTTTCGTAATTCATTAGCTTTTCAAGGCTGACTTTTAATTTATCCCGGTACGGGATATTTTCAAGATATGAAAAAGTCAGTTCATTTTGTGTTTTAACCCACTTAGCCGTATCACTGCTCATATCATCTTCTAACCAACGGTATGGATCAGCCACTTTCTCGTCAAAGTACTGATCAACCACAGTCCCTTTTTTTGTTTCCGGGTAAGTGATAGATTGGTTAGCAGTTATCGGTGCTGCTGCATTATTTTGATTGTTTGTTGATATTGATGTCGATTCAGAACAACCCCAAAGCGCAACTAACACCGCGCAAGTAATGGCTTTTTTTAACATGATTATGATCTTTTAATTATTTGTTAGACTCATAACGGTATAAATTTGTCGTAAGTATGTCTAGTAGTATGAGATCAAAGCGCCTAATATCTGTAAAGAAATGTAAAACTAAATATTTAAAACCAGTCAATAGCATTAACAAGATATGTGATATGAAAAATACACCAGAATTTACTAGCTTTAAAAAGTTTTACCCATACTACTTACAAGAACATAAAAATATTACCTGCAAACGGTTACATTTTTTTGGTAGCTCTTTGGTGCTTATTATCGTTTTGTATGTGCTGTATAGCCAACAATTTATGCTGTTGTGGTTGCTACCCATTATTGGTTATGGTTTTGCCTGGGTTGGTCATTTCTTCTTTGAGAAAAACCGCCCTGCTACGTTCAAATACCCGTTTTATAGCTTATGGGCAGACTGGGTGATGTTTAAAGATATGCTGATTGGCAAAATAAAATGGTAGTCACTGTTGTTTTGTAATAACCGACAAACAAGCAAAAAGATCATTATGCAAACCTGTTTTTGTCGCTTTTCAGTGATATAGTTAACGCCATTTTTGCTATTCAAGATATTAAAATGTATCGATTATTTGAGCGGATGATCAAGCCGTTTCCCGAACAAAAGCCAACCCAGCCTCCTGCGACGCTATTTGCATTTTGTCGTCACTACACTAAAGGTATGGAAGTCTCGCTATTTTTTATGTCGCTAAGCGCAGCATTGCTCGCGATTTTAGAAGTATCACTGTTTAGCTATATGGGCCAGCTTGTTGATTGGCTAAGTATCTACACCCCTGAAACATTATTTGTTGAGCAAAAATCTGAACTCATAAAAATGGCGATAGTGCTACTTGTTGTCCTACCTATCGTGGTGTTTTTTCATTCTGCGATATTGCACCAAGCCTTGTTAGGTAATTACCCGATGTCAATTCGTTGGTTAGCACATCGCTATTTGCTTCGCCAAAGTGTGAGCTTTTACCAAAATGAATTTGCAGGGCGCATCGCCACCAAAGTAATGCAAACATCCCTCGCGGTGCGTGAAACCGTGATGAAACTACTTGATGTATTAATGTATATCGTGGTTTATTTTGGCGCTATGGTGTTTTTAGTAGCCGAAGCCGATTGGCGCTTAATGCTTCCTTTGCTTGTATGGTTAGCTCTGTATATTTTGATCCAAATGTACTATGTACCTAAGCTCAAAAAAGTGGCTAGCTCGCAAGCAGACGCTCGCTCTGAGATGACCGGCCGAATAGTTGACAGTTACACTAATATTTCGACTATTAAATTGTTCTCATATACCCAACGTGAAGAGCAGTACGCAAAAGACAGCATGGATGTTTTTTTACAACCTGTGTATAAGCAAATGCGCTTAGTTACCAGTTTAAATTTTGCCATTCAAACGCTTAACTACTTTTTAGTATTTAGTGTTGCGGCATTATCTTTGTATTTATGGACTCTGAGCGCCATTAGTGCCGGCGCAATTGCAATTGCGGTAAGCTTAGCACTGCGTTTAAATGGCATGGCACAGTGGATCATGTGGGAAATTAGTGGCTTGTTTGAAAATATCGGCACTGTCGCTGATGGTATGAAAACGTTATCAAACCCTATTGAAGTCGATGATCTGCCTGATGCCAGCACATTAAGTGTAACCACAGGTGCAATTGACTTTAATAATGTGCATTTTAACTACGGTAAAGCCGCAAACGAAACGAATCGCGGCGCTGTTATCAATGGCTTAAATCTCAACATCAAGGCCGGAGAGAAAATAGGTCTTGTTGGTCGCTCTGGCGCTGGTAAGTCAACACTCGTTAATTTGTTGCTACGTTTTTACGATATTGATAGCGGTAGTATCAACATCGACGGCCAAGATATCTCAAAAGTGAGTCAAGAAAGCCTGCGTAAGTACATTGCGATGGTTACCCAAGATACTTCTTTACTGCATCGGACAGTCAAAGAAAATATCCTTTATGGCCGCCCAGATGCCAGCGATGAAGAAATGATGAAAGCGGCTAAACAAGCCAAAGCGCTAGAGTTTATTGATGACCTTGAAGATAGCAAAGGCAACAAAGGTTTTGCAGCCCAAGTGGGTGAGCGCGGCGTAAAACTCTCTGGAGGTCAACGCCAACGTATCGCCATTGCTCGGGTGCTGCTGAAAAACGCCCCGATATTAATTTTAGATGAAGCCACCAGCGCGCTCGATTCTGAAGTTGAAGCGGCTATTCAAGCTAGTCTTGATGATTTAATGACCGGTAAAACCGTCATTGCCATCGCGCATCGACTATCCACTATTGCACAAATGGACCGGCTCATCGTACTTGATGAGGGCGGCATTGTAGAGCAAGGTAGCCATGAAGAACTGCTGGCACAAAATGGTATTTATGCCGCGTTGTGGACACACCAAACCGGTGGGTTTATTGGTGTAGAATAATTTTTACCTAGCCATAACGCCCTAGTTAAGTTTCAAAATCCAAGCGCTGTTTTTTGAAACTTAACCAGCCAAGTGTCATTACAAAAAACTTCATCGTTTTTAATACAACTTAAAAACCACACCTTCCCTGCCAATTTGGCTACGAAACTGTTCCCTACAAAACTCATATCTTGGGTGGCTTGGCTGTCTATATACCCAAACCACCTCAAGATGCGAGTTTCAGTTGGAATTAAAAGCGATTTAGTAAAGGCATTGATTGCAAGTAATAGTGGTTCTATTGTTAAAATCAATAACGCAGTATAAATCGCTTTTAAACCAACCCGTTGGGCGTTTCACAGGCACTTACTCTCAGCGTTGTTACTTATTAAAAGGGACTGCCATTGTTGCAAAGTAACGCCTTGATATTAAGCACCTGTGAAACGCTGAATTCTGCATCTTGAGGTGGTTTGGGTATACTGCTATAATCGCGGCCTTTCATAGCCTGCGTAATTTGTCAGAGTGTCTCCTTTTAGCTCTATAATACGCGTATGCGCTAGTAGTTTAAATGACAGCAACCTGTATAAGCGAAATTATCCATGAGCGAAAATAGTCACATTAAAGTCATCGTTGGCATGTCCGGCGGTGTTGATTCTTCTGTATCAGCTTATTTATTAAAACAACAAGGCTATCAAGTTGAAGGCCTGTTTATGAAAAACTGGGAAGAAGATGATAATGATGAATATTGCGCTGCTGCCGACGATTTAAAAGACGCGCAAGCAGTCTGTGACAAGCTGGGGATTGAACTACACACAGTTAATTTTGCCGCAGAATATTGGGATAACGTATTTGAGTACTTTCTTGCTGAATATAAAGCAGGCCGTACGCCAAATCCTGACATCATGTGTAATAAAGAAATCAAATTCAAAGCTTTTTTAGAATTTGCAGCAACGGCGCTTGGCGCTGACTTTATAGCCACGGGCCATTATGTACGCCGTGAATTACGCGATGATAAATACGTTATGTGTCGTGGTCTTGATGATAACAAAGATCAAAGCTACTTTTTATACACATTAAGTCATGAACATATTGCACAAACGCTGTTCCCAGTTGGTGATATTGCCAAACCTGAAGTGCGCCGCATTGCTGAAGAACAAGACTTAATTACCCACGATAAAAAAGACAGTACCGGTATTTGCTTTATCGGTGAGCGTAAGTTTAAAGACTTCCTACAAAAATTCTTACCTGCACAACCGGGTGTTATTGAAGACACAGACGGTAACAACGTTGGTGAACACGAAGGCTTGATGTATCACACTCTCGGTCAACGTAAAGGTTTGCTAATTGGTGGCATGAAAGAAGGCTCTGGCGAACCATGGTATGTAGTAGATAAAGACTTAGAACGCAACGTATTGATTGTTGGTCAAGGTAAAGACCATCCGCGTCTTTACAGCAATGGACTAAATGCCAACCAATTACACTGGGTTGATCGTGTTGGGCCAAAAGGTACCACCCGCTGCACAGTAAAAACTCGCTATCGTCAAGAAGACCTAAACTGTACGCTGCTCGTTGGCGATGATGGTTTTGCCCGAGTATTATTTGATGAACCACAAAAAGCAGTAACCCCAGGACAATCTGCGGTATTTTATGCCAACGAAATATGTTTAGGTGGCGGTATTATTGATTCGGTGATCAAATAATGAATGAACACCAAGTCATGGCATTAGCAGCCATGTGCCAAGTTGCTAAACAAGTTCAAAAAATAGCGCAGTACGGCAGTAGCAACGATTACGAATTAGAAAAACTATTAACCAGTATTGTACAAACCTCCCCTGATTCACCCAGTGATGTGTATCAAGGCACTGAGAATCTAAGAGATGGTTATAAAATCTTACTTGATCAACTCAGTGCAGGTGAAAAGAAAGATGTTGAAATCGTCAAATACGTTGGCGGTTTAATGCAACTTGAGCGTGCACTGAGCGCAAAAGCAAGTAGCTTAGCAGAGCTTGGTAAAAGCATTGATGATATCAAGCGACGTCTTGATCACTTTGCTATTACTGATGACACTGTTATTACGGCTCTTGCCGATATTTATTCAAAGGTGCTTAGCCCCCTAGGGCACCGAATTCAGGTTTATGGCAAGCCTGACTTACTAAAACAGCAATTAGTACAACACAAAATACGTGCATTATTATTAGCAGGTATTCGCAGTGCAGTATTATGGCGACAAATGGGCGGTAAACGCCGTCACTTTTTCTTTGCGAAAAGAAGAATTATCGCCATTGCTAAAAACCATATTTAATTATCGTTCAAAACTAAAATTTAGGAGTTATTATGGAGCTTTCAGCGTTAACAGCTATCTCTCCGGTGGATGGTCGCTACGGCAGCAAAACCACTGAACTACGCAGTATTTTCAGCGAATTTGGCTTGATAAAATACCGTGTAACAGTCGAAGTTCGTTGGTTACAAGCCCTTGCAGCAGCTGATGCGATCAAAGAAGTACCGGCATTTAGCGACGAAGCCAATGCTTTACTTAACGCGATTGTTGATAACTTCAGCGAAGCCGATGCGCAACGTGTAAAAGATATCGAGCGTACTACAAACCACGATGTTAAAGCCGTTGAATACTTATTAAAAGAAAAAGTAGCTGACAACGCCGAGTTACATGCAATTAATGAATTTATTCACTTTGCATGTACATCAGAAGACATCAATAACCTGTCTCACGGTTTAATGCTCACTGAAGCACGTAACGAAGTATTACTTCCTTACTGTGATCAACTACTTAATGCAATTAAAGAAAAAGCCATTGAGTACAAAGCAGTACCAATGATGACACGTACTCACGGTCAACCTGCAACACCTTCAACTATGGGCAAAGAATTTGCCAACGTATATATGCGTTTAAAGCGTCAACGTGACCAAATTGCACAAGTTGAAATGCTAGGTAAAATCAACGGTGCTGTAGGTAACTACAATGCTCACCTAAGTGCCTACCCTGATTACGATTGGCACAATCATGCTGAGCAATTTGTAACTAGCCTAGGGTTAACATTCAACCCATTTACAACGCAAATTGAACCGCATGACTACATTGCCGAGTTATTTGATGCGATTGCTCGCTTTAACACTATCTTATTAGATTTTGACCGTGATGCATGGGGCTATATAGCGCTAAATCACTTTAAACAAAAAACCATTGCGGGTGAAATTGGTTCATCAACTATGCCACATAAAGTTAACCCGATTGATTTTGAAAACTCCGAAGGTAACTTAGGCCTAGCAAATGCTATTTTCGCTCATCTAGCGCAAAAGCTGCCGGTATCTCGCTGGCAACGTGACCTTACTGACTCAACAGTACTGCGTAACTTAGGTGTTGGTATGGGTTATGCGCTAATTGCATACCAATCAACCCTAAAAGGTGTAAGCAAGTTAGAAGTAAACGAGCAACGTTTACTTGACGAGTTAGATCAGAACTGGGAACTGCTAGCAGAGCCAATTCAGACGGTAATGCGTAAATACGGCATCGAAAAACCATACGAAAAGCTAAAAGATTTAACCCGTGGTAAACGTGTAAATCAAGAGATCATGGCTGACTTCATCGATGGTTTAGAGTTACCGGAAGAAGCAAAAGTAGAAATGAAAAAACTAACACCGGCTAACTATATTGGTCGTGCTGTCGAGTTTATCGACAACCTAGTTTAAGCTTTCTGCGACAACTTATTTTATATACACTATAAAGCGAAAGGCTCTTGCCTTTCGCTTTTTTCATTTTAATGGGCGCAGCATGTATCAATTAACGATTAACGACTTATCCGAGCAAGACTTTCTAACACAGTATTGGCAAAAAAAACCGCTCTTGATCAAGCAAGGGTTTACAGACTTTGCCGACCCGCTTGATGCTAATGAGCTTGCCGGTCTTGCCATGGAAGAGAGCATTGAATCGCGTATTATCACTAATCATGATAATGACTGGCAAGCGCATCATGGCCCATTTGAAGATTTTGAATTACTAACCGAGCAACATTCTACCCTACTCGTACAAGCAGTCGATCATTGGCATCCTAATGCTGCGCAGCTGCTGGAACCATTTCGGTTTATTCCTAATTGGCGTATTGATGACCTAATGATCAGCTTTTCAACGCCTGGGGGTGGAGTCGGTCCGCATTTAGATCAATACGACGTATTTATTATTCAAGGTGAAGGCAAGCGTCATTGGCGTGTCGGTATGCCAGATAATAAACTAAAACAATTTGCACAAAATAAAAGTTTATTACAAGTTGAACAATTTCCAGCCGTGATTGATTGCATCCTAGAACCAGGCGATATTTTATACATCCCGCCGGGCTGCCCACATGAAGGTTATGCTGTAGAAAACGCATTAAACTACTCGATCGGATTTCGTGCACCAAATCAACGCGATCTATTATCAAACTTTGCTGATCACATTATTGATAAAGAAGCGGGAAATAGCCGTTATCAAGACCCTGCAATAACACTGCGCGATTCTAAAGGTGAGATCCAAGCTTGCGAAGTCGAAAACATTAAACTATTAATGCAAGCGGCCCTAAATGACGACGCATTACTTAAATCTTGGTTAGGTAATACACTTAGTCAACCTAAGCATGAAATGGATTTAATGCCGCCAGAAGATTTATTTAATAGTGAACAAATAGCTGAGCTATTGAATGATGATGATGTGATTTTTGAGCGCCTCGGTGGCACCCGTGCATTGTATCAAGTTTTTGAAAATGAAATACTTCTCAGCGTAAATGGTGAAAACTACCCACTCCCTGTTAGTGACTTAACTGCGGTTAAATTACTCACTGACCATACTATGGTGACAGCAGAGCAACTAAATAGTTCAAAAAATAGTTTAGTTTTTATACAAACCTTTACTACACTAATTAATGAGGGGATTTGGTTTTGCTAGGAGTGTGTTTGTATGGGCTATCATATCAACAAGGTAGAATGGGATATAGGCAAGGAGTTACTACAACAGATCAGAGAGCGGGTATTTGTATGTGAACTACATATTCCCAAACATATCGAGTTTGATAATCTTGATAGATATGCTCATCATATACTGGTAACAGATGACAGCCAAGGCCCAGTTGCAACAGGCCGATTATGTAGCGATGGCCTTATTAGCCGTATTGCGGTGCTGCCAGAGCACCGTAATCGCTCCGTCTATCGTTCATTGCTGAATTATATTGTTGAGCTTGCACAACAGCAGGGTTGTGATTGCGTCAGCATTAATTGTATTTTAAATGAGGTAGAACGATTTAAACGTAATGGCTTTGAACAACAAGGTTGTGTGTTTATGGAAGCAGGTATTCCACGGCTTCGTATGCAATGCCCCATTAATAAATTCAATACGAAACCATTTACACTGGTGCATTGATAAAAATTTATTAAAAATGGCCATCCTAGCGAGTTAAAAACCACCAATTTAACGCAATGGGCATTAAAAAAGCGAACATATTAATGTGTAACTCCACATAACACGTTCGCTTTTTTAATTTTTAAAGCTGTTCTTTATATTAAAATCTTTAAGTTAAAATTATAAATAAGCTTTCAGGTTAATTAACTTCGTTTGCCCACAGCTCTTCTTTTTCGTACATTTCATAAATACCATGCGCACGATTAATTAGTAGGTTTGCAAAATCAACTTTAGTTTTATCGTGTCCACCGGTTTGCATAATTTGATCTGCTTTTAACTGCCATTGCAGAGAAAAATATCGCAGCGCATCACGCGCATTTTCGGCAACTGATGCTAACGCATGATCAGTTGGTAAGCGACCGGTGATAACCCAATAACTTTTACCGTCTTGGCCTTTAAACTTCCATAGGGCACATAACGGAGCGATAAAGCGGCTTTCTTTTTCTAGCAAAGTTTTTGGCATTACGCCCTTCTCTGCTAAATGCTTTTGTGCATTTTGAAAACACTCACGTTGCCATGCAATACTTTGCTGCTTTGCTTGTTCTTGTTCTTCTGGTGTTAATTCTTTAAGTTGTTTTTGTTCCACAGTATTCATCACTCGTTTACATCATTTTAGCTACTTTAAGTGCATATAATTATCGGTGCAAGTATAAAAGACCAATTCCAGCGAGATCATAAGCGATCGCCTGTTTTTTCTACATTCTAACCCATCGTTCTACGCACAACTGTTTACTAATACTGCAAAAAAATCAATTTATAGCTAATTTATAAACTATAAAGCCGCTGTTAATGCATACCAGCACGGTATTATTCATCGTTTGTTTAACGATAATTCTTTTTCGCTGTCATACGATTAAAAAAACTAGGAAAGAAACGTTTTATAGTCGGAGCCCAGCCACTGATCCCCTCGCCAACCACCACTTCATCTTTACGTTTAGCTATTGCACTGACCATTTGCTTCACAGCAGCCGTTACATCCATACCATTTTCAATGGAGTGTTCAGCCTTATTTTGCGCAATACCATGTTCATTAAGTGAATTATGAGCAATAGCCGTTTTTATAGAGCCTGGGCAGATAGTCAAACAATGAATGTTTTTATCGGCCACTTCAGCTCGCAAACAATCCATAAAACCAACGACTGCATATTTAGAGCCTGAGTAACCGGTTCTGAATTTAGAGCCAACTTTACCTGCGACACTACTGATTGATACTACACAGCCGCCGCCATTTTTAACCATACTCGGTAATACCGCTTTAGTTAGCGCAATCAAACCAAAATAGTTAACTTCCATAAGTTGACGATACACAATAAAGTCATTTTCTAAAAACAAACTACGCTGCGACACGCCACCATTATTAATTAAAATATCAACGTTACCAATCGTAGCCATACTATTTGCAACATACTCAAGTACCCGCTCAGGTTGTGATAAATCAAGAGGTATTACTTTGTGTTGTCCAGCCGGTAACTCGCTACAAAGTTGATTTAGTTTATCTGCACTTCTGGCTGATAAAATAATATTAGCGCCTAAGTGTGCTAACTGTATCGCTAACTCTTTACCAATACCTGATGATGCCCCGGTGATCCACACCGTTTTATTATTAAAGTTCATGCTCTACCTATGATTATTATTAAGGCTTTGTAGGACCCGCAATGTCTGTGATCTGTTGCTCGAGTTGTTTATATAGTCCGAGTAAAAAAAGCGCCTCAACAAGCACAAATAATGGCCCAATGATAAGCCCGATTAAGTCATCAACAAAAGCTGGTTTTTTACCTTCAAAATAATGCCCAATAAACTGTAAAACCCAGCCAAAAATAAAAACACCTATACTAACAGCTAACCAGCTAGTAAAACTAAGTGATGCAATTGGCGCAGCCGCTATACTCATTACTACTAAAATAACAGCCATTATCAAACCTAGTGAGACATTAAGCAGTAAATAATAAATCACAGTAGCTAACACAAAAACATGAGCGCCATTGATAACATGATCAGCAACTGGTAAATAAATACGCGCTAATAAACACAATACAGCGTATACAATGAGTGGAATACCAAAAAAGTGTGTGAGTACATTGCGTTTTGAACGGTGATATAAGCCATAATTGCCCAGTTGTTGTTGCAGTGTTTTCATTTTCTTTACTTTATATAATTATCTTATTATTTACTTTAGCAGTTAACACAACGTAACAATGTCTTCTACCCGACATTTGTAAAATCCACTTATACAAATGCGCTTATGATTTTACCTTTATCGTGATCCGGGGTTTTAGATTGTAACTCACGGCCTTTTTGATATTCTTGTCCAAGCATTTTTTGTAACGATTCCATTTGTTTTGCTAATTCGTCATTCCCCCCTCCCTGCTCTTGTATTTTTTCTGTCAGCTTTTCAATCGCGGCCTTAAGTTCAGCTATTTTATCTTTATCAACACCTAATCGTTGATAAATAAGCGCTTCATTTGCTTTTTCTAAAAAGTCTTTTCCATATGAAGGGTTTTTAGGGCTGCTAACAGTATTAGCTTGGCTATTTATTGCCGTTTCTGGCAATTCGGTTGCCGCTTTAGAATGGCTTATGCTTTTCGCTTGCACAGGAGGGTTATAAGGTTCTGTACGGTACTGATTATTAAATATTAGTGAGCTCATTGCTTCAAATCCATTGATAGTTTTATTTTATAAAGCAAATTTAAGGCCAATGTACTTATATCAGGTAAAAATAATAACGCAGCTAATGTACAAGTAAAGCCAGCTGTTGTTTATCAAGAATTTCTATACGCTGGTAATGAAGGGAAATAAGCTTTTTTTCACTTAATAACTGCAAGATTTGATTAATAGTTTGACGAGTTAAATAGGTCATATCTGCGAGTTGTTGCTGCGATAACATAATAGTAGCGGTATTACTGGGCAGCGACATGGTTGCCATCATAACCAGCCTTTTACAGACTTTCTGCTGTGCAGTTAATAAAGCATGATCTTCTAATGAAGTGAACAGCAGCCGCATTTTTTGTGAAAGTAAAACACCAAAATCATGCCAGTAAACAGGCATGATTGCCAATAATTGTATCAGTGCCCGATGCGGTACATGTAGCAATCGAGCGGGTGTTTGTGCATAAACATCGTGGGTACGCAAACCACCATCAAATAAAGCAACTTCACCAAACCAAATAGCGGGATCTATAAAACTCAGTACCGCTTCTTTACCTTCTCCATTTACTCCACTGACTCGCATAACTCCATTAACAACAGCGTATAAACCCGCATTTTCATCTCCTCTTAAAAATAATGCTTCACCCGCATCGAGTTTAATTACTTTTGCATGTAACAATAGCTGGTGTTGAAATTCTTTAGAGCGGCTACTAAACCAATTTCCTTGGTTAACTATCGCACGGTCCTGTTCATTCATATCGGTTTACTCTACATTAGTTTTAATAATCAAATAATAAAAGGGATCATTATGTTACACAAAGTTATTTACAGCGGCTTATTGCTAAGTACGTTATCTGCACCAAGTTTTGCAGCAGCTCCTGATCAACAGCTCAACAAGAATCTAAAAAAAGCTAACCACAGTGTAAGTGAAAAAGTGATCACTTGGCGACGCCATCTTCACCAATACCCAGAGCTTAGTAACCGCGAATTTGAAACGGCTAAATACATTACTAAACATTTAAAAGCACTGGGGCTCGAAGTACAAACTGGGATAGCCCATACGGGTGTAGTTGCTAAACTCAAAGGTGGTAAAAAAGGCCCTTTAGTGGCGCTGCGTGCCGATATGGACGCCCTGCCTGTCACTGAGCAAGTTGATTTACCGTTTGCTTCAACTCAGACCTCAACCTACCGTGGTAATGAAGTCGGTGTTATGCACGCCTGCGGCCATGATAACCATGTCGCTATTCTAATGGCTGTAGCTGAATCGTTGGCTAAAATTCAAGATCACTTAGCGGGTGATGTATTATTTGTCTTTCAACCAGCTGAAGAAGGTGCCCCAGAAGGTGAAGAAGGCGGTGCTGAACTCATGCTAAAAGAAGGCTTATTTAAAGAAAAACCTGACGCCGTGTTTGGTTTACATGTAACCAGTTCATTAAACACAGGCCAAATTGGCTTCCGTGAAGGCCCGCTTATGGCCAGTGAAGATTCATTTACAATTAATGTACAAGGCCGCCAAACTCATGGTTCACGACCATGGAATGGTGTTGATCCGATTGTGGCATCATCACAAATAATTATAGCCACACAAACAATTTCATCTCGCCAAGTTGATGTTACTAAAGCGCCGTCAGTTATTTCGTTTGGTGCTATTAATGGCGGCGTACGTTCCAATATCATTCCGGATAGTGTCGAGTTAATTGGCACTATTCGCACCTTTGACCAAGCAATGCGCGCTGATATCAAAAAGCGTTTAGTGAAAACAGCTGAAATGGTCGCTGAATCCGGTGGTGCTAAAGCTGATGTACATATCGACCACGGCTACCCTGTCACCGTAAACGATGTAAAACTCACGCAAAAAATGACGCCAACACTAACTAAAGTTGCTGGGGCTGAGAATATCATTACCACTGATTTGATCACCGGCGCTGAAGATTTCAGCTATTACGCTTTAGAAACTCCTGGATTGTTTTTCTTTTTAGGTGTTACCCCACAAGGTCAAGATGCAAAAACGGCAGCAAGTAATCATTCACCACAGTTTTTCGCTGACGAGCAAGCACTGCAATTAGGCGTGAATGCGATGACGCAGTTAGTTGTGGATTACTTTGCGATGAAAAAATAACCAGAACTTCAAGGTACATGCTAAATCATAATCGGTTAGCATAAAATAAATATACCCACACTCTGTGGGTATATTTAAAAGTATTGATAAACCTACGCGGATTTATTTTATCGTGCGGTTAGTAGCTGTGATAAATAGTCAGGCTTACCTTCAATACGTTCAAGGTGAGGATATTTAAGGCCATCATGATAATCGATCTGGATTTCACTGTACTGATCAAAGTTTTTCACCAAGAGCTTAATTGGCGCTTTTGAGCCTTTAGCATCCGTCACTGCATCTTTGAGTGCATCAGCACTAAATTGAGTATTATTAACGGCAACAATTTGCATACTTGGCGCAAGACCCGCATTAAATGCAGGGCTATCCCATAATACGTCACGCATTTTGCCTTCTTTATTTACCGAGAAGCCCAGAGAATAAAGTAAATCAGTTGATTTATAGCGGCTTTCAATTGCTTTAATGCCATCAGAGGCCTTATCGTTATAGATCAATTTCCAACCTTGGTCTTCCAGTGATTTAGATAAGTTAACATGGCCTTTTAAACGCGAATTAATAAAGTCATCCCATTGATACTTTTCAATACCATTAAGCGTGTTAATCACATCATCAAATTTGTAGGTCAACACATTCCAATCACCCGGGTTTACGCCAAAAAAGTTGTGGGCAAAATCATCTAATGAATGACTGTTGTTACTCAATTCACGTAATTTTGCATCAACCGCAAACCAAATTAATTCTCCACCAGAGTAATAGTCTTCGCTCATTTGATAACTACGATAAGGCAAAGATGAACGCTGAGCGATAGTTGGATCGTTGGTTGTATCTAAAATATTACGCCATGCCATGCCAGGTCGGCCTTGGTCGTAGGTTGCACCTAAACGAGCTAGCATATCCATCGCATTTTCTTGGCTCCAAAGTCCAGAACGAGCCGCAATGACTTGCCCCCAAAACTGTGTTTGCCCTTCATATACCCATAAACCATTAGCTTCTTTAACTTGGTTATAGGTCGGTGTCCATAATGCTTCGGGGCGACGATATTTACCATTCCATGAATGATTAAATTCGTGTGCTAATAAATCGCGACCGACCCATGACTTATCCCAGTCAGTAAAATAATTTTCTTTCGCGCTATTTTCACTTGAGCGATGATGTTCCATGCCGATACCGCCTAACTTATCTGTCAGGGCAAGTAAAAAGTCATAATGATCAAAGTGATGTGCACCATAAAGCGCATACATTTGTTGAATAAGCTCACGGTGTGCTGTTAACCCTTCAGCACTGATCTCAAGATCTTTTTCTTTATCGGCAAAGACATTTAAGAACACCGGAGTATCTGCATTTGGGTTTAAATCAACACGCTTATAGTGGCTACCGGCAAACATTGGCGAGTCTACAAGGTTTTCAAAATCAATTCCCTCAAAGGTAACTGTATTGCCTTTTTGCGAAGACTTTTCAAGTGCAGTAGCAAACTGCCACCCTTTTGGTAACGTTACACTCGGTTGAAATTTAATTTTACGGCTATAGTGCCCAGCAGGGTAAAGCGCTACTGTATCCCATTGTAAATTGAGCATTTCTGGCGTCATCATAACGCGCCCTTGCTCTGAACTTTGTGGTGACAATAATTGATATTCAACATGCAACTCACGTACACCTTTAGGAACTTTAAGATTAAAAGCATATACGTTGCCAGGATCTCGTTGCCATTCGATCACTTTACCTTTTGCTGACATTTTCAATCCAGCCAACTGACTTATTGGTCCAACTGGTGAGTGATGTCCAGGTATCCATTGCGGATAAAGCAAAGTCATTTCACCAGCATTAACAGGGATAGTTTCGTTTATTTTAAAAATACGATGAGCTAGATCTGTGGCATCAACCGCTATTTTTATAGTGCCGGAATATGGGGTATCAGTCGGATTTGGAACATCAGCAAACGCTGGAAGCATAAAGCCCATAACAGAGCTGAGGGCAGCAGCAAAAACATGTTTATTCACTTACTTCTCCAATTAGAGAGGCGCAAAGCACGCGTATTAGATTGGTATTGTCCTAGTAATTTGAGTGCAAAACACTCGGCAACCTCCATTTAATTTCAGAAATTTCTGAAACAATTAACATCCGTTATAACTATAACAACATCTAATAGCAATGATTTATGGACGAACAACCATTTAATGCGTTCAATTTATTTGCGCTTTAAGTCAATTTATAGTGCCGTATTTAGCTGTATCAGCGCTTATTTGCATTCTTGTACTGAGAATATAAGAGCGCTGCAAGCACTGTTTTAAAACTTAATCATGCACAATACCTATGTTCAGGCTAAATAAATCATCAGTACGCTATCCTAATAGGCTACTTTTTTGGTAATGGTATGGAGACCACAATGGCATCTGACTATTTTCATTTGTTAAATTTGATCGGGGTAGCGTTTTTTGCCATCTCAGGTACTCTAATGGGCCATGAAAAAAACATAGGAGGTTTTGGTGTTGTGGTTGTCGCGTCAGTGACAGCGCTCGGCGGCGGCACACTGCGCGACGTATTATTAAACCACCCAGTATTTTGGATAGCCGAACCGGATTATTTATACGCAACATACAGCGCCATATTTATCGCCGTAATATTTATTCGTCATTTACCTCACGTATCAAACTATTACATGTTGCTGGTCGATGCTTTGGGCATGGCAATTTTTAATATTGTTGGCATTGAAAAGTCCTTAATCGAAGGCACTACGATGATTGTGGCTATTACTATGGGCATGACCACGGGCATCTTTGGTGGTCTAATGCGCGATGTAATATGCCGTGAAGTCCCCCTTGTCATGCGCGAAGAGCTCTACTCCACCGCGTGTCTATCTGGTGGCTTAACTTATGCCACACTGTTTCTATTAGAAGTACCTTATGTTTGGTGTATTTTAGGCGCACTCTTTATTACCGTATTTTTACGGCTCGGTTCCCTACACTGGGGATGGCAACCAAATATATTTAGAAAAAGGTCGGTTAGAAAACAATAGTTTGCTATGTAAAGTTCCGATTAAAACGCCGAACTTTTGTACGTACCTTTTTCATCGATGATGACGTATTAAACTGAATCTTACATCCCAATGTCCATTTTTCGTACCAGGTTACACCATAAAATTCATAGTTATTTAAGCTGAAATAAGCAAGAGTATATCGTTTGCCTTAAATTCAAGCTCCATAAGTAGATCATCGTATTTCCAGTCTCGATACTCTTGTTATTGGGTCAGGATTTGCTTTGTGAAGTCAGCCATTTATAGGTGGAAATATGATACTTTTAGGCACCTTGTCTTATTTTACCCCTATTTTCTCCACTGTGTTTGCCTCTATTAACTTATCCGTTGCTTTAGCTGACTATTTTTTACAAGGTGTTGTACTCGTGACTATTGGGTCGTTAATTTGCTTTTGGGTTACCCGCACAAAAAAACCTGTAGTAGATAACTAAATGTAAAAGCGAAAAGCAAATAACGCTTTTCGCTTTATCAGGTTTTATTAGTTGGCTAATCTTAGCCCTAGCATCACCAGCATAACTAGATTCGCAATTACGCCAATCAAAAAGAAGTAGCTACGCGGGCTGGGGTTTTTCTCTGTGGCAATTGCGTAATACAGTACCATATGAATTAAACGTGCAATGACGTAAACCCAAATACAGATTGCAAAAACCGAACTGTGGTAATTAATCACAAAGGCAAATAAAACCGTTCCTATAAATAACGCGCTGTTTTCTAATGTGTTATGAAAGGTGCGATGCGCTCTAAATATAAAACTCTCATGAGATAGGTCTTTATCAATTTTTCCTGGCACAGCGCCAGGCTGTTTGGCTTTACTAAACGTCGCCACTGCCCACTGTACTAACACCATAATTAAATATAAATAAAATGCTATAAACGCTGAATGTGCTATATCGGTCATTGCTTAATCCTTTGTGTTGGTATTAGAGTAGTAGTTATAGCAACTATCAAGCCACATATAAGCCACTGATATATATAGAAATTACTTTTTAGTAAAATGATTTTTTGTAATAGATTCATTCTTTATATAAAACTTACTCTATAACAGCGGCTTGGTATTTTTTGCAGCCTAAGCGCAACCACAAAAACAATACTAATTACTTACTTTATAAATTTTGTTTGATTATTTATTCTAAGTATTGTTTTATAGCGTTACTGATAACGGAACGGTAAAATAAATATGATGAATAAAATAACCAAATGCTTGGCAACCTTAGCTCTGTTGAACTGTGTATCAGCGCCCGCTTTTTCAGCTCAATATGAAATCGAAAAAGGTGAAAACTTGTCTAAGTTGGCGCAATACAAAGACGTAACCACCATTAAACGCAATTTCGCAAAACAAATAGCGCTTAATTACAGTGTATTAAACGCTGATCTTAAACAAACGCTAAGCCAATATAAACTGGTTTTGAATGCGGATCAGCTACCGTCTTTAGGCATGCACACACAACAAAATATTCGTTTAGCAAACAGCGCATTACAACAGCTTAAAGGTTTACCACAAAACACCGGTAGTTTGTTACAAGTGCGTTTGGCTAGCGATGAAATGCTTAGCGCTTGGCAGCAAGGCGAACGCCCTTTATTTGCATTTGCACCTGCTGGTGACGATTCGCAATGGAGCGAGATTGAAGCGTTCGATCAGTTTGGTGACATTCACTATCTTAGTGTTGATCAAATGCCGACCCAACCTGTATTTATTGTCGAATTAGATCAACAAAAAGTACAAGATGCGGGTATTGCAGTAATGAGAGGAATTTTATCTGCTAACAAATTCAGTAAAACCACGGTTAGTCCACAAAACCAGTTAAGCAATGAACAACCCCTGCAAACCAGTGTATTGAAAAAAATACGCTTAGAAGATGACAAAGAACCTTGGATCTCAGGTGGTGCTGAAATTTATGCCATTGTAACGGGTATCGACCCCACCCGAGATGAACCAATATTAGATATCGTTGATTTACCTTATTTAGATCATGACAAAACCGATTACAGCCCTAATCAGGTTTTAATTCATTGGCAGCGTTATCGTTGGCAAGCGGTCGATTTACTCTTAATGGAACAAGATGACAACACCAACTATAAAACTCTAGCAATAAAATTATTAGAAATATCAGAGCAAGTAATGGCGAGCATTCCTGATTTACAAGCGCAAGGTTATGCCATTATCCCTAAGCTGACCAATGAACTACTAAAAGCAATGCCGGATGAATGGTTTACTAATAATGACGATTATGTTGATGTTTTTTACACGCTGTTTGAAAACAAAGACTATCAAGAATATAAAGGAGCAAGCAGTAATGCGACCATTACGCTGTCTCCTTTAGAAATTAACCCAAGACTAAACTAAGTCATCCCCATTCGCTTAATTATTATTGCGGATGGTATCTTCAGTAGCCACCCATTAGCGCTTTAACGTTAACGGGTGGCTTTATCTTAAACAGCCACTTTTTTGAAAACACGCGTTATATTTTAATACCCTAACCTTGCGCCACTGATTTACGAAAGCGCATTAATGCAACAGTAAAAAACACACTGCCAATAACAGTTAATGCTAAAAAGTAAGGCCAAACTACATCCCCCCCTGCCCCTCGGTATAAAATAGCTTGAGCAAATTTTACAAAATGCGTTGTTGGCGCCAATAACATAATATTTTGCACTACCTCAGGCATACTTTCACGCGGCGTAACACCGCCAGAGAGCATTTGTAATGGTAATAAAATTAAGATCATCAGTAACCCGAGTTGCGGCATGGTGCGCGCCTGCGTTCCTAACAATATACCCAGCGATGTGGTCGCAAATAAATGAATAGCAACGCCAAATAAAAATAAGCCCGCCGAGCCATGAATAGGCACTTGTAACAAACCTTCGATCACAATAAATAATGAAAACGTAGTCAGTAATAAAATCACTAACCCATTGGCCCAAATTTTCGCCATCACTATTTCAAAGGGGCTTAATGGCATAACTAATAAATGCTCTAATGTGCCGTGTTCGCGTTCACGGATCACCGCGGCGCCAGTTAAAATAATCGAAATCATTGTGATCACGTTCATTAATTCCATCACGCTACCAAACCATACACTTGTCATATTTGGGTTAAACATAATGTGCGCCGATTGCTTTATTGGCAGTGAATAAACGGTTCGATAACCTTGCACAAACTCATTTACTTCGCCGTTAATGATGGTTTGAATATAGTTATCACCAATAAATGCTTGCGACATACGCGTAGCATCTATATTTACTTGAATCGTAGGTTGCTTAGCTGCAAGTACATCACGCTCAAAATAAGGCGGGATATTAAGCACAAAAGTATAACGGCCATTATCCATAGCTGAGTCAACATCGCTTGATGAAATACTGTCTGGCGTTTTAAAGTAAGGCTCATAAAAGGCATTAATAATACGCTTAGATAATTGCGATTGGTCGTGATCAACAACTGCAATCGGCGCATTATTTAACTCTATCGACGTGGCTGAAGCCACCACATAAATCAATCCAGTAAAAGCAAAAAAAACGAATAGCAACAAAACCTTATCACGCCATAAACTACGCAACTCTTTAATACCTAAATTAACAATGTTTCCGCGACGTTGCATGGCTATTTGTCCTGCTTTGGAAGTAAAAATACACTGGCCAGAGTCAGCACGGGTATAAAAGCGAATAAAGGCAGTAGCTGGGCTGATAAATCAGAAAAATTAAGCGCTTTATTAAAGACTCCCCGACACGCCTCTAAAAAGTAGGTGGTCGGAAACAGTTTACCAATAATAGCGCCAAACCCTTCTAAGGAAGAAACAGGGTCAATTAGCCCACAAAAGTTAACGGCAATCATCAACACCACCACCGTAGTGGCTGCCAATGCTGAAATTTGTGTTTTTGTAAAAGCCGAAATTAACAGCCCAACTCCGGTAGTCGCTGTAACGTATAATAATGCAGCCAAACTAAGCGCCCAAAAGCTGCCTTTTAGCGCCACACCAAACACGGTAATAGCAAGTGCGACTAAGCCAAAAAAACTGATCATACTCACTAAAATGTAAGGCAGCTGTTTGCCAATAATAAATTCCAGCCGGTTAA
This sequence comes from Pseudoalteromonas sp. SR41-8, assembly GCF_014163915.1. Lineage (NCBI taxonomy): Bacteria > Pseudomonadati > Pseudomonadota > Gammaproteobacteria > Alteromonadales > Pseudoalteromonadaceae > Pseudoalteromonas > Pseudoalteromonas sp. SR41-8. Next base: position 108,483 of record NZ_JACJEE010000003.1, read on the forward strand.
CCGGTGTTACATATAAGTTTATGATTGAACCCAACTCTTTTTCCCGCACTACGCCAAGCGCCATCAATATCGCAGGAATAAATACCAATAGCAGTGGAATAACCGCCGGCACCATGGCCTCAATGCTTTTAAAATCTTGGTTATAACGATAGCGAGATTCAATATTAGCTGGCACTAAGTTTGGTACTTGTGCATAAGTGCGCAAAGATAAGTTGGTTAAATAGCTGTAATACACGCCGCTCATATAACCATTAATCGTTTCTGCCCTAAACGGCATAGAACCATCAATCCACACTAAAATTTCAGGTTTACGGCCGCGTTTAAATTGCTGACCAAAGTTAGGTGGAATTTCAACGGCCACGCTTAACTCACCACTGCGCATTCGTTTATTAAGTTCTTGCGGGCTTTTAATATCTGCTTTTTGAATAAAGTAACGTGAACCTGCCATATTTTGAATGTAGTTGCGGCTCTCGGGCGATTGGTCTTGATCTAGTACCGCAAAGCTTAAATCTTCAACATCAAATGTAATGCCGTAACCTAAAATAAACAGCAAAATTATCGAGCCCAGCAAAGCAAACGTTAGGCGAATAGGATCGCGCCATAACTCTAGCGTTTCGCGATGCGCATAACCAAATAACCGCAACAAACTAAATGCGGGGTTAGTGTTATTCTTACGAGTAGCGGGCGCTGTAGCCAAAGCTTTGGGTTTATCAGTTATCGATGCTTGTATCGCCGAGCTTGCTCCGGCTGCATTTACTGCTTCTTCTAAATATGCAATAAAGGCAGCTTCTAGTGTGTCGGTATTACGCGCTTGGCACAGTGCAGCTGGCGTATCGCTGGCAAGTATTTTACCTGCATGCATTAACGAAATTCTATCGCAACGTGCTGCTTCATCCATAAAGTGAGTCGAAATAAAAATAGTCACGCCTTGTTCGCGCGAAAGCTCAATGAGTAACTGCCAAAAGTCATCCCTTGCAACGGGGTCTACACCCGATGTGGGCTCATCAAGTATGAGCATTTCAGGGCTATGTACTACCGCAACAGCAAGCGATAAACGCTGGCGAATACCTAGGGGCAAATCGGTAGGAAAATCGTCACTGTATTTTTTAAGGTTAAACCGAGTAATTAAATCTTTAACGCGCGGCTCTATTTTCTCTGCGGGTAAGTGAAATAAACGAGCATGCAATACCAAGTTTTGCTTCACTGTAAGCTCGTTATAAAGCGAAAATGCTTGTGACATAAAACCAACGCGTTTGCGGCTTTCGATGTTATTGGCATCGACCTTTTCACCAAACAATTTTGCTTCGCCACTGGTTGCCGGTTGTAACCCGGTAAGCATTTTCATTGTGGTAGTTTTTCCACAGCCATTTGAACCTAAAAAGCCAAAAATTTCACCTTGTTCAATACTTAAACTCACGTTGTTAACAGCGGTAAAATCACCAAATGTTTTACATAATCCATTTGCTTCTATAGCGAACTGGGTTGTTTTTATGTCTTGTTTACGAGGTGGCACAACTAACCGCTGATGATCATGACGTTTTTCTTCAGGAAGTAATGCTATAAACGCTTCATCAAGCGATTCTTTATTAGTTTGCATTTTTAGGTTTTGTGGGCTGCCCGTACCGATTACTTTTCCATCGTCCATAGCGACTAGCCAATCAAAATCATCGGCTTCTTCCATGTAGGCGGTCGCAACCAGTACGCTCATCTGTGTATTTTCAGCGCGAATACTGTTTATTAATTGCCAAAATTGACGACGCGATAGCGGATCAACTCCGGTTGTTGGCTCATCTAAAATCAATAATTGAGGGTCATGGATCAGTGCGCAGCACAAACCGAGTTTTTGTTTCATCCCGCCAGAGAGCTTTTCTGCGGGGCGATCGGCAAATGCCTCTAAGCCTGTACTTTTTAAAAGGTTATTAATTCGTTGTTTGCGCTCTGCTTTATTTTGAGAAAAAAGGCGACCAAAAAAATCTATATTTTCAAACACAGAAAGTGTTGGGTACACATTTTTGCCAAGCCCTTGAGGCATGTAAGCAATGCGTGGCGACACCGAATTACGAAAACTACTACTACGCATATTGCCGTTTAATACCTCAACCTCCCCCTCTTGAATCGCCCTTGCCCCCGCTATAAGTGCCAATAAGCTTGATTTTCCTACGCCATCAGGGCCTATAAACCCAACCATTTTCCCGGCAGGTAATGAAATGCTAATGTTGTCCAGCACGCGATTATTAGCATAGCGATGACTCACCTTAGTAAGCGTAACTACACTTTCAAGAGGTGGCTGTTGCGCGTTTTTATCCGTGTTATTATTAGCGTTATCCATTATTCAGGTACTCGTACCTGTAACGACGTAGGCCAATTTTTTTCAGGTGCTAACAACACATAAGCAAGCCCTGGCACCCCTGTTTTTACTTGTTTGATATGATCTTTTAATAACTGCGAGTCGAGCTTTACCTTAACTCTAAACATCAGTTTATCGCGCTCGTTTCGGGTTTCTACCGATTTAGGGGTAAATTGCGCCTGTGCAGACACAAACGTCACTTTAGCCGGCAATGTATACTCGGCAACAGCATCAATAACAATGCGCGCTTGTGAGCCTATTGTTACCTTGCCCGCTTGCGCTGTTGGTAAATATATACTCATATAAACATCGGTTAAATCCAATAACGATAAAACCTTGCCACCACTGCCAAGCACTTCGCCAGGCTCAGCTAATCGATACAATATGCGTCCATTGATTGGTGCTGTGAGCGTGCTGTCGGCTATGTTGCTTTGTAATCGCTCAATACGTGCCTGCGCTGCTTCTATTTCAGCATCCGACTGCACAACTTTTACGTTTGCCGCGGTTAAAGCTGCTTGCGCAATAGCAGAGGTGGTTCGTTGTTGATCAACCACTTCTTTTGAAATATGGCCTTTTTCTAATAATTTTGCAGAGCGGCGCAATTCAGTTTGTGCAAAATTAAGCTCACTTTTATGCTGCTCTACAATCGCTAATGCGTATTTACGAGACTCATTGGCAACACGAAGCCCCGCCTCAGCTTCACGTAACTGTGCGTTTAAATCATCAGTGTCAATAACCGCTAACGTTTGACCCGCTTTGACCATATCGCCTTCTTGCACCATAACGTCAACTAAGCGGCCCGGTAATTTTGTAGCAATATCGTACTCGGTCGCTTCAATTCGCCCATTTCCATAGGCAACACTGTCAGGGAGTTGTTCAGCAAATGATGTAGGTTGCAAGGTTTGCCAAGCATACCAGCCAACCCCGCCCACAATGACCAAAACAGTGAGTTTACTCAAAGATTTGAACGTTGATTTAATTGTCATGTGCTAAAACTCCATGTATGTAAAAAGTAATGTAAGTGGGGTAGTAATAAGGTAAATAATTTTTAGGATACAGCACGCTAATTGTTATATGAAAGCAACCCTGCTTTGTAAGTACAACAAGGGTAGTTGTAATAAACGATTTAAACGAACTTAAAAATCCAGCGTCATTAATCTACCACTATCACCGTTAATAAAGATGATGTAGATCAATATAAATTAGAGTTAATGCACTAATTATTAGTGATTTTTTAAAACAACAGGATAAAGGAAAGGGAGAACATCAAGGCACCTACTGAGCGCCTTAATATTAATTATGTCAGCGGCAGATCCGCTTACAATTTTTAGTAACAAAACCCGTTACGACCTTAATGCCAAGCTAATCAATACCACGCCATGATCGGTGCTTAAATCATCACGCTCAAATTCAGGGTTAATTAAATGACGATCGTAAGTATGATAATGGATCACCTCAAAAAAGCTGTCGTCGTAACTTGAGTCAAACTCGCAAGATAGCAAAATGTAGTCAAGCACGGAGCTGCTCGCGCCAAAATAATGGGTAGGCTGACGCTTTAAATCCACTGTATTTTCATTATTTTGATTAGCCGAATTTAATTGCGACTTTGCAAATAACTGCCACGCGTCGTTAAGGCAATATTTTGCAAGGTAAGTTTTACTGTCAAACGTCGGGGCAAAGCGCAGTGTATTTGTTAGTAAATGGCTTAAAACTCCATCAGCTAAGTCGTTATTAAAATCGCCCATTAAAACCATTGGGTTTTGTGTAGATTCGCGGCGTGAAATTATGTCTATCATCAGTAATGTGGCTTCACTGCCGCGCTGAATAGTTGAGCCCCAACTCCCTGCTATATCGGCTTTTAATAGCTCGATAATATTTTTTTCGGGTGTGAGTTCTTTGTTTTGCTCATCGAGCTCTATCATGGAGCGCTTAGACTTAAAATGCACCACATAACAATCCGTGTTGCCGATATGCGGTAAAGTTATTGTAGCTCTAAGCACCTTTCGGCTAAATGTAAAATCATCAGTTAAACCAAGGGTTTTAGCAAGCTCATGGTCATGCTCAACACTTGCCACTTCAACGATTGGGTATTTAGCAGCAAGTGCTACTACAGGTCGTTTGTAAATAAAGTCGTCGATTACCTGAGGCTCATCTACCACGGCAAAGTACACATAACCTTGCTCTTTAACTAATTCTTTAAGCGACTCAATACTAAATACTTCTTGAAAGCCAATCACATCAGGCTGATGCTCGGTTAAGTAATTAATAAGCCAACGCTGCTTTTTAGCCCACTGCTCTGCGGTGTATATGCGTTCAAATTCATAATAGGCATTAGGCGGCTCAAGGTAATTAAACAAATTAAAAGTGGCAATTTTAAGGGTCGTATTAGTAATAACCGAATCGTCTGCAGTGGTGTTTAAATGTGTTTTAGTGTGTGATTCAAGGTTGCTGATAAGGCTGCCCTACTTAAAATAAGAAAAACGATTATAGCGGGTTATGGCTATATTAATCTAAGCGGTGAAAATTTTTCAATATCAAATTCATAGCGTTAATTTACACTAACTTATCATTTTTTAAGGCACACGGTCATTATGGATTACTCAAACTTCGGCACTAAATTTACTCAACCTAATGGTATTACACAGTTAATGGAAGATTTAGGCGATGCTAAAAACAGTAACAATCCAAATATTATTATGCTCGGTGGTGGTAATCCGGCCTTAGTGCCTGAGGTTAATGATATTTTTATCAATGAGTTACAAAAGCTTGTTGCTAATAATACACTTTCCAACGTATTTGGACTTTACGATGGCCCTGCGGGTAATGATGCATTTCGTGCAGCTCTGGCCAAGCAACTAAAAAGTGAATACTCATGGGATTTAACCGCAAATAATATAGCGCTTGGTAATGGCAGCCAAGCCAATTTTTTTGTGTTATTTAACCTGTTAGCTGGAAGTATGCCTGATGGCAGCCATAAAAAGGTTTTATTTCCGCTGGCACCTGAGTATGTAGGCTATGCAGATCAGGGCTTAACTGACGATATGTTTGTAGCAATAAAGCCCGATATCGAAATTTTAAATACTGAAAGTGGCTCAAACCAATTTAAATATATCATTGACTTTAAAGCTGTTGAGCAAGTATTAGCAAGCGACAGCAGCATTAGCGCACTGTGTGTGTCTCGCCCTACTAACCCTACAGGCAATGTCATTACTGATGAAGAAGTACATCATCTCGATTTATTGGCTAAGCAATATAATATCCCACTGATCATTGATAACGCCTACGGCGACCCATTCCCTGGGTGTATTTATACCGACGCAAACTTAATCTGGAACTCAAACATTATTTTATGCATGTCGCTTTCAAAACTTGGCCTACCGGGTTTGCGAACCGGTATTGTAGTGGCTAACAATGACATAATTAAAGCCATTGGCCGTGTAAATGGCAGTATGGTTTTATCGCCGAACAGTTTTGGCCCAAGTTTAGTAACACGCCTAATTAATGAAGATGAACTCCTCCCGCTGTGTAAAAATTCAGTGCTACCTTTTTATCGAGAAAAAGCACAAACAGCAATGAACTTGTTTGATGAAATATTTGCCCACCTCCCCGTTTACTTACACAAAGTAGAAGGCGCATTTTTTATGTGGCTGTGGTTTAAAGAGGCAAAAATAACCAGCGAACAACTTTACCAAAAGCTCAAAGAGCAGGATGTTTATATTATTCCTGGGCATAATTTCTTTATTGGTATTGATGATACTTGGGCACACAAACACCAGTGTATTCGCATTAATTATGCAACCGATGCCAGCACTTTGCGAAAAGGCTTAGAGGCTATTAAAGCCGTGATGGCATGAATGGGGTGATATTTAGGGCATTCAAACCCTTTGCTTGAATACAATGCGTGCAAAGCGTTTATAGAGCCTATAGTTATTGGCACAAACCTGTGAACAATTTAAGGTTATTAAGTAATCCTCTAAGTCGTTAAATAAGCCCTAAACTGAGGTAAGCGGTTATTACTGTTATTTATTGATTGTATTAATTTTGTGCAAACGCGCCACACCCCCTTTAAATTTATATATAAGTTGGTATGCTACGCGACCTTTTTTAACATATGATTATCATCAAAAAAGGGTTTGCCAAGGGGCGGCTATCGCTGCAAGGCACTTAATATAAGTGGCAGCAATAATACAGGCATCGCGTTATAAAACGTTAGATGTAACTTTAAATAGCAATATGCAAAAGTACTATTAAGGTCAATTATGCGATTAGGACCAGGACTACTCGTCACCGCTGCCTTCATTGGACCAGGGACTATTACGACTGCCAGCGTGGCAGGTGCAAACTTTGGTTTTGCACTAATATGGACATTACTGTTTTCAGTAATTGCCACCATATTATTACAATCTATGGCGGCGCGCCTCGGCGTAGCCACCGGGCAAGATTTAGCGCAAGCGCTAAGAGCCCACATTGAAACGCCCCTATTTAAATCTCTCGCTATATTTTTAGTGATCAGCGCCATTGGTGTAGGCAGTGCCGCCTATGAAGCTGGCAACCTTAGCGGTGCCAGTATGGGATTAATTGAAATATTTCCTCATGTTAATGCCCAGCTTTGGACGCCACTCATTGCATTTTTAAGTGCGGTGTTACTTTACAGCGGTAAACACAAAGTCGTTGAAAATGCGCTTATTTTATTAGTGATTTTAATGAGCCTAGTGTTTATCTCTACGTTAGTTATGGCTGCTCCCTCGCTGAGTGATGTGTTAGCAGGGTTTATTCCTAGTATGCCTGAGGGTTCAATTACCACGGTACTGGCATTAGTGGGCACCACCATAGTGCCGTATAACTTATTTTTACACTCAGGTGTTTTAGCTGCAAGGCACGACAGTAAAAGTGATAAGCAAAAAGTCATTAAGCAAACTAATGTAGACACTGGCGTATCTATCACCTTAGGTGGCGTGATCACCCTGGCTATTTTATCAACCGCGTCAGTGGCATTTTATGGCACAGATGCAGGACAAATTAGCGCTGCCAACATGGCGGTACAACTTGAGCCCTTACTTGGCGATGCCGCCCATTACTTTTTTGCTATTGGCTTATTTGCAGCAGGTTTAACCAGCGCAATTACAGCCCCCCTTGCCGGTGCGTATGCTGTATGTGGCATGTTAGGTTGGTCAAATAAAATGGATAACACTCGCTTTAAAAGTGTCGCGATTATCATTTTATTATTTGGTGCTGCGGTGGCATCTCTGGGTTTAGACCCTGTTGCCGTGATAATTTTTGCCCAAGCCGCTAATGGCTTATTACTGCCTATTGTAACCACCTACCTAGTGTGGCTGGTTAACCAAAAAACAGTAATGGGCAAATACACCAACTCAATGCTGGTAAACTTACTTACTTTACCGGTGTTAGTGCTTATTTTTGGCCTAAGTGGTTACAAGCTTTTTAGTTTGATTTTTTGATACGTTTGCGAGTCTTTCCACCTTGTTAACTGCTCATTTTTTCAATGCTATACATCACCCACATTGCGAGTACTGCGATGAAGTTAATTGTAAAAATACTTCCTCGCAGCCTGATGTTTGAAGTGAATATTTGAACACCACTGTGCAACACTCGCCCAGCGATAAAGACCCAAGCCAGCAAATAATAAGCTGAACTAATTGTTGAATCAGTAGAAATTAAAAGCACACAAACCAGATGAAAAAATACCGGCCACTCGAATTGGTTGCTCAAATTAGCGCTGAGTTTTGGCTGTATAGATTGAAATGGATTAGAGCCATCCGCTCTTTTACCAAGCCCCCATACACTTGGGGCTCTGGCAATAGTGAGCAAACCATATAGCACAACACACAAAATCACGTGTGCGAACATGGGCAAAAATATAGTATTCATTTCACACTGAGTCCTTTAGAGTAATCTAACCTTCGCTAAAACAAGCTTCTTCAACATAGAATAAAAACAGTCAATTGTACGCTATTGTCAATTACTAGGCTTAAGAGAGTAGCTGTTATACGGCGACTATTACTGAGCCTATACTATTGGCAAAACCACCCACCTTTACGCTGTTTATTATTGAATTGTTAGACTCAACAGATGCTGTAATTATTGAATGGCAATTCATAGCCCTACCTTGTTCAAAAACATATTCATTCCCTAACTCAGCAAGATGCTCGGTAAGGTAACATGCTAAAGCCCCACAAGAGCTTCCTGTTGCTGACTCTTCAGAAATACCAAACAAAGGAGCAAAATTACGGCAGCTGGCTGTATGTTTACTTTGCACTTCACAAAGCTCAAAAACATGAAAGCCAACAAGGTTATGCTGTTTGCAAAAATCAGCGATACGTTCATCGTTTGGCTCTATTGCATCTAAATATCCATGAGGAACAGCAATTATGACATCGGCTAGTCCTGTTGAGATAGCTTCAATAGGTAAGTTTGTGCTTTCAAGTATATTACTTTCAATACCTATCATATGGGCAATTTCTTGATATGAAAAACCAGCTATTTTTTCAGGTAATTGCTGCTCCATGACAACCTTACCATTTGGTTCAATACTCACTGATAACATGCCAGCCTTGGTGCGCTGAACATAAGTGCCCACAGTAAGCACACCTTCTTGGAACATAGTAGAAAAAGTAGCTAACGTAGCATGGCCACAAAAATCAACTTCTGCTGTTGTCGTAAAAAAAGACACCTCAAAATCAGCTTCATTATCACTAGCAACAAAAGCCGTTTCTGAATACCCGACAACTTGAGCAATTTTTAATTTTTCAGCATCTGTGAGCCTGTCAGCATTAAACACAACACCAGCAGGGTTGCCACCTTTGCCATTTACTGTAAACGCGCTTACCAAAGCAACTTCAATATCCACCTGTACCTACTCCCTCTATAACGAGCCTTAAAAGTGACTCGTTTTATTTATCTTTTAATCCATCAACCATAGCCGAGTTGCTATTTTGATTCAATGGTTTAGCTGTTCTGGCAGGATCATCAGACTTTACTCTTTATCCATGAAAGACCTCAACGTTAGCTTTATCAACGAGACTGCGATGTATAAACTTTAAAAATGGAGTTCCCTAGTTTAGCGATCACCTCATTGCGTTCTTTCATTGAGACCTCAGTTTGCGCTATGTAGATGCTAATTATGATCGGTGATTGATGTTCACTCCATACTACCGCTGTAATGCTTCGAGCACCAAAGCCACCAGCCCCGGAACGATCGGCTATGTTCCAACCTTCAGGCAACACTGAGCGCAACAAGTTACCAGTTACTTGGTTATTGACCATCCATGCTTTTAACTTTTCTTGGCTCATTGGAGAAAGTGTTGAGCCGAATAATAGTTCATTTAAAGTGTTTGCTATTGATTTAGGAGTCGTTGTATCCCTTAAGTCTCCTGGTATTCCTTCATTTAACTCGGGCTCAAAACGGTCTAAGCGAGTTTTTTCATCCCCTGTGTGCCTTACAAAATCAGTTATGCTTTCTGTGCCCCCTACTGCATTTATGATGATGTTTGCCGCGGTATTATCACTTGTTTTCATGGTTGCAGAGCACACATCATCGAGGGTTATTGCTTGTCCTACATACTTTTCTATAACCGGAGAATACGTCACAAGATCTGTCTTTTTAATTTTGACTGTACTATTAAGATTAATATCCCCTTGCTCAGAGTCATACAATAACTTTGCACAAGCAATTGTTTTAAAAGTACTTGTCAAAGGGAAGCGTTCATCACCTTTGTAATCCCAGTATTCTCCATTTTTAGTATCAAGAACCGTTACCCCTATCCGGCCCGAAAGCGTCACTTCGATTAACCTAGCTTCTTGCTCCACTTGTTGAAATTTTGGGCTATGTGAAAATGCCACAAATGGTATTAAAAGCAAAATAACCAATAAAGAATTCATCTATTTAATCCCATGATTCTGATTAACCAGCATTTTATATAAAAGCATCTGTGACAACAAAAAAGCTAAAGCTTGACCTACATGATAAATTTAACGGGGTCAGATCAAGCAGCTTAAAACTTAAAGCTTTCCCTTTCAAAGCTCCACCAACCTCTCATACAATCCTGATGCCCTGCTGACTGATTTATTCATTGCCATTAACAACACTTTTTTATCAGCCACCAGCTCGAAAGTGTTTTTAGCGCGGGTAATGCCGGTGTAGACTAACTGGCGGTTGATGCCGGCAGTTGCTTGGTTTTGTGGTGGCAGTACCATAGCCGTATAGGCAAACTCGGAGCCTTGTGATTTATGAATAGTCATTACATAAACAGTGTCATGGGCTGGTAGTCTGGCTGGTGAAAATGCCCGTTGATTGCCCTGCTCGTCAATAAATATGGCTTTGAGCTGGGCACTGTCGTCGTGCATTAAAATCCCAATATCTCCATTAAATAGTTTTAGCTGATAATCGTTTTGCGCAATCATAATCGGCATGCCCAAATAATGCCGCTGATTTGAGTTTACATTAATCAATCCTTGCTGGCTTAATTGCGTTTCAATGCGTTTATTTAAACTATGAACGCCATAATCCCCTTCGCGAACTGCGGCTAACAACTGGTAACTGGCAAAAGCTTTATGTATGTCTTGTACGCTCGCGTGTTGTTTAATTAAATTAAGATACTGAGCGTATTTACTGGCGGCGCTTTGTACTAGTTTATCAATCGGTTTACTTACAATGTCATAGTCTAAAATAACGTCTTTAAATTGGCCGCTGCTCAGCTCTTGCTCTACATAATTGAGCTTGCCGCTGTTATTGGTATTAACCGCTAATGCTAATTGCCCTATGCCGCTGTCGGCTGTGAAACGGTAACTGTGCTGTAAAAATGCAATACAGTCGGCCAGTTTGAATTGACTATTACCTGCGACCAATTTGCGCTGGTTATTAAAGCATAAGCTGTTTAGTTCAGCGCAACGCGCCTCTGAATAACTTGGTGTTTGGCCAAGCACTAAACCTTGGCATAAATCGCTCATTACACTGCCGGTATCAACCGAGGCAAGCTGGTCTTTGTCACCGAGTAATATAAGTCGCGCATGCTCTGGTAAGGCCTCAATTAGTTTAGCCATCAGCGATAAATCAACCATCGACGCTTCATCAATGATCAATACATCTAAATGCAATGGATTACTGCGGTTATGCCTAAACTTATTAGTAAACGGTTTTACCCCCAGTAACCGGTGAATCGTTTGCGCGCTTTCTGGGATCAGCGGCGTAATAGCAGCGCTTATTTTATCTTTTAACTGTTGTTTTGCCCCAAGGATTGATTCACTTAATCGCGCAGCGGCTTTGCCTGTCGGTGCCACCAACTTAATACTCAGTGGGGCATTTTGATAAAGCGATTGTAAAATTGCTAGTAGCTTAGTCACGGTCGTGGTTTTACCTGTTCCTGGGCCACCGGTAATAACGCTAAAGCCTTTGGTTGCTGCCATCGCACAGGCGACCTTTTGCCAATCGAGCCCTTGCTCTGGTGCATCTTGTTCGGGGAAATAGTCACAAAGTAACTGAGTTAACTTATCGCTATCAATATCGAGCTTACGCTCACTCATTAACAACAATCGTGATGCCAGTGTTTGCTCATAACCGCTTAGACGTGCAAAATAAAGTCGTTGTTCAAGTAACTGTAACGGTTTAGTCTCCCCGACACTAGGATGGTTTTGCAAGCAATTAATTGCCTCTGCGGTGGTAAATGTGTCGCTAAACGGGCTGAGTGTGTCAGGAATTATGCCCGCTAGTTTGGTAAAATCACTTTGGCGTAAATTAAACGGATTACGCCAATCTACCTGCGCTAAATCTAAACAGCTGTGCTGACTTTGCTGCGATAAACAGAGTAATAAAAGCAGTGAATAAACGTCGTTTGGTTGTTGAGTTTGCTCACTGCTACACAGTAATTCTGCCAGTTTTATATCAACCATTCGTAGCCGGTTTTCGCTAAGTAGGTAATCAAATAATGGCACTATTTGTACGTCGTTCGTCGCTGCTGTTGCAATGGCTGTATTGGTATCTAACACGCTCATAGCATTGCTCCTTGGCTATTTTCGGTTGCCTCATCTATGCTTTGGGCAACACTGCCTTGACTAAAAAGCCCATCTAAAATAATAACTTGCTCGGCGGTCAACTTTTTAAAGTACACACCTTTTCCATCTGCCATACCACGTAAAAAGGTGTAATATACGCCACCTAAATGCTGCTCAATGCTGTAATTGTTGATCCGTTGTTTTAATAACCGATGCAATGCCACGGTGTAAATTAGATACTGTAAATGGTACTGGTGGCTACTCATAGCTTGCTCTAAATGCTCTTGCTCATAATCAGTTGGCTGATTGCCTAAAAAGTTAGACTTATAATCCAAAATAAAATACTGCTCGTTATGACAAAATATTAAATCGACAAACCCTTTTAATAAGCCTTTTACATCATAAAAATCGAGTCTACTTTGATTAAAACCAAAGTGCTTAATCAATGTTTCATTCAAGCCTTTTGCCGTTAAACTGGTAATTGGCAGATTAAACTCCATTTCAACCAAACAATCCCGTGGCGTTAATTTACTTAAACTTAAACCGTTTTCATTCAATGGGCAGTTTAACGCGGCAAGCACCCATTGCTCAGTTGTTTCTTGCCATTGGTCACTAATATGGTATTTGTTCAAGCTACGCTCAACTACCACGCTTAGGTTTTGCTCATGGTTTGTGGGGTGCTGCTCTGGGCTGGTGAAATCCAGTTGCTCAAAAATCTCGTGTAAACAACTACCCGGTTTTGCCCCCTTGGGAAAGCTATAAGGTGAGCGAATATCGTCTTGTTGCGTGGCAAACTCATCTTTTTGATGATCTTCGTCGCTGCGCCCAGGTTCTAAATGCTCGCTATGACTTTTAAAACTCAGCGCACTAAAACTGGTGGTGCGCCAATCACGTTCAATTTTAACTTTAACCTTATTAACACTCACACTGTGACTTTGTGTTTGGCTTGATTGCAGTGATAATGCACCCTGCTGAAATAACTCTTCGCTAGTAAACTGTTGATAGCTCATGGCTGGTTTGTCTGCACAAAACTCTTGTAAATGCGTGCGCCACACTAAACTACTGGTGATATCAAGTCCTGCAAATAATACATGCCCTAAGGAGCTACTTTGAATTGCCAACCGACTACTTTGTCCTTGGCCTAGGTTATACATACCAATTGCGCAGTAATGAACGGCGCGAGTGAGTGCAACATACAATAACCGTAAATCTTCAGCTAGGCGTTCTTGCTCCGCTTTTTGTAACGCATCGTCATTTTTACTGAGATCGTAAATCAGCTGGCCATCTTGATGATACAACGCATCTTTCGTTTCACGATACCCGCTGGCAAATGGCATAAATACCAGCGGGTATTCAAGCCCTTTTGAAGCATGCATAGTGACTATTTTTACCAAATTGGCATCACTCTCAAGGCGTACTTGCACGGTTTCACCATCTTGTTGACTTACTTGCTGCGCAAACCAACGTAATAACCGTAAAGTACCCTCTAGCTCGATTTGTTTTTGCTGTAGGATCTCGCCTAAATGACGAAAATCGGTCAGCCAACGTTCAACGTTGTAACCCAACCCTTGCCATTTCGCGCTTAATTGATTGTGACTGAGTAAGTGCTCAAGCATTGCCATAGCACCTTGTTTGTACCAAATAGAGCTCAGGTAAGCAAAAAAGTTAAGATGCTCTTGCCACTGTGCTTCATCATCAGCCAAGGCATAAATGTCATTATAACTTAAGCAAAATAGTGGCCCAGCTAACACGCCGCGCAACAGTGATTCGTTGTATTGGCCATGTAAAGCCGATAAAAAATTAAGTAAATGATGGCTCAGCTCTTGGCTAAATACACTCTCACGGGATAAGTACACGCTCGCAATTTTGGCATCACTGAGGGCTTTTTTCATAATTTGCGCTTCAACCCGATCACGCACCAAAATACAAATATCTGCCGCCGTGACTGGCTTATTCGCAATACACGCACGCCCTTGCTGTGCTTGCTCAAGTAAGGTCACTATTTTATTGGCAAAATAGCTAGCTAAATGTTGCTGGCCAATGCCTTTATTAGTTGGTTTATTTTTTTCATCTGCGGCGCTATCTGCAAACACACAAAACTCAAAGGCGGTGGCAGGTTGGCCATCAATTAAAAACGATTTATCGGCTTTTTTACCTTGTGCCGCCACGCGATTAAACGGGATCGCATCGTTATAAATAAAGCTGTTATCGTGTTTACTAAACAGTGCATTGACGCTTGCAACCACATCGCTACTGGAACGAAAGTTAGTACCAAGGGTAAATTGCTGCTCCTTTGCCACTTCGTGTTTAGCACCAATGTACGTAAAAATATCCGCGCCCCTAAAACCGTAAATAGCTTGTTTAGGGTCGCCTATCATGGCAAGCGTGGTGTTTTCTTGGCTATAAATTTTACTAAAAATACCGTACTGAATGGGATCAGTATCTTGAAACTCATCAATCATCGCTACCGGGAACAACTGCGCTATTTTTTCTGCCAGTGCTGCGCCTTGCTCTGTATTGAGTGCACTGTGCAAATTAGTTAATAAATCATCAGGAGTTATAACGCTTTGCTCTTGCTTGCGTTTTACAATGGCTTGTTTAACCCAACTTGCCGCATGTTGCACAATAGCGATTGCCAAGCCTTGATTAACGGTGTTAACAAGCTTAGCCATTTCATCAAACTGGCTAAGCATTACATGACTAAACAAAGGCTGATTTTTTTTATAATTAGCTTCGTCACTGAGGTTTTCAGTACTCCATATTTCATAAGAGTACTTGTTTGTACCAAACTCAAAAAACAGCTCATCACCTTTACAAAATGCCTCAAGCGCTGCAAGGCTACCTTTACGTGCAGGTGTTTTGGCACCACTTAAGCCAGAGCTTTTTACAGCTGCAATAAATTCGCTATCAAGGCAGGCTTTTTTAAAGCTCGCGACTTTACCAAGATATAGCTCGCGTGCTTGCCACACATCATCTAGTTTTATTTGCGGAGTAACCAGCGCATTGCCTTTATTAAGTATGTTCGCCACTTTACTAAATAACGCTTCAGGGGCAGCAAATACCTCTAAAATTGCATCAGTTTTTTCTTTATTGAGTGGATATACAAACACTCGCCAAAAATCTTTAATGGTTTCAAGCAAGATCTCTCGTTGATCTAAAATAAACTCCAAATTAAACGCCACACCAGACTCAAACGCATGCTGTTTTAACATTCGTTGGCAAAAACCATGAATGGTGAATATTGCTGCTTCATCCATCGATTTAGCGGCGGCATCGAGCAAATCAAATGCACGGTGTTTATCATCGATTGTGGCGATCACAGCATTGATCAGCTCATCCTCTGTTGCTTGGCCAAGCAGTGCATCTCGTGCTGCTATAATACGAGTGCGCACACGGTCTTTAATTTCTTGGGTGGCGGCATCGGTAAACGTAACGACCAATATTTGTTCAACACTCAGCGGAGTATTTACGGGCGATGAGTGTTGTTGCGCGATTTGCATGCCGAGTAAATAACGTAAATATAAACCTGTAATAGTATAAGTTTTACCGGTGCCTGCACTGGCTTCAATGAGACTTTGCCCAATAAGCGGCATCATAAGTGGATTAAGCGCTTGCATGGTCACTCTCCTTTGCATGTGCAAATAACGGCGCAAGTAGCATATCGCTCCAGCGTATAAATTCCTCTTGGCACTCATTCAACGATTGCGTTGTTAAGCGAATATAGGGGTTCTCGCCCTCGCCTCGGCCAATATATTGTGGGCTAAATTTGCTCATTGCTTTGCCAATATCGCCACCACTTTTTACGTACTCATAGCCACTCACAGGAAAAAACGCCACTGGTTCTTTAAGTAGTGCGTTATATAAAGTAAACCAATCTTGCAACAGTGCTTGGGCATCTGCTTTATCCAAAGCTGCAAAAGTGATTTGTTTATCAAGCCCAAGTAATACAGTTTCTACATGTTGATCCACGCACTGCGCAACAAGGTGATATATAAAGCCCTTGATGAGATCTTTTGCCTTGATACTGGCACTGCGATAAAACACTTGTTTGTGCTGATAAAGATGATTTAACCAGCCTTCAAGCTCAGTACTGTTGTTATCACTGTGAAGTGTTAGCGCAACTTCAATCGGTTCATTTTTGCCGCCCTTGATGTGCTCTTTCACTTGCCCTGCCAGTGCATCAACCCGGTGCTGCATTTTCTCAAAGATCAAATCTCCAACATGCGCCTGCGGTAACTCGCCTCGTTGCAGTATTTGCTCACGACTAAGGGGCTGCTCAAAAATAGCCGCTTCGAGTATTTCGTCGAGATAAAAATAACGGTGCAGTGCGTCTAAACTAAATGGCTCTTCATCTTTAGCTACTTCGTTAAATTGTGCTAAACGCAACCCTAAACTTTGCTGATAAAAACTCTCTTGTGCATTGCATACGCTGCGGATAAACATATCCAGCTCAAGATGTTCAGGTGCTCTGACCTCAAGCGCCGTCAGTGGCTCTGGGATTATCGCCTGAGCGGGTAACCAAATTGGATTATAACTGTGATTGGATTGCAGCGTATTAGTGGTATCTGCCTGATAATTTAGGCTATTAAAAGGCTGTAAATGCTGTTTATTGATCAAACACTCAGGCAAGGTTTGCTCACTTGGCTCAGCAAATTTGAAACTGCGGCCAATGTATTCTAGTAATTCACTCACTAAGGTTGATGGCATACGCGGTTGATTATCAAAACATGAACGGCCAATATAGCTCATGTATAAGTTATCACGGGCGCTGAGCAGCGCTTCTAAAAATAAGTAACGGTCATCTAATTTGCGCGATCGGTCACCTTTTTGCTTTTTCGAATAAGGCACTAAATCAAAACCAATCGGCTGCACCGTTCGTGGGTAATCGGCATCGTTAAGCCCTAACATACACACCACTTTAAATGGCACAGCACGCATTGGCATTAGCGTACAAAAGTTCACTTGGCCGACTAAAAAGCGTTGCCCTACACCTTTTTCTTGAATGCCTTGTTTAATTAAATAACTCACAATACGCTGCGACACTACTTGCGTGTAATCGCCATTATCATGGTGCTTTTGCAGCTCTTCGAGCACCTTTTGCAGTACCAGTAAATCCCAGCTATCGTCGCTTTCGCTCTCGTAAATAGCCGTTAATAGTTCACTCAGGATAAGGGTTTTATTAGTTAGCGTGTCGTCTGGGGTGAGCCTGTGTTTAAAGTGTTGCAATACATCAATAAAATGCACTAATTTATTGAGTGTATCAAGTGCCATCCCTTCCACTTCATCAGCGCTATATATGCCATTAAACGGGCATTGTTCATCACGTTGGGCGATACCTAACAATAAGCGGTTTAAGCCATGTTGCCAGGTATTTAATTCTATCGCGGGTAAATCAAAGCTATGCTTATGCTCGGCGTTTATTCCCCACTTGACGCCAACACGCTCAAGCCAATATTGAATTTGCTCATATTCGTGCGCTTCAACACTAAACTTTTCAGCTATTTGCGTCACTTGCAGTAAATCAAGGATATCTGACACACCAAAGCGCGAAAACGGCAGATCCGCTAAACTTGCAAACGAACTCAGTACCGGTTTTTCTTGCTCAATGGCTAGATCGGCTAACGCATAGGGAATAAAACGGTTACCCTGCGCACCGCCAAATACCGCTTCTATGTAAGGGCTATAAGTGCCAACATCCGGCATCATTACTATAATATCTTTTGGGGTGAGTTCGGGGTTTTGATTAAATAAATTAAGTAAGTAATCGTGCAAACGCTCAACTTCTCTAAGTGGAGTATGGCAATCACTTAGAGCAATGCTGGTATCGGTAGTGCTTATTGCAAGCTTACCTTCATCGTTTATAAACCATTCTTTATTGTCAGTAAGGGATTCACCTTTAAACGCTAACTGGTAAATTTCGCTTTGAATTTGACCAAGTAAACTGTCGTCAAACACATCAATAAAGCCATCAATCCAGCTTGCGTCACGCTGTACCAGCTGTTCAAAGTAATCACGGCCTAATTTACCCCACGATGATAACAACGGATTACCAATAAAATAGTAGTCTTGCTCTGGCTCACTTTGCTTTTTTTGCTGCGCTTCCAACAATGGCATTTTGGCGTATTTAGCCGTTATTTTAGCTGCCGTTTTTTCATCAATTAAATCCCCCCAATAATGTTCGCTGGGATTAAAAAAGAATAAAAATACCTCGGTTTTTTTACTCAATGCATCAAACACATCAAGTTGCGAACTGGCAATGGCTGAAATACCAAATAAACTGATCCGCTTTGGTAATAAGCTACTGTCCATTTTATCAAGCGCGGCTAATAACTGCCCTTGCATATTGGCGCGATGAAACTGACTTTGCCCAAGCACTTGACTATGCGCTACTATTTTTCGCCACAGATCAGGCTGCCACGGCGCGATACTAATATCTACATCATCTAATTTATCAGTGCCGCTATCCCATGTGGCTATCCAGTGCGGACGGTACATTAAATATTGGTCATATACATCGGCTATTTTTTCACATAAAGCAAAGGTTTTTTGACCGTCAGTGTCACCTGCTAGGTAGGTTTTAAGGGGTAAATATAACGGTTCATCAATGCAGTTTGGTAAAATAGCAAATAACTTCCAAGCAAGATTAGGTTTATTAAACGCCGACTCTTTGGGTACATTCGGTAATAGCTGCTGGTATAACTGCCAAATAAAACTCGACGGCAGTGGAAAATCTACCTGTGCTGCCACCCCCAAACTTTCACTTAAACCAATTTTCAGCCACTGCGACATACCCGGAGATTGCACCAACACCACTTCTTTATCAAATGGGCTGCTTAATGGGTTTACTTTTAAAAGCTGATGAAACTGCGCTTGCAGGGCTTCCATGCGGTTAGATTGAATAATATTGAGCATTGCGACACTGTTCTTGCTTGAGATAAAAACAGTGTAAGATATTTTCAATTATAGGGGTAGCCATTGTCGCTAATTGGCATTAATAAATCAGCGAGTTAGCACAATAATTAACTCACTTTTTATACGCACAGTATAGCTACTGTGCGTTTTATTTTCTGAGGGAGTCATTATTTATATGGGCTAATACTTGATAAGCTAAATTGGCTTTGCATGATCACATCGCCATCAATGCCTTTTAGCTGGAGTGAAATAGCTGGATCTGTTTGTTGCCAATCAATGCTTAAATCACCGTAATTAACGTCATGTGTGAACTTCCCCACGCGGTGTTTATTAGGACTGACGTTTTTCCATTTTTCAGTAAGGCCTGAGCTGGTCATTTCAATCAGTGGATAATCAAGGTTTTGTTCATACCTTGATATCTCACCCCAATGTGTGTCACCACTGATAATTACCACGCCGTTTACTTTGTGTTTTTTAATTAACGCAAATAAACGGTTTCTATCCTCCGGAAAATTAGCCCATGACTCCCAGCCGGTAAAGTCAGGCAGTAACTGTAAGCTCGAAGCAATCAGTTTAATTGCAGCAGGCTTTTTAAGCTCTTGTTCAAGCCATTGCCACTGCGCCTCACCTAACATCGATGCGCCTTTTACTTCACTTGGGCTATAAGGCCCTTGATTATTCGCTTTACGCTCAGTCTTGTATTGTGTTTCACTAACGTGGTTAAGTGCATCGCGGTTCCAACGCAGATCAGGCATGATCACTTGTATCGTGTGCTCATCTTCACCATACATATACGAGGTATAAATCCCATCGGCACGTGTGCGACGCACTGAACCCGTTGGCTCTTGCCAAAAGTCGAGCATAATTTTCCGAGACTGTTCTTTATGTGGGTACTCTTTACCTGCATCATTTTGGCCAAAATCATGATCATCCCACATGGCAATAAGGGGAGTCTGTGTTTTTAACGTTTTAAAGCCGGGCTTAGCGCCTAAGCGCTGATATTTATCGGCAAGTACGCGCATATCGTTGGTGTCGCCGTAGATGTTATCACCCAAAAAGATAAACAAATCTGCCTGCTCTTTATTGATTGCGTCAAAAATCGGAATATCTTTATCTTGATGCCCACATGAGCCAAACAGTATTTTTTGCGGCGTTAGTTTTTGCGGTGTACTTAATACTGAAAAACTCGCAACAATGCTTACCAATGCGGCCGCTTTAATTAAATGCTTCATTTTAAAATCTCATCAATTGCATCCGCCATAGCGGGATTAAGCTGCTTAGGGTTTTCGCCAAGTACGGTTAAAATCGTTGCCGCAACTTGTGCTTGTTTGAGCTCTGTTGTTGTTTTTAATAAACCTTGCGGTTTAATATCTGGGCCAATTGCAGCTAACCAAATATGCTCAGAGCCAATAATTCCCTCAGGAAAAGCTTTACGACCTTGCTCCGATTTTGCCATTGCTTGTTTTGAACTATGATGCTGCCAATCATTAGCGTTACTGCCACGGCCATGATCCGTGGTGATAATAAGCGTTGTGTTATTTTTATAGCCAGGTGTAGTCTGAATGGTTTGCCATAAGTCTTTGATAAAAGCGTCACTTTGTTTAGCCGACTGCAAATAGTGATCGTAATGACCATCATGGGCAAAATCATCGGTTTCACCTAAGCTGATCACTAATAACTTAGGCTTTTTTGCCAGCATATAAGCTTTGGCAAAACGATATGTAAAACTGTCTAAACGCACATTATGCCAAGGACTTGGGATCTCCTGTTGTAAAGCATTTAATAGTGGCGCATCGGCAAATAAGTCTGCCTCAATTGGCATAAAACCCGCATTTACATATACGTCGCTGCGTTTGGTATTAACAATAAACGGAAATACATCCCAACTGCCAAATAAGGCGGTTTTATTTTTATAGTCAGCGCGTTGCTCTAATCGCTCTAAAATAGTTTTATTTGGATTTGGCGTTTTATCATTACTGTTAATTGCCTCATCAACACTGCCAGTTAAGATCTCACTGTAGCCTGGGTATGAAAAATACCACGGGTTACTCACCGACATTGTTGAACCATTCTCTCTATCGCCAATTAACACACCGTGTTGAGCAATCGTATTGCTAATAAATGGCATTAACTGAGCTTGTCGGGCGTGTTTGTCATCGCGCCAAAACTGTTGTTTCAATTGCTCTGGCTGTTTAACAAAATCGGGATTTGCTAACAATTTTTGATCGGCGCCGTTAAATACCTCTTGCCAGCGCACACCATCAAGCGTCACAAGCACGACATTATCACTGGCTTTGACAATATGACTTACCATTAATGTACAGCCTATTACGGCCAGTTTAGCTATTGCTTTCATAGTATTCCTATCAATAAAAACCCATCAACAAGGATGGGTTTTGGTTATTATTTTTATAATTATGGCTTAAAAATTAGCAGTAAATGTAAGTGCTGCAGTTCGTGGTGCACCAATAAAATAAGTGCTGCCATTACCTGTCCCACCCGCTAAATACTGTTTATCTGTTACGTTAGTGACAGCAAAAGCAATATCGATTGATTTAAATGGGCCGGCATTGACGTCTGCGGCATAACCGGCATTGATATCAAGCACGGTATAACCATCAACTTTATTACGTGTACGAGTTTGCTCATCTAAAAATGCACCTAAGCGTTCACCGGTATATTTAGCGGATATACCAAAGCGGAAGTCGCCACTGTAATAATCGGTCGAAAGCACAAACATATCGCTTGGTGAATCGATTACGTCATCGCCTTTTTTAAAGCTTGGCGGTAGCGCTTTTCCGTCTTCATCTTTGAGGATAACACCATCGGCATCGTAGGCACTTGGATCGTGCGATGCGTATTCAGAGCTGTTATTAGTATATGAAGTATAAATATTCCATTCATTTGTAAGCATATAACTTGCTGATAGTTCAATACCTTGCGAGTCAATACCACCTACATTGATGTAAGAGCCATTTGTACCTATCGTATAATCAATCCCGCCGGTATCACTGCCAGGTGCGATAAAGGTGATACGGTTATCAAAGGCAATAGAATAAGCGGTCGCAGTTAGGCTCAAGCGGTCTGCTTTATAACGTACACCAAAGTCGATATTTTCAGCTGTTTCTGGTTCAATTTCTGTGAGTGTAGAACTATCACGCTCCAGCACTCCATCTTTAATTGCTGAGAAATTTTCACTGAAACTGGCGAATAACTCTGTACTGCTAGTTAGCTGGTACAAAGCACCTGCACTAAATAACACATCTGAATCACTGTTTATTTTATCAGAGCGTAGATCTGCAAAATGATCGTATTTTTGTAATTCAACTAAATACTGTTTAGCGCCAAGATTAACTGTAAAATCGCCTAGGCTGATAGAATCTTGTACGTACCACTTAAAGGTATCTGTTTCAAAAGTATTTTTATATTGCGTCCAGTATGGGGTGCTATCAAAGTGATGATACACGCGAGCGTCAATAACTTTATGCCAATCACGAGATTCGTCACGATCAGTTTGCTCAAGCCAAATACCTGCTTCAATATCGTGCATCCCTAAGGTTAATTTATAATCGGCGGTTAAACCTAAACGGTCCTTGTCATAGTGTGTATGGCGATATGACATTACCGGTATTGCCGAATCTGGGTAACACGCCGGATTCAACCCTGTGCCTGAATCCCATGGCCAACTGAGTGTGTCTGTACAATTTGCGTTAGGCGTTAATGGCTTACCTTGGCTATCTGCAAAACCATATGAGCCAGCATTTGTGCCGCCTTCGGTTGTTGGATTACCGTCTTTGTCGACAGGTGATGTTA
Organism: Pseudoalteromonas sp. SR41-8; assembly: GCF_014163915.1. Classification (NCBI taxonomy): domain Bacteria; kingdom Pseudomonadati; phylum Pseudomonadota; class Gammaproteobacteria; order Alteromonadales; family Pseudoalteromonadaceae; genus Pseudoalteromonas; species Pseudoalteromonas sp. SR41-8. The sequence continues at coordinate 131,563 of NZ_JACJEE010000003.1, forward strand.
AATAAGGTGGGATCCAATCACCACGCCCTGAGTTTTTATGGTAATAAGGGCTGATTGTTAATAATGACGAAGGTGAGATTGCGTATTCAAACTTTACGTAACCTAACGCATTTTCACGCAATGTACCCCAACCTTCTGCAAACATTTGGTCAAAGTGTGGCACGCCAGTCCAATTCCAAGTTAGTTGATCCCAATTTGGTGTTTGCGCAAATTGCTGCAAGCTCACACTGTTATAGTTGGTCTCACTTACATCATCATACGATAAACGCCCTGTTACAGTCAGCGCATTAAAGTTAGATACAAATTTAGCCTCAGCATGTTGATTATCTTTACCGCCATTACTGCCATCACCTATCCAGCGGCTAGTATTGGTTTGTGAATAACTCACATAAGCTTGCGTGTTATCAAAGAGAGTGCCAGTTTCATGCTTAAAATAATAACGGGTCGCATCATGGTCACCATTGGTGTAAGCAAATGTAGTTCCTCGCTCAAGGCTAGGATCTTTACTTACAAAATTAAACGTACCACCGAGCGCTTCAAGTGATGCTGACGCGATATCTGAGGTACCTTGGCCCACTTCAACCGTGGCTAAGTTTTCGCTGTCTAGGTAGCGATTAGCTTTTGCACCACCGCCATAATTAGAGCCGCCGTTTGGAATACCATCAACCGTCATACCTAACTGCTGTTGGTTACCATCGATACTAAAGCCGCGCATCGTAATAGTGGTAGACCAATCATCACCACCAAATGCATCACCTTCGTTAATACTAATTCCCGGTAGGTTATCCATCACCGATAATACACTTGATACCGAACTCTGCTGTTCAATCATTGATTGCTCAATCACACTATTTGCATAGCTCGTTGGTTTTGCCACTACCGTGACTTCTTCTATTTCGTTGGTATTTGCAAAGCTATTAGTTGAAAACGCTAAAGCGATTGCTAAGCTTAAAGTCGATCTTTTAGTAAAAGTACGCATTGTTGTCCCATTTGCAATTATTGTTTTGTATACGGGCAAAGTATGGAGGGAATATATGACAAAAAAGCTCGAAAAAATTGACGTAACAGTGACAAAAATATTGATTATTTATGGCAACAATGCAGCTTAACCAATTAACATAATAAAGATTATAATTTAAATAACAGTCTATCGCGGTAATATTTGTAGGAAATAGAGAGGGAGTTAAATCAATACGAAAGAGTATTTTTCACAGCATTAGTAACGATTAAAAAGCAATATTGCTAATCGCAAATAAATACCTAAAACAAGTTTGCAATCAACATCTATTGACGTGTTATAAACGCCAGAGACAAGTAGTTTCCGACGTTAATGCAACCACCTACAGAAGTAGGTGGTTTAGTGACTAAAACAAACTACGTTTAAATTAGTTCAGCCAGCATTTCATCACTATATGGAACCACTTCTTCAGCATTTTTTATTTTACTGATGTAATCTGGGTTTGCAATAAACGGGCGACCAATAGCAATTAAATCAAACTTATTGGCGTTAATAGCAGCTTTAGCCGTGTCAAAATCATAGCTACCAACACCCACTAAAGTACCTGAATAAGCCGCACGTAAATATTCTGACGTCGTTTTATCTGCAAGGCTTGCAAAGCGCATGCTATCGTCAAAAATACCGCCATGTAAGTAAGCGAGTGCTCGGCTATTCAACTCGTTTAAGAGGTAATCAAATACCGCTTTATCGCGGCTATCTTCGCTCATATTAAAGTAAGCACCAGGAGATAAACGTAGCCCAGTTTTATCTGCGCCGATGACATTAATTACCGCATCAACAACTTCAAGTGCAAAACGCGACATATTCTCTGGAGTTTGCCCGTATTCATCATCACGCTCATTGGCTGCATAATGTAAAAACTGATCGATTAAGTAACCATTCGCACCATGGATCTCAACGCCATCAAACCCTGCTTCAAGCGCATTCTCTGCAGCCTTTGCATAATCTGCAATTAATGACTTAATATCGGCAGTGGTTGCTGCTTTTGGGGTAATATAAGTAAGCTCACGCATACGTGGTACAGAGCCTTCAACACCAATCGCAGATGGGGCTAAAACGTCGCCATCAAAAAAGTGTGGATGTGCAACCCGACCAACATGCCAAAGTTGTGCAAACATTTTACCGCCCTGCTCATGCACAGCATCGGTTACTTTTTTCCAGCCTTGAATTTGTGCGCTGGTAAATAAACCTGGCGTATTCGGGTAACCTTGCGCATCAGGGCGAATAATCGTGGCTTCACTAATTATTAAACCGGCTTCAGCACGGCGTGCGTAGTAATCAACCATCGCTTGGGTTGGCACTAAGTTATCGTCAGCCATACAACGCGTTAGCGGTGCCATAAGTATACGGTTTTGTAATTCAATCGTGCCATTAAGCTTAAACGGTTGCAGTAGATCAGTGGTCATTCTTATCAATCCTTATCTTGAGTGTACATTCAAGATAAGGGCGAACAATAAAACATTCAAGTCTATTTTTGAATATTTGTTCAAGATTAAGTAAACTAACCCCACATACACCTTATAAGTCAAATAGAATGCAACAGAGCGCCCTATGAGAATAGCCGAATTTGACCGTGAATTTGTACTTCGCCAAGCGATGCTGGCTTTTATGCAACACGGTTATGCTAAAACGAGTATGCAAAAATTAACGCAAGTTACAGCGCTTCATCCGGGGTCTTTATATGCTGCGTTTGGTAATAAAAAAGGTATTTTTTTAGCGGCTATTGAGCAATATCAGGCTGATAGAAATCAGCAATTTACGGCACTTTTTTGTCAACATAAACCCGTTTTACCAAGCCTACGCCAATACTTAGACTCAATAGTCAACGAGTGTATCAGTGGTGATGCGATGAAAGTATGTTTACTGACTAAAAGTATTAGTGAAGTTGAAGGGCAAGATTCACAGATCAGCCACGTACTAATGACAAATTTAAACGCCTACGAAAACGCCCTCGCCGAACAATTTGAGCGCGCGATAAAAGAAGGTGAAATCCCAAACACACGCACAGCTGAGCATCTAGCTCGTTTTTTAGCAATGGGCCTTTACGGCTTGCGAACCTATGCACTGACTAACCGCTGCGAACAAGATCTAAGCCAACTCGCCGACGATTTATACCACGCAATGTGTAATTAATTTTTAACTAATCGACATTTTGTCATATTAGTCAATATACTATACCTAAGCCATTCTAGAGAGAGTCTATTAATGAGTAATGCAACTGCAACCGCATCTGAAAAATTCGAGACAATCTTAAATTTAGGAGCCAAAAAAAGATTGGCTTTTATGTTTGAGACCGTCCAAGAGTTCAAACAAGTGTGGATATTAAATGACGACGATGGCTGTGTTATGCTCGCCAACGAAGATGATGATTGTGTACCGGTATGGCCTGAACGTATTTATGCCGAAGCATGGGCTACCGGTGAGTGGGAAAATTGCACAGCTAAAGCAATTCCATTGAAAGATTGGACAACCCGATGGACACCCGGTCTTGAACAAGATGACTTACTTATCGCCGTTTTTCCAACTGAAGAAGACGACGGCACAATTCTATTTCCTGATGAATTTGATTCACAACTAAAAGCACCTAAAAAACGTTACTAATTACACTTCGCTATAATTGAGTCGCAGACGTGTTGTTCTGCGACTTATCCACGCAAACTTTAAATTTTTTACGCGCAACGCTTTAAGACAAAGATACAAAGTTAATACCTATAAAAATTAAAATATAACGGCAATAATGTCGCTTTTAGCGATAATTAATTTATGCTTATTCACACTGTTCAGTGAAATAAACACAGCTCCCACTGCAAAAACTTTGGCATTAGTTGACTTCAACACGCCCCTTACTCTTTGGACTTTATAATGGTACGACAAGGTATTTTAATATTACTACTGCTAACGTTTATTAATAGTGGCTATGCCACAGAGCAAATTGACTCAGTAGAATCCACACTCAGTGAAATAAAACAGCTCAAAAGTGATGGTGAATCCGCACAAGCTTATCAACAATTAAGAGCAACATATTCCTCGGCACAATCAACCACACAACAAGCTGAGTTAATGGTTGTTTGGCTTGCATTTATGAATGAAGACAAGAACTGGCATGAATTCGACTTGCTCAAAGACGATGTATCACAGTTACTCGATAGCGAAGTCGATATAGAAACTAAATACGCACTTTATGACAACCTCGGACTAATGAAATATCGCTTAGGTAAGTTTGCCGAAGCCGATTCTTATTTATCAAAAGCGGTTTATTTTGCTGATGACACACAGCTTGCTACGAGTATGACTTACTATTTGTATGGAATTAACTCTGTTAGACAAGGAAAAATGGTAGATGGACTCGATAAAATCTTACATGCTCACGATTTACAAATAAACATTCAAGGATATGCTTCACCGAAGATATTAATTGGTTTAGGGTTTACCAATTATTATATGAAAAACTACGACAAAGCGATTGAATACACTCAACAGGCAATAGCAGCATACCCTGAAAATGACATACTGCTCACTGAGCTGTATGCAAACTTAGCTGCAATGTACGTTGATAAAGCCCAATACCAAGAGGCATTAATTGCCATTAATCAAGCCGAAAAAGTAGCCCACTTTCATAATATATTTGACCGAGTTCCTATAATTATTAATAAAGGCACTATTTATGCTGAGCTAAATGAGCACCAAAAAGCCATTGATTATTATTTAAAAGCGTTAGATATTGTAAATAAAAACAATGATTTAATACATAAGCCTACCGTTTTAAGTAATCTGGCACAAAGCAATCAAAGTTTAGGTAATTATAAACTTGCTGCCGACTATTTTGAGCAAGCCCTTGCTATATTTTCAAGCGAGAGTCAACTCATCAAACGTTTAGAAAACTATCCGCCAATGATCGAAAATTATCAATCATTAGGAAATTACCAACGCGCATTAGAACTTATGATTGAATACAAAGAATTAGATGATGAAAGTACCTCATTAGCTGCAAAAGAAAAATTTGATCAATCACAAGCAGCCTATGATATTGCCTCTAAAGAAAAGTCATTAATCGAAGCTAAACTAGCGCAAACAAGCAATGAAAATGCAATTCTACGACTCTATGGGATCGTTGCATTCAGTCTTTTAATTATCCTATTTATTTATATTGCCTATAGACTAAAACACTCTGCCTACCTGCAAGTTAAAGAGCTTGCGTTGCGCGATCAACTCACGGGACTATTTAATCGCCGCGCATTGCACGATATCTTTGAATTAGAAATGAGCCGGGTTAATCGCAATAAAAAAACTTTTAGTATTATTTTGCTGGATATAGATCATTTTAAAGTACTCAACGACACCTATGGACATGACTATGGTGACATTGTATTGCAAAAAGTGGCTAGCGCATTGCAAGATTCAATTAGAAATATGGATAAAGTTGCTCGCTGGGGAGGCGAAGAATTTCTGGTGTTTTTACCTGAAACCAATAAAGAGCAAGCATCGCATCTTGCAGAAAAGTTACGCTTAGCTGTAAGTAACATTGAATTGACTTACCAAGATAAGCTACTTCAGGTCACTGTTTCTTTAGGTGTCTGTGAATATAATCAACAAGGTGAATATAAAGACATGGTTAAACAAGCCGATCTTGGTCTTTATAAAGCTAAAGAAACAGGGCGGAATAAAGTCGTCTGTCTCAATTAAACTAACAAATGTTCTTGCGCGCAACTATCTTCATTATCATGTAATTGAATGTAGTTGCTCACTAAGCATATAGTTTACTAATAAAGCGATGTTATTTCCTCGCATTAAGGCTGCTCTGTTGACCTAAAAATAGCAATGGCACACTGTTTTATTGCGCTTGCTCAAAAAAATTACGACATAGTTTGCTAAACTAACCTAATAACCTATTAGATTAAGTGTGCTAGCACAACGCTGAGATTTACTCTGGGCACATTTACAGAAACAGTTGGACAAATACGTGATATTTAATTCTAAGTATAAAAAAGAAATTGCAAAACTAAAAAATGAAATTGTAGATATTCGTAACCAAAATGAAGCACTGCATGATGAACTGGAACAAGTTAAGAATGCTAAAAGTCAGTTAGTAGCGCAAATAAATCAAACTGATAAAACTGCCAAACAACAAGACGAATTAAACCGCTTGTGGCTACAGTCTTCAATTTTAATAGAGCAAATCAGGGAGAGCCTAGCAGCAAATTCAAGTGAACTTGTAATGCACAGAGATGGCTTTCAATCATCACAGCAGTTGCTTGATAACATTATTGTAATGCTATCCGCCACTTTGCAATCAACTTCTGTGATATCCAGAGACACTAAAACAGCCTCTGAATCTGTAAAGCAATTACAAACAGTCACAGCAGGGATTAATGACTTTGTAAACATTATCAAAGGCATCTCTGACCAAACTAACTTACTAGCCCTTAATGCTGCTATTGAGGCCGCCAGAGCTGGAGAACAAGGTAGAGGCTTTGCCGTAGTTGCAGATGAAGTTCGCACATTAGCACAACGCTCAGCTGATGCATCGAATGAAATTTCAGGCTTAATTGAACAAGTAAACCAACAAATGGACCACGTTGTTGGCAACATTACCGACGTCGGGAAACAAAGTAATGAGATCAGTGAAAGTTCAGCGGCTATCGAAGATACCGCTAATAAAATTGTTACGTTCTCACAAAACATGTATTCAGTTATTACCGACTCAACTGAAAACGCATTTATTCAGACGGTAAAAATGGATCATATCGTTTGGAAACTGGAAGTTTATAAGGTACTACTTGGTTTATCTGATAAAACCACAGATGAATTTGCCGATCACACAATGTGTCGTTTAGGTAAATGGTACTATAAAGGTGATGGTGCAGCTAAATACACCTCCCATATTGAATTTAAAAACTTAGAAGCCCCGCACGCCGAGATTCACAACCATGGCATACAAGCATTGCAAGCCTTTGCAGATGGCCATTCGGATAAAATGATTGATCATATATCGCAAATGGAAGCGGCGAGCTTTAAAGCCGTTGATTTATTAACTAACCTAGCAAACAAAATAACTAAATAACGGTCGTTTTAAGTTTAACTACAACTTTAACGCTGCTCATTTTATATTTATTATTGCAAGCAACTAAACACCAATACCTAATAAAAAGTAAAAAATAGTTAGAATTTGAGTTATTTACTTCACTTTTTTATAGGCACAAAAAAGGACGCCATGAGGCGTCCTAATATTGAATAATGGCGGAGGAAGAGGGATTCGAACCCTCGTTAGGGATTAACCTAAACACACTTTCCAGGCGTGCGCCTTCAGCCACTCAGCCATCCCTCCGCAGGTTACCATTTGGTAACGCGGCGTAATAGTATGAAATAGCGCGCGGCGGTGCAAGGTGTTTTTCCCTTTTGCCTGTTAACTGCCTAGTAAACAAACAAAAAAGGCCGCTGATAGCAATACCAGCGGCCTTATCTTTATAACCTAGTTTAGCGTTGGAGTGACGCTGAGAAATCGAGCATACGATTAAGCGACTTGAGTGCGCCTTCACGAAGGTCCATATCTACAAACACTTCTTTGCCAGTTGCATCTAATAACGCTTCCTCAATCGCTTTGAGGCCGTTCATTGCCATCCACGGGCAGTGAGCACAACTCTTACAGGTTGCGCCTTCGCCAGCCGTTGGTGCGGCAACAAATTCTTTATCAGGGCATAACTGCTGCATTTTATAAAAAATGCCGCGATCAGTGGCAACAATAAACTTTTGATTGCTCATAGTTTGTGCCGCTTTGATCAATTGACTGGTTGAACCTACTGCATCAGCTAACGCTACAATTTCTGCTGGTGATTCTGGATGAACCAAAACGCCAGCGTCAGGGTAAAGCGCTTTCATGTCTTTTAACGCTTTGGTTTTAAATTCGTCATGCACGATACATGCGCCATTCCACATGATCATATCAGCGCCAGTATTCTTTTGAATATAGGCACCTAAATGTTTGTCTGGGCCCCAAATGATTTTTTCACCCATTTCATCTAGGTGCTCAACAATCTCAAGGGCACACGATGAGGTAACAATCCAATCAGCGCGAGCTTTAACGGCAGTTGATGTATTTGCGTATACAACCACTTTACGATCAGGGTGCTGATCACAAAACGCTGAGAACTCATCAATTGGGCAACCAATATCAAGCGAACAAGTTGCTTCTAGTGTTGGCATAACCACGGTTTTATTCGGTGTCAGTATTTTTGCTGTTTCACCCATAAAACGTACACCGGCAACGATAATCATGTCAGCATCGTGCTTGGCACCAAAGCGAGCCATTTCTAGCGAATCAGCAACACAACCGCCAGTTTCTTCAGCAAGCGCTTGAATTTCAGGATCAGTATAATAATGGGCAACCAATACAGCATTTTTATCAATCAATAATTGCTTGATACGTGCTTTGTATTGCGCCTGCTCATCATTATTCAATGGAGCTGGTTTAGGAGGAAAGATATAACCTTCAGGCATAATAGTTTGAGCTAAACTCATTTCTCGACCACTTAATCTACAGTGCATTTATGGGGTGGATTATACGAGAATATAAAACTAAATAACAGTAGTGGTCATAAATACCAATCTACTTAAATATTTAATCATTCTAGCAGGCTAAATAAAGCGTTAACTGCGTTAGTTATTTTTTATGTACGACTGCATGGATGCAGGAGGTAGAGCAATGCAGGAGCAATTGCCGAGAACAACTACATGTCAAAATTTTCGCCTTGTTATCACTGTATTTATCTGTCGCTATAAATGGTCAGTAACTTAACACGATTGATATAATAGCAATTTGATTAACGCATTTATATTTAGCTTGACGATGATTTTTGTAAGTGTTTTTTGCTTTTGATGTAAAGTGATGTGAATTTACTAAATAGGAGTCAGATAAACTGAAATTGAATAAACCAGAATGGTGGGTCATGATGGACTTGAACCATCGACCAATGGATTAAAAGTCCACTGCTCTACCAACTGAGCTAATGACCCGCTCTGATGTGCCTAAGCACGCTGCGTAAATCCGCCGATTTTAACCACTCTATTATTCAACGAATAAAGAATGGTGGGTCATGATGGACTTGAACCATCGACCAATGGATTAAAAGTCCACTGCTCTACCAACTGAGCTAATGACCCGCTCTGATGTGCCTAAGCACGCTGCGTAGAT
>NZ_JACJEE010000003.1:140868-230652 GCF_014163915.1 Pseudoalteromonas sp. SR41-8
ACGAATAAAGAATGGTGGGTCATGATGGACTTGAACCATCGACCAATGGATTAAAAGTCCACTGCTCTACCAACTGAGCTAATGACCCGCTCTGATGTGCCTAAGCACGCTGCGTAGATCCGCCGATTATAACCACTCTACTATTCTACGAATAAAGAATGGTGGGTCATGATGGACTTGAACCATCGACCAATGGATTAAAAGTCCACTGCTCTACCAACTGAGCTAATGACCCGCTCTGATGTGCCTAAGCACGCTGCGTAAATCCGCCGATTATAACCACTCTACTATTCTACGAATAAAGAATGGTGGGTCATGATGGACTTGAACCATCGACCAATGGATTAAAAGTCCACTGCTCTACCAACTGAGCTAATGACCCGCTCTGCTGTTGCAACTAAATGCAACCAAACACTAATACGTAAATCCGCCGATAAAAGACCATTCTATAACTTACTAATGAATGGTGGGTCATGATGGACTTGAACCATCGACCAATGGATTAAAAGTCCACTGCTCTACCAACTGAGCTAATGACCCGCTCTTTTTGCCGCAATTTGAGTGGTTGAACCATTCGTTTGCTGCGGGCGCTTATAATACTTATTTAAAAAATGAGTGCAACAGAAAATGTCTCTTTTTTTAAGTTTTTATGTCTAGCTGACCAATTTTAGACCGCTTATGACAAAAAGCAGTCTAATCAAGCTGATTCTACATTTTTGAAAGGCGATCAGTGGCCAATTTTGCAGCAGTTGTACTTGGGTATTGGTTAAGCAGATCCTGAAAGGTTTTTGATGCTTGATCGGCTAAACCTTGCTCTTGCAATAAAGTTCCAAGCTTTAACATTGCATCTGGACGCTTATTTGAATTTGGAAATTCATTTACAACAACTTTAAAATGTTCCGATGCTTTTACTGCATCATTTTTAATTGTCAGCAATTGCCCTAACCAATAATGAGCGTTGGACGCATAAACAGAATTTGGATACGTTGTTAAAAACGTTTGAAACTCTGGAATTGCCTGATCGTAGCGCTTGTCCTTCATAATTAATGCCACTGCACGCTCGTAAGCCTCATTCTCAGACAGATCCGAACTAATAGCTTGCGATGCAACAGGCTCTGCATATTGCTCTGTACTGGGTTGCGAGTAAGCTTGGCTCACGCGATTTTCAATTTCTTGATACAGCTCACGTTGGCGTTGCAGTACTTTCTCAAGCTTATAGGTCTGTTCTTCGGTGATCCCGCGAACTTGACTCACTTCATCTTGCAGCATATTTAGCTGTTGCTGTAACTCAACTTGTAATAAATTTCTCGACTGCATCATACTTTCAAGGGCAGCAAGGCGTTTTTCTATACTCGATTGTGAACTCGCAGCTTCTGAAACAGGAGCGGGAGCAGCCCAAACTTGGGTGCTCCCGCTCAATATCATGGCTGCCAAAATAATTTTCGGCTTCATAATGTCTCTAATTTAGTAAACTAGTACCGCACGGCGGTTTTTAGCGAAAGCAGATTCAGTGCGTGATTTAACCATCGGCTTTTCTTCACCGTAGCTCACTACTGACATTTGGCTTGCAGAAACACCTAAACTTTGAAGGTATTTTTCAACTGCTTGGCCACGATGCTCACCCAATGCGATATTGTACTCAGGTGTACCACGCTCATCTGCATGACCTTCAATTAGTACTTTAACTGATGGATTCTTTACTAAAAACTCAGCATGAGCTCGAAGTAATTCACCGTACTGACCTTGAATCGTCGCTTTATCAAAATCAAAGTAAATTACTTGCTCTTGACGTAATGCTTCGTATTTTTGAGTGAGTTCTTCTTGTGCTTTTTGATCAGGTGTTAATGTTGCCACTTCAACAGTGTCATTATTAGCTGTTTGCTCAACTGTCGCTTGATTTGATTGATTTGCTGCACCTTCGTCGATATCTGAAGATGAGCTACAAGCTGCTAGAGTCATAACAGGCACAGCAATTAGCAGGCCTTTAAGTATTTTATTAAGTTGCATTGAGTAGATTCCTATATTGAGTAAACCAGCAAATATTACTGTAAATAAGGCGACCACGCGGGTGCCTTTACTTGTCCATTTAGCACAGGTAAACGTGCTTTAAAACGACCGTCCATTGATACCAGCGCTAGTACCTGCTTATTATTATGTAGCGTGCTATAAATAATCATCGAGCCATTAGGTGCGATACTCGGTGATTCATCTAGACGCGTTCGAGTTAATACTTGAAACGCTCCAGTAGCCAGCTCTTTCTTAGCAAGATGGTACTGCCCGTTAGTACGGTTAACCATCACTAATTCTTTGCCATCAGGGGTAATAGAACCTGCTAGATTCATATCACCATCAAAGGTCATTCGTTGTGACCTACCTGTTTGTAAATTTAACTTATAAATCTGAGCATTACCACCCCTTTCCGAGGTAAACACGATATCTTGACCATTCGGATGCCAAGACGGTTCAGTATCTATACTACGGTGGCGAGTAAGGCGTGTTTCTTTACGTGTAGCTAAATCTAACATATACACTTCTGTGGCACCGTTTCTGTCTTTTGACAGTACTAATAATAGTTTTTTACCGTCAGGTGAAAACTGTGGCGCACCATTGATACCTTGATGGCTGGTAATGATTTCACGCTTACCAGTGTATAAATCTTGCATATAGATTTGGCTTTGACGATTTTCAAACGTCACATAAGCTAATTTAGTACCATCAGGTGACCATGCTGGAGACATTAACGGCTCTTGTGAGCGTAATAAAACTTGTTCATTAAACCCATCGTAATCAGCAACAACAAGCTGATAAGGTTTTGGTTCGTCATCACGCACAATGACGTAAGCAATTTTTGTTAAAAAGGCACCGCGCTCACCGGTAAGTTTTTCATAAATAACATCACTAATACGATGAGCGTAGCGTCTAAACCCAGATTCGCTTATCACACTTTCGCGTGCTTCTTGAACGTGATCTTGATTTTTAACTAATTTACCATTGCTCATCATTTGCGTTTCACCGCCGGTGATTTGGCCGCGGATAACATCAACTAGTTCATAACGTACCAAATAACGGCCATCTGTTTGCTGTTCAACTTCACCAACTAAAATTGCTTCAACACCCTTATTTACCCACGCACCATAATCTATATCTGCATTTTTGCTGGGCAGCTGTGGCATTTCGTCAACACTAATTGGTTTAAATTTACCACTGCGCATCAAATCGGCAGCAATAACATCACTGAGCTTTTGTGGAATTGGCCCAACACCTTTATATTTAAAAGGGATGATGGCTATAGGGCGTGCACTATCAACTCCTTCTGTTATGACTATTTCAAGCGCAGCATTTGCAACACTGGTAAAGCCAAGAACTAAAATTAAACAAACTGTTTTCAACTGATTGAACATATAATTCCTTTAAAATTGTGGCTTGATCGTTAAGTTAATATTTTTTAATTGCTCAAACACGTCTTGATCTTTAGATACCGGCAGTGTTTCAGCCATACGAACCGCCCTTAGCGCCGCTTCGCATACTAACTTATCACCACCTAAAGATTTCACTTGTGTGACCAGACCATTAAAACCTAAGCGAATATTCACACGGCATTGTTGGTTTTTCATTTTTTCATCAATTAATAAATTTTGCTGAATACGCGCCATAATTAATGCTTTGTATTTATCAACCTCAGTGCCGACCTGTTGCTGACGCAATTTATTTCGCGCGGCTTGCTCTGTGGCTAACTGCTCTTGCAGCATTTGCTCTTGTAATGCTTTTTGACGCGCCTCTTCAGCAGCTTCTGCGCGTTTTTTAGCGGCTAACTCTTCACGTTTACGGTCGTCTTCGGCTTTTTTTAATGCCTCTTCTGCCTGTTTACGTTTCTCAGCTGCAGCTTTTGCAGCTAACTCAGACGCTTCTTTTTGCTTTTCAGCCTGCTGCGCTTTTTCACGTTCTTTTTGCTCTATTTCACGCGCTTTTTTAGCCTGTGCTTGCGCTTGTGCCGTTTCTTTCTCTTTTGCTCGGCGCTCTTGCTCTAGCTTCTTAATTCGACGATCTTCAGCTTCACGTTGTTTACGTGCATCAGATGCTCGGCGCTCTAAATCACGAATGCGTTTATCTTCAGCACGTTTTTTATCATCTTCTTTGCGTTTCAACTCAGCAATTTTTTGTTCAACCATTTTCTGGTCAACAGTCACTGCTGAAACAGCATTTTCAGCATCAGGCATAGCCTTGTTCAAGGTGACTTCCATTACTTTAGGCGGTGAAGTATGAAAACTCGCGGTTCCTACCAGAACGCCTATTATAGCGAGGTGCAATAACACTGATTTTAATACTGAAGCACCCATATTAGTTTTTATTCCCTTCAAACGACTCAGTCATTAATCCAACTGAAGGTACACCGGCATTTTTTAAGAAATCCATCAATAATAATACTTCTTGATACGATACTTTACCTGAGCCTTTGATCATCACTGGAGTTTCTGGGTTTTTCATCAGTTGCAACTTAATAACAGCGGCAACATCTAATGCTTCCATCGGTTCTTCTGGATCAGTACCAATACTGACATAGTACTTACCTTGTGCATCAATTGAAGCAATGATCGGTGGCGTATCTTTAGTATCGACTAAATCTGATTCTTCCATTTTTGGCAAATCAACTTTAACACCATGAGTGATCAAAGGCGCAGTAGCCATAAAAATAATCAGTAGCACCAGCATTACATCAATGTAAGGAACTACGTTTATCTCTGCAACAGGACGACGCTTCTTACGCTGATACATTCGCTTTTGCCTCTATTTGGGTAGCTGCTTGACGGTGTAAAATATTTGCAAACTCTTCCATAAAGTTAATGTAGTTAGATTCTAGCTTTTCAACTCTATTAGCAAAACGGTTGTATGCAATAACCGCAGGAATAGCTGCGAATAACCCCATAGCTGTTGCAATAAGCGCTTCAGCTATACCTGGGGCAACCATTTGCAAGGTTGCTTGCTTAACTTCGCCTAACGCGATAAAGGCATTCATAATGCCCCACACAGTCCCAAACAAACCAATGTAAGGACTGATAGACCCCACTGTTGCTAAAAACGATAAACTTGATTCTAATTTTTCGATTTCACGAGATAACGCAACTCGCATTGAACGATGCGTCCCTTCCATTACAATGCTAGCACTTTGAAAAGAGTTTTTCTTATGGCGAGCAAACTCTTTAAAGCCTGCTATAAATAATGCTTCAACGCCGGTTGAGCTACCGCTACGCGATGAGATCTCATTGTAGAGTTTACTTAAATCAATGCCTGACCAAAATTTTTGCTCAAATCGCTTAGTATTGGATAATGCATCTGAAATTGCTTTTTTGCGCTGAAAAATAATTGCCCATGACATCACTGACATACCTACTAATGCCAGCATAACTAATTGCACAAGAAAACTTGCTTCTAGAATTAAATCTAAAAAATTAAGCCCTGAACCCACATTAAACTCCTAATAAGATTTCTTGTATAAATAACATTTCATTATACGCTAGGTATATGACCGAAAAAATGGCCAAAAGTTGCAACTAGTGTATCGATTCAGCTCAGTACTGACAACGCTATTGCTGTGAATTAGCAACAAAAAACGTTGAAGAGCAGGCTGACACCATTTTTATAACCTTATTAGTCAATCTTAACGCAACTATTTAAGACTGGGCTGTTAAGGTAAATACATGCTGCGGTGCTTATTTATAAACAAAAACTGTGTAAAACACCCCGTTTATTCACTCTTAATGAATAAACAAGCATAATTGACTGTAAGCATGGTCAATGCAACAGTTTAACTAATCTATAAAAAAAACACTCAAACAAATAAAACATCACAAATTCAACAAATTAATATATTACCGTGAACTTTATGAACAAAAATAAAGCGTTCATAAAAATCTTGCTATTAGTTTTTTTTATCTGAAAATTAAATTTTTCTAGTTTGAACAAAAACCAACTATTGCGTATTATTCTCCCATACCGAGCTAGCGCAGCAATGAATACTTCATTCAGCCCAGTTCTTTGCAATATGATTCTGATTTTTCGTATTGCTATGCTTAAAGTCTTCTTGATAAAACTTGATGAATTTAAGCAGTGTTACTTAGATTACTTCCTTCAACTTGTTGTTTGCCCGCATTTTATGCGGGCTTTTTTTTGTCTGCAAATCACGCACAGCACTACCTCGCTATGGCGCATACAATATCGTTTACAAACTTAACAGCATGTGAATTGTATTAGCCCAAATAACTAAATAATCTAAACTTTAAGTAATATGCTAATCACGCGATTAACTTAAACACAGCAAAATAGACATTTGAATAGTGGCTAAAAGAACAGTATAGAAGATGTGAGAGGTGAGTTTGCAGCCATACGCACGCATACAGCTACAATAAATGTACTTTATTCTTGTTTGGGTAATAAGCCAAAGTGATGATAGGCGTTATCAGACACAATACGCCCTCTTGGCGTACGTTGGATAAATCCTTGCTGGATGAGGTAAGGCTCGATCACATCTTCAATGGTTTCTTTTTCTTCACCGATAGCGGCGGCTAAGTTGTCTAACCCTACCGGACCCCCCATAAACTTTTCAATGATCGCGAGTAAATATTTACGGTCCATATAATCAAAGCCGCTTTTATCGACATCAATCATATTAAGTGCCAGCTCTGCCACTTCGGCATTTACAGTACCGTCTGATTTAACTTGCGTGTAATCTCGTACCCGGCGTAATAATCGATTAGCGATACGTGGCGTACCACGAGAGCGTTTAGCAATTTCAATGGCACCTTCATCACACATGGCTAAATTTAAATAATGAGCAGAACGCCCCACTATAGTCGATAAATCTGCCACCGAATAAAACTCTAAACGCTGCACAATACCAAAACGGTCTCTAAGTGGTGAAGTTAACGAGCCTGCGCGAGTGGTTGCGCCAATTAAGGTAAAAGCGGGTAAATCGAGCTTAATGGAACGAGCTGCAGGCCCTTCACCAATCATTAAATCGAGTTGATAATCTTCCATTGCAGGATAGAGTATTTCTTCAACTTGCGGGCTTAGCCTATGTATTTCATCAATAAAAAGTACATCGCCTTCTTCTAAATTGGTCAGTAGTGCGGCTAAATCACCGGCTTTTTCAAGCACTGGGCCCGAGGTTGTTTTAATACTGACATTTAGCTCATTGGCAACAATGTTTGCTAGTGTGGTTTTCCCCAAACCCGGCGGACCAAATATTAATAAATGATCAAGCGCTTCACCCCGACTACGTGCAGCTTCTATAAATATTTCCATTTGCTGTTTAACATGGGGCTGACCAGTATAATCGGCTAATAGTTTTGGTCTAATCGCGCGATCGACTACATCTTCATTACTTTGTTCAGTCGCATCTATTAAACGATCCGCTTCAATCATGGTTTACTCACAACATTGATTTTAGAGATTCTTTGATCAGAACCTCTGTAGACATACCAGGCTTGGCCACTGATTTTACTGTTTTTTGTGCTTGCGCCAATTTATAACCTAATGACACTAACGCAGAGATTGCATCATCTGCCGCATTATTAGCAATAAGTGCGTCAGAGGCGGGCTCTATAACTGCATTATCACTAAATGGCGTGAATAAGTCATTACCCCAATCTTTTAATCGGTCTTTCATTTCAAGTACCAGGCGCTCTGCGGTTTTTTTACCCACACCTGGCAGTTTCACTAAACTGGTGGCATCTTCGTTATTCACACAGCTAACAAATTGCTTAGCCGACATCCCTGAAAGTATTGCTAATCCGAGCTTTGGCCCAACGCCATTGGCTTTTAATAGCTCTCTAAATAATGCTCGCTCAATTTTATTATTAAAGCCAAATAATAACTGGGCGTCTTCTCTTACTACAAAATGAGTATACACAATGGCATTTTCGCCAATGTTTGGTAAATCATAAAAACACGTCATCGGCATGTTAACTTCGTAACCAACACCGCTTACTTCAAGCAAAATTTCTGGCGGTTGTTTTTCTACTAAGATGCCATTTAAGCGACCTATCATGTTATTTCCTTAATCGTCCTCTAACGGTTTTACTGGCACTGCCCGCTAGTTTTATTAAATTTTGATCGGAATGAGCATGGCATATCGCAATGGCTAATGCATCGGCTGCATCCGCTTGCGGTGTGCCTGGCAATTTTAAAATATTTTTAACCATATGCTGCACTTGCGATTTATCGGCACCACCGTGCCCTACCACCGCTTGTTTAATTTGCCGCGCCGAGTATTCAAACACCGGTAACTCAGCCATTGCCGCACCAACAATTGCAGCTCCTCTGGCTTGGCCTAATTTAAGAGCTGAATCAGGATTATGCGCCATAAATACTTTTTCAATGGCAAAATGATCGGGAGAGAATTGTTCGATTAGTTGACTGATCCCCTGATAAATCATTTTTAATCGAATAGGAAACTCGTGATCGGCCAGTTTTATACAACCGCTGCCTAAATAAGTAAATTTAGCACCTTGATGGGCAATCACCCCATAACCGGTTAATCGTGAGCCAGGATCAATCCCTAAAATAATAGCCAATACTTGCCCAATCAGTGTAAATAGTTAAGTACGCTAATAATGCCAGAGCACTGTATAAATTACCAGTGCATTATTGGCATAAAAAAGCCCGTAAAAACGGGCTTGTTTACTTGCTAACCTTTTAGGCTAAAGAGCGTAGTAACCCTTGGGTATTTTTACGCATGGTTCTAGCTATCATAAAGTAGCCCAGTGATGCCACAAACACACCACCCACTAATGGTCCAATAAGCCAAATATGCGGGTGCAGCTTACCTGCTAAGTCAAACATCTCACGTTGCACTATTAATAAAGCCACATCACTGACCAACGCAGCGACAAAACCAGCAGCGCTGCCCAGCAATAAAAACTCATATAAAGTGGCATTTTTTATTAGCCGCCCTTTGGCGCCTAAGGTACGCAATATGACAATTTCCTGCATCCGTTCACCAAGGCTTGCTTGCACTTGCGAAATTAAAACCAAGCCACCACACATCACCACTATCGCCAGTACAAATCCAATTGCCAGCGATACTTGCGAAATAGTAGAACGTATTTGTTTGACAAAGCTGTCAACGTCGATGGCGTTGATTGTCGGGTAGGCACGTAGTAGCTCACTAAAATCGCGTTTTTGCTCGGCTTCGATACGCACTGATGAAATATACGTCGCAGGAAAATCAGCCAGTACATCAGGGCTTAATATAATAAAGAAATTAGGCTTTAAAGTAGCCCAATTAACTTTACGAACACTGGTGATTTTGGCATCAAATGACTGGGCGCCAATCAAAAATGTTAGCGTATCACCCAGTTTCACATCTAAACGTTCTAGCATAGATTCTTCGATGGATACCTCAGCGGTGGCATTGTCGCCAAACCACTGCCCGTCTATGATCTCATTTTGCACAGGGACTTGCTCTAACCATGTAAGATTTAGCTCACGGCCAATACCTGCGCGTGCTTCTTCGTCTTTCTTCTCGTTGTCTTGCAATGAGACTTCGCGAGCAACTAATTCACCGTTAACAGCGTTTACGCGACCACGAATAGTCGGATAGAACTCAGATACTTGAATATTTTTTTGCTCTAAAAAGCTTGTTACGTCTGGCAATTCAGTTTCGGTTATATTGACTAAAAAAGCATTCGGCGCGTCGCTTGGAAGTTGCGATTGCCAATCTGCGATCATATCGTTTTTCAGCACCACTAAAAATAACAATAGCTTTATTGCCAACGAAAAACTGATCAACTGTACCGCATTAGCATTGGCACGTTTTTGCAACGAAGCAATCGCTAATGACCAACTATTCCCCGGGCGCAATCCTAGTTTACGTCCGCTGCCAAAGATTAACCGCGATAATACAAATAGTATTGCAATCAAAATTAAAGTGGAGACAAACAAAATAGCGGTAATTTTAAGGTTATTACTAAACAACCACATTAATAAAAAGACTGTTAAGCCCGACATCGCTAAATGCACTTTACTTACTAATAGCTTATCGCCTAAGTTACGGCGTAATACCCTAAGCGGTGGAATATCAAATAAATCTAATAACGGCTTGATTGAAAACATCACCGCACAGATAACGCCAGTACTAATCGCCACAAACCACGGTTTTATACCCGCAGCAGGAAGAGTATTGTTCATTGATTTAGCTAAATAACTAGTAGCTATCTCTTGTAAACCATAGCCAATGGCTAAGCCAAGTATGACCGACAAAGCACACACCAGTGATAAATGCAGTAAGTAAATTTTGCGAATTGTCGATCGGCTACCACCTAAGGTTTTCATCATCGCAACTGGGTCATATTGGCGTTCGCAATAACGCTTTGCAGACACGGCAATCGCCACCGCCGCTAAAATAATGCCCAATAATCCCGCTAATAATAGAAAGCTTTCAGCGCGGTTTAAGCTATTTGCAATCGGCGACTGTCTGTCTTTAACACCATACCATTGCTGATTTTCTTTCATTTGTGGTTTTAGCCAGCTATAAAAGTCAGTAAGGTTACTCTCATCCCCTGCATACAACTGACGGTAAAAAACACGGCTGCCCGGCTGGATCACTTCAGTTTTGTCTACATCTTGGTTATTTAACAACACACGACGACTACTTGAAAAAATATTAAATGGCGCATCTGGCTCTTCCACCAATACTTTTTCAATATTAAATTGCGCAGCGCCAAGCTCAACCGTATCACCTACTTTTACATTTAGTGCATAAAATACCGATTCACTAAACCACACATTACCAACAGTTGGCCCTTGCGTAGCCACTTCAACCTCGCCGGTTAAGCTGCTTTTAACTTTTAGTTCGCCCTTAAGTGGGTAATGCTCAGACACCGCTTTTACTGAGCTTAATTGCATTTCGTCATTAGCAAACAACATAGTATCAAAGTAAGTGAGCTGTGCGGTTTGTAAGTTGTATTCGCCTGCTGTTGTTAAATATTCACCCGGTAATTCATGGTTGCTTGCCAGCACGCGATCAGCGGCAATAAAGGCACTGCTTTTTTGTGCAATGCTTTGCCCTATGCGATCAGTCACCATAGAAAGCGTTAGTACTGTTAATACTGCCAACGCTATGGCCGAACAAATCACCGTGAGTTCACCACGGCGAAATTCACGGCTAAATAATTTTAATGCTAATTTAACCCACATTCGCCACAGCCTCATTGGTATTTTTAACTAATTGACCCGCTTCAATTTGTAACACATGCTGGCACTTTGCTGCTAACGCCTCGTCATGTGTGACTAAAATCAACGTCGTGCCATGAAGCTGATTAAGCTCGAATAACAGTGACTCAATTAACTTACCATTTTTGCTATCAAGATTTGCTGATGGCTCATCGGCGAATAAAATCTTTGGTGTGCCAATAAATGCGCGAGCAATCGCTACACGCTGCTGCTCACCACCAGACAATTGCGACGGATAATGCTCAATTCGATGACTTAAACCTACTTTTTCCAGTAGATCGAGTGCTTGTTGCTTGGCATTTTTTTCACCAGCGAGCTCTGCCGGTAACATCACATTCTCAAGTGCTGTTAAACTCTGTACCAACATAAATGATTGAAATACAAAACCGACTTTTGCAGCTCTTAATGCCGCACGCGCTTCTTCATCAAGTTCATGCAGTGGCTCACCATCTAAATAAATTGATCCCTGAGTCGATTGATCCAACCCTGCGAGCAAACTTAATAAAGTTGATTTACCTGAACCTGAGGTACCAACTACAGCAACTGAGTCTCCAGACTTGACATTAAAGGTGATGTCACTGAGGATGGGCAAATCCCCTTCAAGGGTATTAACCGTTTTAGAAAGACCTTTAACCTGAATGATATTTAATTGAGATAGCGCTGACATATGATGTATTCAATCCTACGTTTTATTTTCGTTTTACTATTAGTAATCAAACCACTTAGTGCGGCAGCTGACAACACAATTTTAATTTTAGGTGATAGTTTAAGCGCCGCCTACGGCTTAAAACAAGAGCAAGGCTGGGTTAAACTGTTACAAGATAAGTACGACAACGAGCAAGCACCAATCCAACTTATCAATGCCAGTATCAGTGGCGAAACCACCGGTGGCGCACTGCGTCGTTTAGACGCCCTACTTAATGAGTTTCAACCGAGCCATGTACTTATAGAGCTTGGTGGTAACGACGGGCTGCGTGGCTTTCCAATTAAACGCCTAAAAGAAAACCTAGCCAGTTTAGTGAGCAAGAGCAAACAAGCTGATGCCAAAGTAGCGATTATGGAAATACACATCCCGCCTAACTATGGGCCACGTTATACCGGATTATTTACCGCTAGTTTTGCTGAGATTGCCGGTGCCACAAACAGCCATTTAATGCCATTTTTTATCTTGAATGTCGCTGCTGATAATAGCCTGATGCAAAACGACAACATACACCCTAACAAAACTGCTCAACCTATACTACGAGATGTGATGTATAAATCGATCAATGACTGGATAAATAACTAAACATCCTCATAAAATGATTTATTTCACTCAGTACGTGCAATAAATGTTCAAACAAACAAAAGCTTATTGATTTTTGAAAAAATATACGTACTATTGCTTGCAACGTCGGTATGTAGCGCAGCTTGGTAGCGCACTGTCATGGGGTGGCAGGGGTCGAGAGTTCGAATCTCTCCATACCGACCATTACTTCCCCTTTAATATCCTGCACTTACATTAAATTTAAAGCTAACTTCTAAAAAACCATTTGTACTAGATTTGTATTATCTTTGTATTATTATTTTTTAAACACTTTCAAGTTCCCATTTTTATCATTAGTATTACTTATCACACTTCAAAATGTTTGGTTTTATGATATTGATCTCTCAAAGTTTAAGTGAGAAAAAGTTTAGACTCAAAAATGGCGAGCATATTGTCTTAGATGCTCGGAATAGATTAAGTATCAGGGTTAGTTTATTTGAGACTTCTGATGAACTAGGCTCTTTTGATTTTGATTTCATTGAAGATGGCAAAAATAAATTTTATAAATTAACAAACATGTTTCTCGATCTTATTGGAGGCTATACAGGCTTAGGAATAGGACGCCAATGTTTGCTCTTCTTTAAAGAGACAACAGAACATCCTGTCTTCAGTGGATATGAAACAGGCTTAGATTCAGAAGACAATAGCCAACTTACTGGTGATGGACCAAGCTTCATAAATAAAATGTTAATTGAGGGAATCATTCAAGGTCAAACCAACTTAGTAAAACAAAAAAGCTAAACAGCTAGGCTGTCATCATCAAGATAAACTCTATCATCGTCTAACTCGGCTGTTACGCTTACTTGCTCAGTTGATGATGGTTTTATGTCGCGGATCAGTACGCCGTTGCACCAACGTTCTTTAATACCAAACATGTACAGTGGTGGTTCTATTGAACCGTCCAGTACTGGGGTAAAATCTAAGTCTGCATCGATTCTTACCTCATTATCGGCATCCCCTGGTGTCGCGTTGTATGGGCCGGATAAAGTGCCGTCTGGTTTTCTTAATGCCAGGATGTGTGATTGTCCTGATTGCCACTCTAAACCTATATGATCAACATAAATTGAACGTCCAGAAACCCCCACTAGAATACCGCTTTGTTCATAACCGGGTATATCGTCTGCCAGTGCACAGAAATCTAGGTAACGTGAATTGAGTGCGTCCATTTCTGTTTTGAAGTCAAAGCGAGTGCGTCTATAGCGGCGAATTCGGCGTTTACGCATACCAATTTGATAGGCTTTATCGCGGTTTGTGACACCAAACGCTCTGACCTTTTCAGGGTTTAAGCCTAAATCACCAGGTAATAAACACATGATTGTTTCTGACTTCCATGTGGTTGGGTCGAAGTACTCGACTTCAATGCCGTCTGGTTCATCGTCATCAATCAATTTTATAGAGCGTTTTAACATACCTACATAGTTATCAGGCTGATACATGTGCCTGTATATTCTTCTCTTTTGATCACGTACAGGAGTGATTTGCCCATAATCTATGGTTGGTTCAGCAAAACCTACGGCGAGCACACGTTTTAATACTTCAAACATGGTGCTTTCACTATCAAACACCGCATTAAACTCATCATTACGGTTGTGCCAAATAGGGTGTAATGCTTCGAGTGCTTGGAGTCCTATTTTACTATCGCTATGCCCTGAACTGCGTATTACATGCGCAAAAAAAGGCGCTATATCTCTTGTTGGCCTTGGAGAGCTCCACACGCCGTTTTCGTATACAGGTAAAATTCGGGTGCCAATTACTTTGAATTTATTCTCCGCAGAGCCGGCTAATGCATTGGTACCACGAATTTTTACTGCAATAGTAGTTAGGCCATCGTAGCTTGTGGCGCTTTGCAACTCAGCTTTTAATGCTGTCCAAAATACATCATCATAAATGCGAGTGTCATCACTGGCGGCTGTTACGCGCTTAACGCGTATTTCAGGGCGCATCAACAATGGCAGTGTAAACGGTATTGTTTTCCCTAACTGGTCATTAGTTGAATTTGAAAATACTTGATCAGGTAACGCTGTCCAGTTTTGCGCACCTTCTGCCCTATACTCAATTCGAACAGTAACACTACGACTTAAAAAATTACCATCATCATCAAGTTCACCAAGACCTTTAGGTAAATAAAAATCTAACCATAACTTATCTGTTAACTCGCCATCAGGACACGCGAAAAAAGGACCGTTAAACTGGCCATCTCCACCACGCTCCTCTGCATCCACCGCTGCGCTAGAGTCATATTCTGTAACAAACTCAGTCCATGTGGGGTCGTCTTGAAATTGACTGTCGACTTTATTTACTTGGCTCCCATTTGAGCTTTTGGCTAATAGCTCATAGTAGCCATCGTTTTGCCCTTCTATAGATCCTGTAATTGTTAGTATTTCACCAACATCAAACGGCGGCACTGTTTTGTAACGAATAGGCCCTATCTCTGGCTCGTATTCAGCCACATACACAACTAACGTGTCGTTTATAAATGTATAAAAGTACGTGCTATTGTTACCACCAGAGCTTGTAACAGCACCTTTAAGCTCAATACCTGTGCTTCCTGATGTTGAGCCAACTTCACTTGATGTAAAAACATTGCGATAAGCTTCGTGGCTCGTTACATTTTCGCTAGGCCTAAAAATCTGATAATCAACATCACCGGTATATCTGCTTACAGGTGTGTCAGCAATAAATATTTCTTCAGGCAATATTTCATAATCACCAACACCAACACATAGCATTAAATAAAGCCATTGCTCGTTATCGATATATTCTCGGCGCGGCATTGTTAAATAATCAGGGTAAATTAAATGCCGACCTGCTCCTTCGGGAATAATCCCCATGAGTTTAGGCTTATTACCCTGTGCATTTACATTATAAATACTACTACCATCTGGGGTTGTTGAATTGTAGTTATCAGGGATCTGATTTGCAGTGTAAACCGCATAACCCACTGCAATAATGGCAATGACTGCATAGGCAATTGTGGCTGGATCTTTTGGTTCAACAATAATACTTACATCGTCATTCTGTGAAAATTGATAGGTTTTCCAGTTTTCTGGGACGAGTATTTTACTATTTACTATTACTGTAAAAAGCGGTTCATCACTTTCAAAGTAAGCAGGTACATTTGTAGTCAGCCAATCATGTAATGTTAGGCCAAGTTCGCATTTACACATTTCCATGACGGAAGGATCTAACTTGTTAGGGTAAACTTTTATATCAACCCACGTATTCATAAAATTTAACCTCAATAAATAAGCGTTTAAAGTCGTCAACGCTAACAATTGACGGACCTTTTCTACGTGATGTGTGTAAAACGGCCAATTGGCCATCAATGTGTTCAACTGTCCCAATGTGAATTAAGTTACCCATTTTAAAACCGCATACAACAGCGCCTGGCTTTGGTTCACATAAAACAAATTGATTAACTATCTGGAAGTAAGCATTAGTGAGGGAATATTTATCGTCTGGGTTAATATGCCCAAACGATTCAAAAAGCGGATTTCCATAACCATAGTGCTGCCGGTGACGAGTTTGCCCCCAACAGTCAAATCCAGACATATCTCGCCCCTCATTCACGTAGGGAACACTTAAATAGTCAATAATTGTATAAATCATATTTAGCTGAAGTATTTAAGCCCTGGGGCGATGGAAGGGGTATAGCGGTTTTTAGGCCAGGCTTTATTAACCAGATCGTTAAATGAGGCAACTACATTTAAACTTTGCGCGGTGGCCTGTACATCAACCGCTTTCATTTCAATCGCCGGCTCTGCAGGTTCTGTTAAGTCACTTAACGTATAAACACGGTAAATAACTTTAATTGGCACACCTGCACCGATGGCCTGATTAATTTTAGTTAACGCTTCACCCGTGACATTATCAATTTGAAATTGTAAGTCTTGCCGACCTTTTACCCCGCGGGCAGGGAGTGACACCCCCATCCCGCTGGCTAAAAAGGTGACCATATCGCCCCCTTCAATCCCTGCCGTTACATCATCAAAGCCTTCGCAAATTCTTAATGTCCATAAAGAATCAGCTTGAAGTTCTAATGTGTGGATTGGCAGATCATCGACAGGGGCACTGGCGTAGATGCGTTGGAGTACTTGGGACATTAGATATTAATACCTAGCTTTGCCATTCTTGATTTACTTCTGAAATAGAGTGAATTTAGCTCGTCTGTAGTTAGAACTTTGTCAAAAATAATAAATTCAGCAAAATCGGTTGATGCTCCTAAGCTCGTCGGATAATAAGCTTGGCCACAGGCAATAACAGCATTGTCATCGTACGGCGTTCCACTTGTTTGGTTTCTGGCAACTACAGGTAGTTCATTTAGTTTAAGTTTTACCCCAATATTGCCAGCTTCATCTATTACTTCACGGGTAACAGCCAAGAAATACCAAGTGTTAGCACTTAATCCTGTCATAATGGGCGAATTACCAATATTTGTACCTCGATAGTTTGCATACAAATAGGCAGTTTGATCATCATTGTTAGTGATTAAATAAACACTCCCCCCTCCAGCAGCTGCAGATGATAATGAACCAAAAATAACAGGCACATCAGCATAAGAATCTACTCTGAATACCGTTGCAACTGTGCAATCAATATTACTGTCGGCGAAGTCACTCAAAAGTGCTTTTCCATTTCCGCTAAGAGTCAAAAATTTATCAGCGTAAACAGGTGACTCACTTTGCTCAGTTAATTGCTTATCAGTAACCTTACTAACTAAGGGTTGTATGTTGCCAAATGCCCAGTGACCGTATGAATCTTTTTCATAAGGGAAAAGATATTCAACATCTGATGCAGAAATAACAGGCATATCAGGGTTATTACTAGTGACATTAAGCACTGTGAAAATATTCATATTACTCTCCGAGCCTTACTATGTTTAATTTAAAATGGGGTGATACATTGAACAAAGGTTTTTCAACACCTAATACGGATATTGTTTCAGGATCGCTATCTCTTAAATTACCAGTCCCAACCTCATTCATGTCTGTTAAATTGCTTTGGTAATCTAGTGCGTAACGAACTTCAGCGACACCTACAATTTCTCTTGATAACTCTAAGACAACCGATTGGCCAACTACATTAATCGATTGCAAATTAATAAGACCATTTTCATCTTCAACGGCAAAGCCATAGTCTTGTGTTAAAGCTAAATTTTCTATATCAAGAACAAGTGGCAAACAAGGAACGTCAAACATTACTGTTAATGATGTGTCTTTCAAAGTTGCTGAAACTGGTTTTATAAACTCTGGCTCATACCCATCTAATAGTGATTTATATGCTTTTGCAAAATAACCACTTAACCACTTGTAACCCTCACTTGTTAAGTGGATTCGGTCAGGCGCATGTGGCATATGATAAATAGGACTAACCATAAAAATATTGTTGTTTTCTTTAGCTAAATCTAGTTGAGCTAGAGAAATGTCAGGTCTTTGAAGTGTCCAATATGCTGTCTGATACTCAAGTATATAAGCGGGGCTAGTTTGTGAGTTTATAGCTTTAACATCAGTATCAATGTTTTCAGAAAGCTGAGTTAATGCCTGTTTGTATTCAGAGTATGTAGTCGTATATGACGCATCATTTTCACCTTGCAACCATAATACGGCTGGTACTACATGTTCTGGGTTTGCTGTGTAACCTTGGGTGACATGTTGTAAAAATGTATTGTTATACCAAGCTGTGCCTTTTTCTAGTTGTGATACTCGATAACCACCGTGACCAGCAGCGCTTGCCAAAATCACATGCTCCAATGGATTTAAACCAGCTTCGGCCAGTAGTGTTGATGCTAGGTTTGCAAAACCAGAACAAACGGTTTCACCGCGCGTAGAACTACCATCTGGAGCTGGATTTTCATCTTCTGCTAAAGGTTTTAACGGTAAGAAGTCATATTCTGTGCCGTTAAACGCTCTAGGGCCACCATTGAACGTTAAATTATTATAGGGCTGATTTAAACTGATAACAGGCTTACCAGCTGCACCCACAGATAATGATTGCCCATATGCAATTACATGATTTATAGCTTTTGAAATTATTTTTTCTTTAAGTGGCACTTTTTGCTTATAAATGACTTTTTCAATGCTTTGCCCACTAAAGCCAACACCAATTAATTTGTCTTCTGCGACATCATAACCCAAAATTAAGCGTCCAATGGAGTCAGTTACCATAGGAACAATGTCACTACCTTTGAATAAAGCGCTGCCAAATGAAGTCATAGTTTCATCAGTAATCAACCCAGACCCTATTACTGATTCTGTTTTGGTTTCATACCCTAAGATAACTTTAAGGTTTTTGTCTGTTACTAAAGGAGTTACACCCGTGCCTTTAAAGGTTGCTTCTGATGATAAATTTTCACTATTTTTTATCGTTTCAAGCTTAACAGCTTCATTAATCGGGTTAGAGACAAGTCCAAGCACATCTTTTTCATCCAAAATGCCTGCACCAATTAACTTGTCATTTATCGAGTCAAAACCTAGTAAAACTTTAAGATTCTTGTCTGTTAAGAGCGGTTTTATATCTTCAACGCCTAAGTATTTAGCTTCACCTGAAAAACCCTCAGATATATCCAGCACTTCCTTGGCAACTTCTGTGATAGCTTGATTACTTGGGTATGATTTTTTGAAAACAGCAACCCCATTTTCATTTTGATAAAGATCTAGATATCGACTCTCACTAGCACTAACCACACTAAAAAATTGACCGTCCGGAGTGGCTGCAATACCCGCTGCTGTGCTTGGGTATTTAACTGCATCAATATCGGCTGCAGCATCTAAAACTAGTTGAACTCGCGCTGTAACTTCATCTAATGCCTTTTTTTGCACGCTAGGTTTTTCTTCACCATCAATCATTACAGTTGTATTTTCGTCGCCTTGTAAAACTTGGTTTAATTGATCAACCGTTGTGCTCAATTGCTCAACTAAAGTTAAATAATTAGACATTGTTATTTCCTAGATATTTGTTCATTGAATTAGTTACTGAGACAGCAAATGTCTCTGCCGTGAGTGGGGTTAGTACAACATTAACCATCCCTTCCTCACTCACCACTTGTCGTTTTTTAATCTCGATATTGGCGCTGTAGTTCCAAAATCCGCCGTTAAAGCTGACGGATTCAAGCGGGCTTTGTTTAAATCTAACTTCGTGCTCTATCAGCCCTTCTGGTGTGCGAACTGGCATTAAAAACCAATTCACAGCATCGTTAACGCCGTGTGTTACAAAGCCTTCGAGTATTTGCGCTTGGTATTTATTGAGTTTCCAGGTTGCGCCCATGGTGGTGGGTACCGACTGAAAACGCTTTCGTTGGCGAGCGCGGCCGCTTGCCATGTCTGTGCGTAATAAATTAGAGTTTTGTGATAACCGGTGGCTTGAAACGAGTGGCAGTTTTAAATCTGTAGGGTATTTTACTAGCACGTTTATACCCCCTGCCGTTGTAAGCTATAGGTGTTTTCTAATGCGGTAGATGCCTCGCCGCCTTGGCGGATATTACTCACAAATATGTTAATAACATCTTCACCATTAAGCTGGCTTCGACTTTGCGAGCCTGCACGGCTGGCATCTTCAATCACATTTACAGTGACACTAGAGCCCAGGCTTTGACCTTTTGTGTGATCAACAACGGTTTCTTGTGGGTGAAGCATGGCCAACTGACCACCTTTACCATCTAGGCCGCCGCTGCGTGGTCCGTCCCAGGTATAACCACCGCCATCGAATGAGGCTAAACCACTCACTTTGCCCGCATATAAAGTACCAGCGCCAATGACCACACCAGCAGCTGCCGCACCTAACACAGGCCCCACATATGGAATACCAGCAAGGGCGTTATACGCTTTCATTGCAGTGTCGTAAGTATTAGTCCAAATGCTTTGCAGTGAATTGCGTTTTTCTTCATCAAGCATGGTTTGGCCAATCGTCATTGCTGATTTGGCATAACTGGCGTTTTTACCTTCCATACCATCAAAATAGCTGCCCATGGTGTTAAATAAGCTGTTATAGCCTTCGTCCATTATTTGCTGGCGCTCTTGCTCTACTTGAGCAAGGTTTTCTTGATGTTCACGTTCTTTATCTTCGCGAACGGTTAGCTGCTCTTGCTTAATAAGGCTTATATTTTGTTCATGCTGAGCTAAGGCTTGCTCTTTTGCTGTGGTGTATTCGGCTTCTATCTCAGCGGTGATTAGATTTTTGTCACGCAATAGCTGAAATTCACGTTCCATTTCTTGCTGTTTACGTTCAAAGCGGCGGTTCTCGAGCTCGACTTCTTTGCCGTCTTGCGCTAACTGAGCATCAAATATTTGTTGATATTGGTTACGGGCTGATTCAATTAGCTTTTGTGCTTTTTCGTCAGCCACTTTAGGATCTGAATTTACCAATAAATCGCTCAGGTCTTTCTTTTTGGGATTGTTTACTTGCTCTTGTGCTGCGGCTTCAAATTTAGTTTGTACATCAGTGATCCATGTTTTGATTTTTTCTGATGGCATAGGCGCCATTGATAAATCACTAAGCTCTTTGGCTAAGCTATCGGTAGTTTGTGATACTGAATCAGCAAAAAAGTTAATTTCGTCTAACGTTTCAGTATCAAACCCTAAAGTATCCCCTATTTTGC
This sequence comes from Pseudoalteromonas sp. SR41-8, assembly GCF_014163915.1. Classification (NCBI taxonomy): domain Bacteria; kingdom Pseudomonadati; phylum Pseudomonadota; class Gammaproteobacteria; order Alteromonadales; family Pseudoalteromonadaceae; genus Pseudoalteromonas; species Pseudoalteromonas sp. SR41-8. The sequence continues at coordinate 161,997 of NZ_JACJEE010000003.1, forward strand.
CACCGACTTTTGAAGCTACAGTGCCTATTTGCACTATGCCATTTACGAGTTCGGCCATCGCCTGGCGAACAAGTAAAAAAGTTACTTGTAAACCACGCCCCATATCAGATAAAAACCCAATACCTGAACCAACTTTAGTAACCACTTGCTGAGCTATTGAGCCAAAGCCACCGGCTTCCTTTGCTGATTCTGTCCACATATCTGAAATAGCGCCGATAATAGGAGCTGTTTCAATGGCTAGCGTTTGACCAAAACTGTGCGTGGTTTTTTGTGCTTTATCGAATGCATCGTTTGCCATTTCAACTTTAGCAGCATCGATGCGGTCGAACGTCATACCCAGGGCGTCAGCTTCTTGCATCATAGCGGTTATGCCATCAGCGCCGGCGTCCATCACGTTGATCATCTTAGCGCCCGATTTCCCCATTAAGCTTTGTGCTAGGTAAACTTTCTGGCTTTGGTCTTCAACACCTTTTAGCTTGTCTGCAATTACTTTAAATTGCTCTTCAGGTGCCAGGCCTTGCAACTCTTGAACAGATAAACCTAAACCATCAAGCGCATATTTAGCTTCACCGGTACCTGTTTGCCCCACTTGGCCTAGGTTTTTTTGCATTGTTTGCAGTGATTTATTTAGTTCTTCGTTGGAAGCACCATATAAATTAGCCGCATGTTGCAAACCACCTAAAGCCTGCGTGGTAATACCTAGTCGGTCTGCTGTTTTAGCTTGTTGATCAATAAACTCCGCGTTTTTGGCATAAATTGATGCATACGCGGCTACCCCTACCGCGCCGAACCCCGCCATAACTTTAGCGCTACTGCCTACCATTTTGCGGGTTTTATCTGCCCACGATGAGGTTTTTTTATTGGCTTTATTGAGCTCAGCAGTCAGCTTCCCACTTTTACCGATTAAATCGATAGTGAGTGTTGCAATTGATGCCATGTTAATTTCTCTTTTGTTTACGCCAAGGACAGGTATTTAAAAACGCTTCGGCTTCGCGGCGTTTTTGCTCGTATTCAATTTTTCGTTGTTCGCTTCTGTCGAATGTCAGGCCCATTTTTAGCCCTTGGTGGACTAAGCGCAGTTCCAGTTCGTCAGCTGATAAGCGTTTATGAAGGTCATAGAGTGAGCAACCCAAGCTATCTGCTAGGTTGCAGAGCGCTTGTAACTCAGGTTGCTGTTTTAGTTTTTTTCAATCGCCTCAAGGTTCTCTTGAGCAAGGTTAGTGAAAAATAACCCAGTGGTGTGGATCATACCCAGCTGCTGCATGTCCAACAGGTTAGGCAGTTTGGCAGCTTCTTTATCGTCAAACTTGCCGTGCAGCATGTAGTAAGTATTGCGCTGCGCCATTTTCTCAAGCTTTTTAGGGTCGGCGTCTTTATCACTAAATAACTCCCGGGCTTTTACTTCATCCATTGCCGGCAGTCGGTGTAATACAATTTTGCCCACGCCTTCAATATCAAACTCACGTGAGGAAGTTGGTAACTTCCCCGCCATTATTTGTGCTGCTGTAATCATTTAACCCCCTAAGCTGCTGGTAGCGTTGAGAAGTCAACTTCTTGCAGCTTGCCAATGCAAGCAAACATTTGTTTACCTGAATCTTTACCTGATTCGCCACTAAAGTAGTCATGTGGTAAAAATTCAACATCTTGTACTTCGCCGCTGGCGCGGGTTACTTTAATGCTGATAGGTGTGCCGGCCTTTACCATATCGCAAAACGCTTTTTGGTCTACATTGGCTGGTTTATGGCGAAAACTAAGCTCCCAATCTTGATCTTCGGGTAGGCATTTCTCACTGTAAGAGCGTCTATCCGCGGCAATATCAGTATCGTCTTCATACACTTTGCCAGAGTTAATTTGTGGGATGATATCTAGGCCTGGCAATATAGCGTCAACTTCGCCCACACCCGTGGTACAAAATTGCAATGTAGACTTATGTGAATCAACCGTATCTGCGGCTGGGGTTGTTACTGGAGTAATTGGCATTTTAAACCTCGTTATTTATGGTGTGGTACTTAAAAATGTATTCGTATGACTCGCGGTATAAGTGCGAGCCGGTTTCGAAGTCGGGTATACGGCCTTGCTTTAGCGCTAGTTGCACGTCTACTTCATCATCAACAAACCCTTGTTTGTTAAAAATGTTTGCAAGCTCTTTGGCTATTGCTTTGGCATTAGCGGGTAGCTTGCTGTAACAATCAAATTGAATGAGTGCTTCGCTTTGGTTGTCTTCCATATGTATTTCGATTGGAGTGTCATCGTTGATCACACTAAGCAGCACATAGTTATCGTCTGAGTTATGGTTAGTCGTTAAATGCAGTGCATCACCAATTAAGGCGGTAAGCGGTGATGATGCGAGTGCTTTTGTGCGTATGCTGTTTTCTATCATGCTGGTTTGTTCTTTTTAGCAATGCGGCGCTGGGCCAGATTGATACGCTTAGCTAAGCCACGGTTAATCACAACTATGACTTGATTAGTGCGCTTTTTAAAAGCTTGGCGAATAAATGGGTCTGCTTTTTGGTTGGTTGTGCCATATTCTACTTGCACTATGTAAGGCACTTTAAACACACCCACACGTACAAGCGATACAACGCCTTTACCAAAACGGCGGGTTTCTCTTCCTTGGCGGTTAGTACTTGCCTTTACTTGAATGCGCGATCTTAAAAAGCCTGGGCGAATCTCGACCTTTTGCCCTTGCTTAGTTTTAACTAGCCTCACTATGTCTGACTCGGGTGCGTTGCGTTGCATACCTTGCTGGTATTTAATGGCGCCTTCTTTTATGGCGCTGGTCATCATGCCGGTGGCTTTTTTTGCCCCCACTTCTTTAGCTATATCAAGCAGTGCTTTTTCCATTTGTTTAAGGCCAGAAATATCAATACCTGTATCAAGCATGTGTTATCTCCTTAACCGCGATAATAGTTAATACGTTTGCAAAATCTTGATTTATAGGTGTACCAATGATTTCAAAGACTCGCTGTTTATAAGCAATTTGGTGTGTTGGCTTTATTTTGCTGCTGTAACGGCACGTTACTGTATGGGTGATTTCGCCGATTAACTGGCCACTTTGTTCAAGCTCTTTTGCAGCACCGGTTTGTATATTTACCCATTTATAAAACTCATGTTGATGGCTGTTAGTGTTATAGCCATCATTTGATTTTGTGCCTTTACCAAAGCTGGCTTTGCAGTTGTAGTTAGCTGCTGGGAGCGATTTCATAGCAGTTCAACCGCCAGTTCGTCAGCAATAGCTTTGAATGCATTAGGCATGTCGTAAAGTTTGACGGGGGCTGTGTCTTCGCGGTTACGAAACCAATCACCAATAAGTACTAATATGGCTTGTTTTGCTAGGTCGTATTTGTCCTGGTCTAGCATGGTGACTTCATCAATTGCATTGTCATCAACCGCAGCATGACCAAACACGCATTCAATTTGCACTGCATCTGCTACTTTAAAACCAACCGCTGGCCATTGCCCACCTAGTTTAGGAGTAATTGTGGCCGTTAATCCATGTTCAATTACACGGTATTCACTTGGGTCAATAGTAACGAGCTGCCCCAAGTTATTAATATATTTAATTGATGTGATGCTCCGAAGCGGCGCGTAAGGCAGGTGTATTTCTTTGCAAAACTTGGGTAGTGCAAACTGCCATGTTTGTTCTACTAATAAACGGCCACTACGTTGTTCAAAACGTTTGCGCGCTCTCGGTACCAAACTTTGCAAATAATCATGATGATCATCATCAGCATGGGTATGTGCTGCCAGTTCTTCTACAGTGAATGGCTCAATACTTGGCGCCTGTATTAACTTTCGGAGCATTTTCATTGTTGTTACTCTTTGCCGTCAGTGTTTTCGTCGGTTTCACTTTCTGCGTCTTCATCAGTCGCATTAAGGTCAACAACTTTTACTTCTAGCTCTTTGCTACAGTAATCAACCGCTGCTTTGTCACTTGATAACTCACCTACTTTAATAAGTGGTTCAAGTAACTCGGCATCACCTTTTACAAGTGCGTTTGGCTCAAAAGATTGATCTGCAATTACACATGCAACCAGTACACGTGCAGTAATTAGCTTTTTAGCTGCCATGGTCAAATTCCTTAAATAAAAAAAGCCCCTTTACAGGGGCAATTGGAGCATCAATTAAGCGGCTGCATTTTGGTAGTACTTAACAGCACCACCTACATCAATGCAGCGGCCACCAGTACGCATAAACGCTAAGAAACCAACTTGGCCCTTGCGGCTATATGCGCTGTCAGTGAAGCGGAAGAACAACATTTGCGACACATCGCGCACAATGTATTTAGAGAAGTCACCAAATAAAACCGACTTGGCATTAGCCGCCATGGTTGGAATGTGTTGGTTAGTTGCATACGGTTTTCCTAAAATAGTATTAGGCTCTGAAGCTTCCATACCAGGTAACCAAAGTGGGCGGCCTTGCAGGTCTTTAAGTTTTTTAACTACTTTGATTGTGCCGTCATTCATCATGTAACCGCATTGCATGCTACGGCGATACGCAGGGTCTACGCTGTGTTGTAAATCAACCAAGTCATCATACGTAACGGTAGCAATTTGGCCTGAAGCGCCTACTTTACCCGCCGTGGTATCAGCTAAAATACCGTGTGGTTTGCCTGTGCCATCACCATTAATAAAGCTATCTTCCGAGGTGCGGCCAATGCGCATACCAATTTGCGCATTAATGTAACCCTCAAGGTCAAACTGAGTGTCTTGCAATAATTGGAACGGCACCGCAATCACTTTAGAGCTGATCATGTGAGTTTCGATGTTACGAACACCGAATGAAGTATCTTCATCATCTGCTGTGCCATTTTCAGCTAACCATTCACCTTGCTCAGCGGTTGCGTTAGCGGTAGGCCATGGAATTGTAGAACCGGTTGCTGTAGGTACTACGGTTGCCAGCTCACGCATACCGCCATAGGCTTTAAGCGCTTGTGAAATGCCTGGGGCAATTTCGTCAGCCGTTAAATAACCGCCTTCTGAGCCTGTGCCTGTGCTCATGGTGTTTTTTGGGCTGTCGATACGTGCCTGTACAGCTGCTCGTTGATCTTCATTAAGCGCCGACATACCCCCGCGCAACCATGATGCATACGCTGCTTTTTCTTGATGTAACTGGTGCTCTGCCTCATCAGTAGAAATACCATTATTATCAGCGCGGTCTTGAATGGTTTGCTTTGACTTAGCTTGTAAGTCGAGCACTTTTTGTTGGCGGTCTAAATCACCATCTAGTGCATCAATTTTATTTACGAGATCATCATATTTCTTTTGCTTGTCATCACCCCACGCTTCATCTTTAGGGTGATCCGTTACCAATTGGTTTAGGGTTACAGCTAATTCTTTTCGCTGCTCACGCTTTTGTTGGATAGACATAATTCAATTTCCTCAATTTTAAGTACAAAAAAAGCACCCTTAGGTGCTTTAGTAGTGGTGCCAGCGGAGCTAGCCAGTTTTTAACAGCATGTTGGCAAATCGCTCTAGCCGATCACGCTGCACAAATTTATCTTGTGGTTGCTGGGGTTTAGGTGCATTTTGATATGACGTTAAATCCCACGCTTTATTGGTGGTTTTATCGTTTGTACCATCTTGCATGATGCTGTCTACAAAGCCATGTTCTAATGCTTCTTGTGCGGTAAACCATGTTTCGTTTTTCATCCAGGTGCGTACTTGTTCTTCGCCTGCTTCAGTACGCTTTTCGTAGTCGTTTACTATGGTGTTGTCGACCTTATCAAGCATATCGGCTGTGTCGCGTATTTCATCGGCGTTACCAAGTGCAAGTGTCCAGGCGTAGTGGATCATGTAAAAACCTGAATCAGCTATTTCAATAGTGTCACCTGCTAATGCAATACGTGTTGCTGCACTGGCTGCTATACCGTCTATATGTACATGAATTTTTGCAGAGTGCGCTTTTAAACTAGAGTAAATGGCTGTTGCTTCAAATACGTCACCGCCTGGGCTGTTAATATAAACATCGATGTCGGTTGCATCAGTGATACTAAGCAGGTCGCGCTTTATCATTTCGGCTGATACACCCCACCATGGATCAATTACATCGTAAATTAAAAATGCTGGGCGGCTTTCGCCTGCGTTGGCCAGTGGTGATTGTTGCTTTACTTGATAACCAACTTGGTCACGGTTTTGGCAGTTATTTTTAACTAACTGCATTAGTTTGCGGCTGTTATTCATGATTCGTTTTCCATTGGTTGATTATTTGCAATTGGGTCGTATGGTAAAGCGTATTTACCGCCAAATTCGGGGAGGTTTTCGAGCTTGCGAACTTCGTCTATGCTCATCCAGCCAGGTCCTTGTGAACCACCAATGGCTTGGCGGTATGCTTCGTTTCTGTCTTTAAGCGTTAAGCGCATTAAATTAGCGGCTATAAACTCGGCAAACATGGGTTTGTTTAAAAACAGTTTGCGGTTTATCTCTTGTTCGAAGCGGTTTAAGTGTGGCCCAAGTGTAAAACGTAAGAACGAAAGGCCAATTTCACCTATACCTGAGCCCCACGATGTTGATTTTTGCTCTTGGTTTACCATAAAGCTCGGTAAACCAAACGCACGCGCTATGTCGGTAATTTGAAATTCGCGTGACTCAAGCAGCTGTGAGTCTTTAGCTGATAAGCTCAATGCTTTAATATCCGTGCTTTCATCAAGCACAAGTGGAAATTTTGAGTTTTCTACACCGCCATAAGCCTTAACCCATGCGGTACGGAACTTTTCTTTTTGTTCTTCGTCCCACTTACCCTTTTTAACAACAGCTACACGTTGCGTTGAGCCCGATTTAAAGAACTCACCACTGTGTTGTTCCATGGCAAGCTCAAGCCCAATACTATTAAATGCGCCCCACTGAATAACCGACATTGATTTAAGGCCGTTAAAACCGAAGCCAGGAAAGTGCAATATGTCGTCTTGGTCTAAACCGCGGGCGGTGCCATCTAGTGTAAAAAAGTAATTTAGCCGGCCATTGTTGTTAACAACGTTCATACCTACAGGGCTGATTGGTAAAATCTCTTCAATATCACCATTGCGATCACGTAATAACACCGCGTAACCATCACCGTGTAATAGAACGCTTGCTACTATGAACTCCCAAAACGTTGCTGCACTCCAAACCGCGGTTGGTTGTAGGTTAAAAAGATTAGCTAATGTGTGGTTTGCAAGGCGTGTTTTATCACCGTTATCACCACGTTCAAATATATGTACGGGCATCTGTGCTATTGCGCCAGAAATTAAGCGCACACAGGCAAACACTATTGATACTTTCATTGATGTTTTAGGCGTTACAGCAGGACCTGCAAGTGATGGCATAACGCCAAACAGATCAGATAAACTATTTATATCCTGCACTGTAATATCTTTTTGATCAGCAGTATTGTTCACTGTTTTTGTAGTGTTGCGACTTAAAAACGGGATTTTAAACATTAGAATTCCAAAAACTCTTGGTTAGAACCATCATCTTCTTCCGGTTGCCATGAACCGATGAAGGCCAGTAACTTAGCGACTGCGGTATCAATTTTGTTATCTTTATGCTCTTTCACTGGGCGGATATATTTGCCGTCCATGGTTTCTTTGGCGATTACGTTGCCAAGGCACCAAGTAAGAACTGGATCACCGTTATGGTGTATACGGCCTTGCCTGAGTAAGTTTTCAAACTCACGCATTGCCGGCGAAAAGTTAGTGTAATTTTGTGACACCTTAATTGGCTCTATGCCTGTGCTGTTTTGTACACGCTGTGCGATAGGCGCGGCACCTGCAGGGTCGTAAAATAAGCCTGTTACTTGGTAGTTTTCGTTATCAGTTTCGATAGCGCGCTCTACTTCGTCGTAATCTATGCTGGTACCTTCGCACTCAATTAAGTGGCCTTGGTCTACCCAGTCGCGATAAATGTCTATTTCGTTTGCTTTTGCCTCTGTTACATAGGTTTTAGCAAAGAAGTAGTAATGTAATTTGCCGTTTATCTCGCGAGTAAAGCACGTTACATCGGCTGTTAAGTCGTCTGACTCTGAAAGGTCGACGCCCTTGGTGCATTCTTCGCCAGTAAATTGCTCCATTGTAAGGGTGCTATCAGCAGCTGATAACCAATCTTCAAGGTTAAGCCAGGACTCACGAGCACCTACCCATAAATTAAGATGCTTAGTTTTGAATGCGTTTTGCTTACGCGCCGATTGCCTTGCTTTTGAAAGCTGGTTTAAAAGAAACTCAACTTCTACAGATATACCAAAGTTAGGATTAGCCTTGCGCAGTGCTTCTTCGCTTTGCCAATCATCATCTTTATCTATTGTGTAAATCATTGCGAAAACAGTTTCGTCGGTGCGGGTTCCTTCAAGAATCTCTTGGCACTCTTTTTGGAATTGGCCACATGGCCCAAACCAATTAGAACCAGCTGTTGATATGATCCATTCAAGTGGCTGCTCTCGGGCACCCATGCCGGTGATCATCGTATCGCGTTGGTCGTCATCATCATGTTCGTGGTACTCATCACATAAATAACAACTTGGTGAACCACCATCGCCAGGATTACCAATTAAGCGTTCAAACTTGCCGCCGTCCGTTGTTTTTTCTATTTGCTGAGCAAACAATTCAATATTAAAGCGGCGTCTAAATATAGGCTGTTTTAAAGCCATCTTTTTAGCTGGGTTAAACACTTCGTTAGCTTGCTTTTGTGTAGTCGCACCGCAGTAAACTTCAGCGCCTGGTTCATCATCATTCGCTAGCATGTACAAACCAATGGGAGCAACCCAAGTAGATTTACCATTCTTGCGCGGTACTAAAGTGAATGCTGTACGAAAACGCCGACGATAAGTTTCTATATGTTTCCAGCCGTAAACTTGTGCTGTTATCCACTTTTGCCAGCCGCTTAAATTAAGTAAGCCTTCATGCCCTTTTGCTCTGGCCCATTTGCCTTTTACATGGCTGAAGGTTTCTAAAAACCAAATGACTTTAAGTGCTGCTTCAGGATCAAAATAATAAGGGAAGTCCTCACTGCCTGCTCTTGCTAGGTCATGACTTTCACGTTCTACAGCTAACATCTCATATTTGTTAGATGGCCGCTTACCGCTTAATACATCAGATGCATACTTTTCAATATCAGCTAAGTGATCACGTTGAAACGTTGGGTAATTACTACGGTTTTGCATTTAGGTGAACTCAGTACAAATCATCAAATAAACCAGGTTGCAGATTATTAAATCGTTGGTCTGTCGCAGGACTACCACCTATCTGATTTATTAAGCTGTTGAGTTTGCGCCAGTCGTCATTGTACTGGCTAGCCTCTGGCCTTGTTTTATGCTGAATACCGTTACGACCTTCGGTTGTATATTTCCAACCGCTCTCATCTAAGTATGTAAGAGCCGCTTCCATGCGAGCAATTACAATGCAGTACTCTTTAAAAAATCGAATATAGTGAGGCTTAAACCTGTTAATCTTTACATACTCAGGTATATCACTATTCCATACCTGCTGTTCTGGTTTTGACATACCACGCGGACGCGATTGGGTCGCGATCTTTTTCGCGTCCTTATCACTAATTTCCTTGTTTTCAGCAGAATTAGGGAACTGAACAACCTTGTTAGTTGAGTCCTCTGCTACTGCTGGGTATCTACCTGCCATAATTACCAAATAATCTCTTTAAGTGGGTTTTTCAATTTCAATTCTTCCCCGCATAAAAATCTAATTGAGGGGGCGGTGTACGTGGAGTAGCGCTAAACTTTGCCTACCCCCGGGTTAAGACTTTGACGTGACTCAAGTGCTGTTTTCTCTTTATCACAAGACTGACAAATAGTCTGAAGATTATCTATCTTATCGTCACCACCTTGGCTGATAGGCACTATGTGATCACATATGCCATGGTAAGCACCATGCAACTCAACAGATGTTAGAACACCTTTAGCTTTGCATATCTGACACAAGAAGTTATCACGATGAAATATAAACTCTCTTGTTCGCTGCCACACACGGCCACCTCTACCTGATTGTTTGTTTCCGTTACGCTTACGGCCAAACGGTACACGTTTAGGGCATGGTTCACCTCTGTGAACAGCTTTGCACTTAGTGCACCAAGTACCAGGCTTAGTTGCCATTTAACTTATCCTGGCAAAGCAGTTGTGCTTGGTCGCTCATTTGTAATGCTTCCATACGAGCACGATGAAACTCTCTATCATCTTCATGCTTACGCGCTTCACGTTCATTGCGTTTGTGTTGAAACCGCCAGTTAACAAAGAAGGTTAACGCAGCAAACACTATGCCCAGTAATATCGCCCATTCGTTCAAGCTTAAAATCCCTCCAGCTGCTGCGCCTAAGCTTGCACTGTAAGTCGTTGCACTTACCGCTTTTTGCATAGCTATATCACTAGTCTCTATTCGCATTGTTCCAACTTCTTGCTTTTAACAATTGCTCATTACACATATCAATAACCGACTCTAAATAAGCCGTATACTGGCTATGTGATGCATTATCACCAACAACATGATCATCAATATCACAGTGTTGTATAAACTCTTTAGGCATCTGCACAAACTCATACTTAGTTTGCACTATCGTCTTTACTGCAGGCTCCACTGATGGCGTACTTGAACACGCCGATAACAGCGCTAGGCACGCAATCATTAGCCCAAGTTTTAGTTGTCTCATTAGTTGAAAGCCTTAACGCATCAAGCTGCGAGGTAGAGTGATGGAGTTGAGTTTTAATAGAAGTAAGCTGCTGTTGATGATCAGCTCTTAACTTAGCAAGTAAGTCACGCTCTTTAAGCAGCTGCTTATTTTGCTGATCAGCAACCGCCAACGAATTAGTTAAGTACTCGGCATGGTTCCTATAACTTAGTACAGACGCTTTAAGCTGTTTGTTATCGTCAAGCGCTTGCGTTAAGTCAGACTCAACGGTCATATACTTAATAACGGTAATGCCCAGCATCGTTGCTAAGCCTGCAAAAACAATCTTATTTAAACTAAGCATCAGTTAGCTCACTCAAACATAGTTTTCGTTCTAGCTCTCGGCGCTTAACTAAGCCAGCAAGCTTACGGCCATCAGCATAAACCCAGCGTGGTAATTCATTACATGCCTTAACACGCTCATCGTTATTTAAGTATTTAAGCAACGTACTACTACGGAAGTTCCCAGAGCCCACGTTATAGTGAAACGACAAGTAAGCCGCATGCTCACTGGTAGTAAGCGAACTATTCACCGTTCTCAATAACTGCTCATTATGATCACCTAAGTCCATAGCAAACAGGTTTAAACATTCTTTTTCAGTGTAAGTCTTACCAAGTTCAGCTGTTTGAGTATGGCCAAAGCAGGCCGTAACCACACCAACAGGATCCACATAACCTGTTCTTACTTCACCCTCAAATTCAGCAACCATCACACCAGCCAAAGCAAGAACGCCCGTAACACCAGCGGCTAATAGTTTGTTAACTTTCATTTAAGGCCTCAAACGTAAAAAACCCGCTAAGGCAAAACCTAAGCGGGTTACAACAACAGGATGTAAGGATTAATCAGCAGACACAAAAAAGCCCAAGGTGTTAACCTCGGGCTTTATGATGCAGCTTTGCTAAGCTTACCTGAATTAGTATAGTTATTGCGCGCGCAATTGCAAACTATTTATGCAGCAGTTTTAATTAAAACCCCTTTCGCCATTAAATGGCCCTCAAGCCAAGCCGAACCACTTAACAACAACTGCCTAGCTTTCGTTTCACCTATATCTAAATTCTTAGCTATTTGCCTAGTGCTCAATTTAGAACGATAGCTCATCATAACCACCATCTTAGTTTTTGGTGCGTACTGGCCTAGCATCGCCACTGCTTGGTCAATCAACAAACCCATATCATCATCAATAGACGTGATCACATCATTCGATGCAGAGCTCAACGTGAGCCCTAAACCAGCCTGAGACCACACACCCCATTCATTAAGCAAATCATCAATAGTCGTAACTAACTGCATCATCATTCCCCATCAAAGCCTAATAACAAATTAAAACCGCCTTGGTCACACTTGTTTTTACCGTGACCATCTACCGTGACCGCTACAACCCTTGCAAATACTCTATTGGTCATACTGGTCATGGTGGTCATAGTGTTTTTACATACACAAGAACAAACATATAAATAGAAAGTACAAAATACGCGTGTCCGCTCGCACCCGCGCGCGTATGTGTGCGCGAAAACACCGTGACCACCGTGACCACCATGACCACACCAACAACCATGCACCTTACAGCGGTCACCACTGCTGGTCATGGTCACAGTAAACAACCTACTTAACATTCCAAAACCCCTCAGGCGCCACGTAAAACGCAGGGCGCTTCCCGTCAACTCGCTTCTTCTTCTTAGTAAACCCAAGCCTGTGCATTATCTGACCAACACGCTTTTGTTCAGGCGGTCGCATAGCATGCGGATCCATACCAAGCACCTCCGTCATAATATCTGCCAACGAATAATCCCCGCGCATATTCTTAAGCAGCCACTCATAAATCATGCCCTCCCACACATCAGAATCAAATCTATCTTCCTGCTGCTCTTCAAACAAATGCTTATACTCATCAGTAGGCCACCAAGGCATCCCCTCATTAAACAAATGCAAAGCCTCCGCCCAAAGCTGGTCTCTATCACGAGCAATCGCATCCTGACATATCTTCGTACACATCACAGGCCAGTAACGCCGGTTACCCGTAGAATCCTTTAAATACCTATCTTGGTTTGTAGTACCAACAAACACACATTGCCTAGGGAACTCCTGCACCATACGGCCATAACTCGGGCGGTACCTATCAACCTTAGAACCAAAGAACTGTTTAGCCTTCGTATTTTCAGCCTTATTAAACGAATCAAGCTCAGCAAGCTCAATACCCCACATCCCCTGCATTTGCTGAAACGTATCTTTTTCACCAAGGGCCATAGGCGTATCAGTAAACCAATCACCAAACAAATTGTTACACATACTCGACTTACCTAAGCCCTGCGAACCCTCAAGAATCAAAACCGAATCCACCTTAACAGGCGGGCACATCACCCGCGCCACAGCCGAAACCAAAAAGAACGTCCCAACCATAGCCGCATATTCGGTATCTTCAGCGCCTAAATAACTATGCAACCACACAGCCACGCGTGGTGTACCATCCCACTTAACCGAGGTTAAATAGTCTTTAACAGGGTGAAAGGCATGCTCTTCTGAATGAACCAAAATAGCCCCAAGCACATCATTGGCCCTAGGCGTAAAACCATAAGTTTCAGAAAGGTAAATACGTAAGCGCTCAGTGTCAGTGTCAGTCCACTCACCCACCTTACCCTTTAAAAAAGGCGGCTTCTTACGTTTAATAATGCGATAACTAAAGTCGCAATAACCCAACACCCCATCAAAAGCAGGGTCATTTTCAAGCACCAACTTTGTATTGCTAATACTCGCCTGAGGATTACCCGAATTAGTTCTTTGGAAATTGCGCTGCCACTGCTCATCCCCCAGAGAACGCTGTCGCGCGTCAGCGTTTTGCGGCGGCGGGTTATTTTCATTATTACCATCATTAGCACTAGGCTTATCAACCACACTCAGTAATTGTGCTTTAACCGCATCAAGGCCAGCATTAACGTGTAAATCATTCCAATCGTTTAAACTACTCTTAGCCATTATGCCGCCTTATCTACAACAGCAGAAAAGTCAGGTATCGCTACAAAACCACCTACCGCAGCTGCAGCATCATTAGCCATGCTTACGCCCGGATTCCCCTTCGTATTAGCATCGTCATCAGCACAAAATATAAATGATTTATCAACAAGCTTTTGTTTAAGCTCAGTAGCCACCGCCATCAAATTTCCCGCATCAAGCGCCACAGCGCACGGCCACTTAGTTGCCATGTGTATGCTCGCCCCAGTGGCATAACCCTCACAAACCGCCAAAATATTACAACTGCTCGCCTTACCAATAAAGTGGAACAACCCAGCCTTACGGCCATGCTTTAAAAACAGTTTGGTCCCCTGCTCATTAATAACCTGAATATTCCAAAGCGCCTTATTAATATCAATTAACGGCATTACCAAATCACCGCGCTTAAAATGCAAAAAGCTAAAATCGCGGCTCTCCTTATCGGGTAAATCAGCAAAAAATTGTTTAATCTCTTTACCACCTGTCACAGTCTCAGCCGTAAAATTAGGCCTAAAAATAACTATCACAGCACTTTTAAAGCTACTTAAACCAAAACTGGCCACCTTCTTGGTAGCCAAATATTTATTAGAGTTAACAGGTTTAGTAAATTGATCGACAAGTATTCTGGAAAAATCAGCAACAACCCCATGCCAACGCTGGCGCGCGGCTTCATCTTCGGCCTCTTGCGCTTCGCGCTCCTTAGCACGTTGAGCAAATTCAGCATTAAGCCTAGCTTGCTCTTCTGGCGATATCGGCTCACGTTCAAAAGTCAGCCCATTATCAATAGCCATTTTAAAAACAGTTTTAATCGTAGTACCGCCGCCTGCCTTAATGCTACGCCAGGCACTTTTTACATCGCTCGGTTTATAGCGCTCACTGCCTGCGCTCCAACTATCAAACGCATCAAAGCCCGCATCACCAAACTCATTTTTAATACCCATACCCACCTTAACCCACTCATCACGCGAGCAATTAGGGTCAAGATACTGCAACGCATCATGTAAATCCTGCAAAGTCGTTTGCTGCATAGCCGCTCCTATTGTTTTCATCTACTAATCCAAACCTGTCGTTACTTTGTTTTTAGATACTTACATATTATTTTTTAAACCTTCAAAGTCTTAACCTTGGTCAGCTCAGCCCTTTAATTCCTGTTAAAAGTTGCCCCCTTAAATTAGTATGTTTAGTGACCAAGCCAACAAACCAAAATAAGGAAGCAAAAAATGTCTATACCACTAGATCCACAAAATAAATTTGTTTTAATTAGTTCGCTCGTCTTGCACCACACAGCCGAGGCCTTTCCATTTGAGGTCTCTTTAACAGACGAAAAAATGAAGTCTTTTTTATATGGGCATGGAATAAACCGACTCATAGAGAATCTGGATGAAGTATTTACTCCAACAATTAAATGGCTAAATAATGAGAGGTACATTCGTCGTTCAACTGATAATGACGATTCATATTCAATTACAGAAAAAGGCTTAGCCGCTGCACAGTTTAAAGTTAAACAAGCTCCAGTTTGGTTTAAGCAATACCTAGCCACAAAAAAAGATGGCGAATATTTCTTTGAACACAACGAACTAGAGTTAGGAAGAACTAAACTCAAATGCACCGGCCCTGCCATTAATCTTTTGCCTGAAAACTGGCTTCAGGCTGACGAATAACGGCTAGCTGTCTTTCTAGCTTTACTCTCTCTTCACTGAAATGCTTCAGGTGCTTTGATGCTTGGTCAATACGCTCTTGAAGCTTTACTTCTCTTTCCTTCAAAAAATCAAGATCATCTTTCGTTAAGCCAAATTGCTTTGTCTCACCATCAATTTGAAACGTAGCAACACCAATACATAAATCTTCATTGTGCTCAGTCATGTTTTTCATCCTATTACTGTGTTGTATTAAAGCGCCCCCTTAAATTAGTATGCTTAGTAACCAAACCAACAAACCAAAATAAGGAAGCAAAACCATGTATAAATATCGCCTTTACTACCTTTGCCAAGAGGGAGATATGAACTCAAAAACATACACATCAACCACCCCTGTAAACGTTGGCGATGTTATTCAGCCCGATGACGGCTTTTATCATCAAGTGACGCAAATTCATCAACAAAAGACAGGCGCTCGCCTTGATCTATCCAAATCTGCTCAATCTGCTGAGGAGGCAGAGCTCCTACGAGAGCAACTAGAACACTCCCTAAAGTTCTAGCAGCCTCTCTTGAAACGTCTAACTCACTAAATTTCGTTAGCGGCCACATCAATCGGGCTTGTGTATCCACACCAGCCTGATGAATTCCCATACCGCTAATCCAAGCAGCAGCCCTTACCTTTTGTTCCATAGTAGGTTTTGGTACAAAAATGCTAAGTTCGTGTACCTTGCCAGGATTAGGGTTTAACAAATTAGCCAAAGCAACAGAATCGATATTGCGTAACTTTTCTAATAACTCTGCCTCACTCATTTTGAGCCCCTATGCTTTTCATACACCGCTGCAAGGTTACCCAGCTGTGGTGGCAATAAATCCTCATAACGCTTAGCAAACACAGCTTTAGCAATACGTAATAAGCCCTCACTTGGATAAAGACACACAACACTACTCATATCGTCTTTATTAAAATGAGTTACCACCACAACCAAATCACCTTTTTCCATCAGCTCTTCAATATTAGTGCGCACCAAATTAGCCACATGCACTTCTAGCTTTTCAAGCGCAGAACGCAAACGATCAAAAAGTGGCATTACTGCCGAACTATCAACAGTAAAACTAAGCGTCAAATCTTTAACCGCCATAAATCACCTGTATAAAAAAACATATATTGCGCAGGTTTACCCCACATTGCGTTATTGCACTAAAATTAACCGCACAACAACACAGGAATAACCCCATGAAAACTACTAACCTAAGCAGCGTGTTTATTTTGCATAGCCTCACAAATCATTTCATATTCATCAGGCGGGTAAATATCAGGTCTCAACTGGTGGCGTGGAACCCCTGAGACTAGCTCTATTTTAATAACCATTTCGGCTGGGACTTTTTTATCCCTGTTAAGCCAAGTGGATACATGAGCTTGTTTTTTTCCAATTTTAGAAGCTAAAGACGATTGTCCACCGCATTGATCAATAGCTTTTTGTAAACCTATACAACTCATGATCTACACCTCAATTTATAACATTAGTTATCAAGGTTATCATAACTTTTGTTATTTGCAATATATAACATTTGTTATGCATAATAGAATTATGAAATTAAAAGATAGATTCAAACAAGCTAGAGAGGCGGCCAAACTTACCCAAGACGAACTTGGTGAGTTAGTTGGTGTATCTCAAGTTAGCATTGTCAAAATTGAAAATGGCAAAACTAAAGACCCCCGCAAAATAAACGATTTTGCTAGGGTACTTGGTGTTCCTGTAGATTGGTTACTGCATGGTGACAGTGACGCACATAAAAACCATATAAAAGAAGTGCCTTTTAGTTTTGGTTCAGGAAAAACAAACTCAAATGTAAGTCATTTGATACAATTAGACCCATGGGATAATAAAACCCCACTCAATGATGATGAAGTAGAAGTACCGTTTTATATAGAAGTAGAATTATCAGCAGGTATTGGTTCAACAATACAACTTGAAACATCAGGCCCAAAACTACGATTTTCTAAGTCGTCGTTGCGCAAACATGGTATTGATTATAATGCTGCCGCTTGTGTAAAAGTGTCTGGCAATTCAATGGAACCTGTTATACCTGATGGTGCAACCGTTGGTATTGATACAGCAAATACAACAATAAAAGATGGCGATATGTTCGCCATAGATTGGGCGGGCGCGTTGTTTGTTAAAACTCTCACACGTAGACCAGGTGGTGGCCTGCGCATACGCAGTTTTAATATGGATGAATACCCAGACGAAAACCTAACACTTGAAGAAGCACAACAGGTTAGAGTAATCGGCCGAGTATTCTGGTACTCAGTTATAAGATGATACTTGAGCCATAAAATCAGATTCAGCCATAATTTGTATTTCTTGGCCCTTAGCAATTAAATCCTCTGCTTTACGGTGCTTGCTGCTCTTATCGTGCCCAGCAAGTACCGACATGTCTTGATCACCCACAACAAGCATAGTCGTTTTTTTAGTAACACCCTTCGCCACATCACACCCAGCTTTAGCGGCAAGTTCCGCAGCATCAGCTCGTGATAAAGTTAAATTACCAGTAAACACAATAATATTACCGGCTAAACTTCCTTCTGGGTTGCCCTTGAGTTCATCTATATGCAACTTTTCAAACCGAGACAACTGCTTTTTATTTAGTTCATCAAACCAATCATCTAAAGTACAAGCCCTAACCTCACAAGCTGCAATTAACACCTTGCCACACGCTACCGCATCCTCAAGCGCATCATGGTGTTTAAATTCAATCCCCAAGTGATGGCAAATATTACCCAGCCCATAGCCACGCTCTGAAAATTGAGTCCAAGCACGACGAGTAACACGCGCAGAATCAAGCCATTTAGGTTTATCATTAAACGGTAAATTATATCGAATAGACGCTTTATTCAAAGCCGTTCTATCGTAGGCCGTATGAGTAACAATATGATCATCACCCACAAAGTGCCAAAACGCATCAATAAAATCATTCATTGTTGGGGCACTTTTAACATCACTGGCAGTAATGCCATGAACCTCAATGTTTTCATAACTAAAAGGCTGATTTGGGTTTATCAGCTGTGAAATGGACTCAACAACAACACCATCCCTAAACCGTGCCAACCCGATTTGGCAAATAGAACTATGATCTTCATTAGCCGTTTCAACATCTAAAGCAATAAAATTAAGTCCTTTCATTTGAATTCCTTTTATTCTAAAACCTCACAATATTAGCGCCATCTCTTTAAATGTTCAAAATAAATACAAATAAAAATTCATAATTATCAAAAATATAACTTTAATCAGTAAATTTTAATAACTTTTGTTATTTACAAAATAAGTTTAAAAGGTATTATTTATAACATTAGTTATAAATGAGCCAAAAAATGAACACTCAACGCACAGAAACTGGATACCAGCTTGACGGCATGCACGTTAACGCCAAGCCCTATTCACGCCTACCAACCCAGCAGGCGCGCACCTTGTTATTGGTCGCTAAAGGCCTACCGCAAAAAAGCATAGCCGATGAGTTAGGCGTAAAACTGTGCACGGTTCGCCAAGCATGTAACGAGCTCAGCTTTAAATTTAACACCCATTCCATGCGTCAAACAGTACACCAAGCAATCAAGCAAGGCGTATTGCGCTACACAGTATGCATACTGCTTTGCCTAATTAGCGCAGCAAATAACGACCTAGAACGCAGCTTTAGAACTATTCGGGTAGCCCGAACAGTTCGCACCACCCGTTTACGCCGCTTGCGTGAACTACAAAACGACTTACTAGCAGCCTAACGGCACAAGGAGAATAGCAATGACCAAAGTATTTTTATTCCCAACAGCCCGAAATAACGCCGCAACAGGCCCGTTACTTCACAAGCTAAAACAAGCGCAAAAGGTATGCCCATTTCAATTGATCATACCCGAGCAAAAAGCAGCTAATAGCCCATACCCTGAGCCACCACCACACGCAGCGTAACTCAGGGAAAGTGTCACAACCTGCTGGCGCGCACTTGCCCAACTAGCCCAGCCGAGTGGTTGCCGTAAGCAACCAACAACACAACAGGAAAAAGGACGAACAATCATGCTAAACATATTTACAGCACTCATCATCAACCAACTAAAGCAGCGCATTCACTTTATGAACCAGCGTATGCAAGGTGAAGAACTACGCATTTACGAATCAGGTACCAAATACTGCATCATCGTATTTGTCGATCTAAATACACAAACCGTACTTGGCACATGGGCACTAAACGCCAGCGCCAAGCGCGACCTGTGTGTCACCAAAGCGTTTTTAAGTCTTATTGAAAACACCCGTTCACAGCAAGCATTACTAGCAGCGTAATGACCGATTTTGAGCAAGCAACGCTCGAAACCTTGGTCAGCTTTAAAGCCAAAGACCAAGCCGAGATCAAACAGTTACTAACTAATAAAAAGCTCAAAAAAGAAGCCTGCGAACTGGTAAAAAAGTGGAACGAACAGCGCTTAAAGCTCGGTTTAAAGCCCTGGCAATAGTCATTACTAAACTAGCAATATTGATGACCGTAGCTAATAAAACAAAATTTTACCAACTGAAGGATAAAACAATGCACAAATTTAAACGCAACTGCGTAGCCCATCAACGAGCACGCATTCGCCAGTTTTACCAACGTAAACACGCTGTGCAAAGCGCACAGCCAACACAAACCAAAAAAGCCGCATAGGAGCCGCCAATGAATACGCATCAAGCAGCTGAGAGAATGCTCGAAACAGGGCTATTTTACACAGAGCTACTAATAGCCCGCGAGTTTGGCCAATCGTTCAAACATGGTGAAGCATGTTTAAGAAGCATACGAAAGAATAAGCGCTACACCATAATTGAAGAACAACACCCGGTTAAAAAAGTAAAAGTAATCGCCATCGATGGCCGTACAGTAACCATCAACCAATTACAGAACACCGCATTGTTATTTAAGCGCCCAAATATACTTATTCAGGAGAGCAGCAATGGCAACAGGTAACGTAATAAATATCAACGATACAACTCCTATCGTAACAGACGAACTACTTTTGAAGCTCAGTGAAAAACAACAAATACAAGTTTTAAAAATAGAGCGTGATGCCCTAATTGAAATCAACGAAGTAGACGACTTTCCATTTAATTACGTAGTAAAAATGGGAATTATGAGCTGTGCTTTAGCGTGTATAACAAAAGTGATCCATGAAAACCAAAGTGATTTTAATTAAATGCTTATCAATAAAATAACCATGCCAAAGGCCTGCATTAGCTGTCAGGCCTATAAACACATTGGCAAAACCGACGATCCGCACTGCCCGCATAAAGACTGGCGCGGCCAAGCTAAAACAAAAACCCGTTATGGCCACTGCCAAACCCACGGCACCCAAGTATTCATAACAGAGCTGTGCAACCAATATCAGCAAGAACCATTTATAGAAGTGGTTGATGCTGATAACAGGCCAACAGCAAAACAGCCAAGGCAAGAACGCTTAGCATTTTAAGGAACCAACATGGCTAAAAAAGTGATCAGCATAATAGAAGATGACGACGGCGTAATTATTGACATTCGTACGCCAGGTGATCGAACAAACTATGAATTTGAAAACCTAAACCAAGCGCTTGATGCGCTACCTAACTTAGACGAACTGCAAACAGGTGACTTATGAAAAAGCCTAAATTAATGAAAGCCCGCTGCTGGGCAAAAAAACACTTTCACAACGACTCACTCCCAAGCTATCAATCACTTCGTGACTGGGTAGCAACCGGCTATGTACAAGGTGAATTGGTAGGCCCAGGGCAACAAGTGTATATTTACGAAGATCAACAACCAGGAACGCATGCAAAAGCAAAAGAAATTGCATTGCAACTAGCAGCGAACAGCTAAAATGGCACCAAGAAAACGACTTAATAAAAACCGAGACCTGCCGCCGTTTTTATACTTTGATAAAAACGCCGGCTATCAACTCAAACTGGTAAACGGCAAGCGTAAAATAATCAGCCAAAACCGTACCGAAGCAATCATCATTGCCAACGAGTACAACCGCATAAAACGCGGCGGCTCATTACTAGACGACCTAATAAACGATACCGCGTCAAAAACCAGTTTTAGCAGCTTAGTAGATAAAATAATTGAGCGCATGACCGCCGATAAAAAGCCCGGCACCAGTGTTGTATCTACGTGGTTAAACGACGCCGAACGCGTTAAGTCATACTTCACCATGCCAGGCGAAGAAATCACCCTAAGTGATGTTACCGACTACATGAACCACTTTCATCAAAGCGCCAGCAACAATGTATACAATCGCAAATTAAGCTTCCTTGAACTGGTATTCGACTACGCCAAAGACACAGGCCACATGACCACCAACCCAGCAGCGCTTAAAATTAAAAAGCCAAAAGAAGCCAAAAAGCGCAAAGCCCTGGACGTAAACGCATTTGAAAAAATACGCGCCGCCGCCCCACTCTGGCTAAAAACAGCCATGGACTTAACCATGCAAACCACCCACGCAGTACTCGAAGTATCGCGCATAGAATACAAACTAAAAAAAGCAGAACCAGGGCGCTGTGGTTGCATTTGGTATAAAGAACCACTCACAGACCAATACGGTAAAATTTATGGTGAACTGGCAATACACCGCCAAAAAACCTATAAAAGTGAAGCGTCGCATGTGATCATACCTATCAACGACACAATAAAAGCCATTATCGACAACAGCCGCGACAACACCGTATCGCCATACGTCGTGCACAAGCTCCCTAAAAAGAACTCAAACCCAACCAGTGCATTGGTAAACCACATCACCCAAATAGTCAGCAAAAACATCAGCCGCGAATTTTCAAACGTACGCGACCAACTAGGCCTATACAGCAACCTAAAACCAGAAGAACGCCCAACCTACCATGAAATACGCGGCCTTTCAGCACGACTAATAAAAGCCCAGGGCTGGGACCCACAAACACGCATGGGCCATTCAGATAGCAAATCAACCAAAGTCTACACCGAATTCGGCAAGCAAATAGAATGGGTGCAAGTGCCCAACTTAACCGTAAACCTAAGCTAAACCACCAACGGCAAAATAAAGCATGATATTGACAAAAAATAACAGTCAGCCCATACTTATCCCACACCAGCAAAATCTGGTGTCGAGGGTCGCAGCTCGAAAGTTCAAAAAGGCGCTCACAACACGCCAATACACTTATGCGTGTTTTTTGTGAGCGGTGCCTAGTCGCGCCATCATTATGGTGCTCTGGGTGAGGCAGCCTTCGGGCTGGTCGGATTCCTTTTTGGCCGATACTGCGAACCTTGCTCAGAGCATCACCACTAGGATTCGCAGCCTTAGGTGATGTTTTTAAAACATCAACAAAAAGGTTTTAACATGACTACTCTATCTATCTTATCAAAACAGATCCGTTTGCATGACGGGCTTTATTCAATCAATGATTTACACCAAGTAAGTGGTGGCCTAGATAAAAACCGACCAGTGAAATTTCTGAGACTTGAACAAACTAAAGATTTAATAAACGAAATCTCAACTTGTCCAGATATGGACAACCCCGTTGAAACTAAGCGTGGTATAGGAACTTGGGTATGCAAAGAACTGGTTTACGCCTACGCCATGTGGATAAGCCCTAAGTTTCATCTACAAGTGATCCGCGCATTTGACGCCCAGCAACAACAGGCCATCACCAAAGCACCCGCTCCACTGGATTACCAGCGAATCATGCTCACTATCGAGAATGGCCAAACCACCCATACCCAAGCACTCGCGCTTGAAGATATGGTCACCTCATTCGATAAAATCCCCGGCATCCTACGCGAGAGTATGAAAATACAACCCTACCAACTCGCCCAAATAGCTAAAGCGGCCAACGAACGCTTAAGCCGAATGATCCACAAACGCTAGCCCATAAAAAAACCCGCTAATCAGCGGGTTTTATTTATTAATAGGTCCTACAGAAGTTTTAATAGTGATTGAAGCCGCTCTTTTGAAGAGCCAATTACTTTCTTTTTAGCGTTAAGTAATAACAGTTCATCAACTTCACCCATCCCTTGAAACTTTTTATTTGATAATGCATAGGTTTTACTAATCGGAAAGAAAGCCCCGCCCTCAAAATTAAACTCTGCATCAATTGAGTCAATAATTACTGGATTGTCAGAACACAAAAAGTCATTCCCAGGCTCTGATACCAAGAAACTAAAACCTTTCAATTGCTCTGGATGGAATTTAAAAGTTATAACCGGAAGAACGAAAAACTGTATAAATTTTTGCATGGCTTTATTCTTACACTTCTTTTTATAGAACTTTATATCCTTACGCGTAAATGGAATAACCTCCCTATTTTTTTCTAGTGATTGTTCATAAATATTGACAAGATCTGCCGCTAATATATTAGCTTTAATAGTCTGATTTGGGTTTCGCCAATATTGAACTGACATCATCATAATTAAAAAATTAGAAAACTCTTTCATATTCAAAAGTTCAGAAAGCGATTCATTGGAGCACTCTTCGAGCTTGAGAACTACTTTTGCAAACATGTTTTCTAATTGTCCATAACTGTCTTCTATAAGTAATGAAGTTTCACCAGATTGATTCAACGTATAAAGATCATGCTCATAAAAAATTTGTGAAGGTTTTTTAGGGGATTTTCCTATAGTCTTATATTCTTTGTTGAATAAAAATACGTCACTATTCTGATCAGAGAATCCTTTTATATAAAACTGTGGAATAAAATGGTGCTTTTTTGAAATTTGTTTACTCATAACTTACTTAAATCTTCTTTTGAATTTAATTTTGAATAATATAGATATGAGAATGTAATGGGACTAGACTATTTAATTTCTTTAGCATCCATTAAATTAGATTGAGCGATAACAGCTTTTTGGAATTCAGCATCAATTTTTTTAGTGCAAATACCCATGTCTTCGGCCTCTTTACGCCTTTTAGTTAAATATCCAATTCGCTTGTCTAACTTATTGTTCGCATGCATCAATGCAGGGCTTTGGATATTCAACATCGCTAGCCCCCAGTCGCCTATATACACAATTACAGTTATAACTAAAGGAGTACAAACTGTTAAAACATTTAAAAAATCTGACTCTGAGTAGCAATATTGAAAAATTGCTAACGCAACGGTATTAGCGCCAGCAATAAAGGCTCCTATTTTTTTTGTATTATCTTTCAGAAGCCCCCCTTGCTAATAAAAGCTTTTCTACTAACTCTTCATCATCTTTCAAATCTATCCGCTCAAATCGAACAGTGCCATTTTCATCTGTTATTTCGATGGTTAAATACTTAGGAGGAAAAAGTTTAGCTGTTAACCATCTACCTATGTTGTAAAACACATACCCGCAGTAAGGTAGACATAGTAAAATGCCCACCATCGCGATTAATTGTATATATGCTTCAGTTTCACTCATTATCTTTTATGATCTTCGCTTCTGGTCTAGTTCTGTGACGTAAAATACGTTTTATTTCTTTGCTATAAATTGGGCTATTACCTGTTCTGTGCTTTTTAGTCGTCTTAATAATGGCGCTGAATAAGTCATCTTTTACAAAATTCTGTTCATTACCTTTAATTCTAGCTAAAAATCCCTCATCTGACATTTTAGCTGTAACGACATCACCGTCAGGCAATCGTACTTGCCAACCACTCGAACCTTCAAAGTTAATTTTTACAAATCGAATATCTTTAGTTTCTTCTGTTTCAGTAACCTCATCTACTACAGTTTTAGCCGGCGTTTTGAAATTTTGAACGTCATCACTTTCATAAATCAATTCATTACCATCTTGATCAGTAATCTTAAATTTAGCGTCTGTGGTGCCTTCCAAAGGTGCTTTAATAACTGTATCTAAGTCTTTGCGAAGCTCTCTATTTAATACTAATTTAGCCACATCATCGTCTAATTCCAATGATTCATCATCACTAAAATGTAGTTTTGTTTTCCCTGATTCGGTCTTTTCTGTCAGCTTAATTGTACGTGATTTAATCTGGGCAATTGCACCTAGTACTGTCATTGAACTAATTGTTGCACCACCTGCAAAACCTAAAAGAGTTAATGGGTTTATGCCAGCTGCATTAAGATACGTTACAAATTCAACAACAAACGACCCTTCAGAATGAGCTTTTACATCCAGCTCTAAGTCTGACTCTTCACCGTTCAATGATTTGTCGGCATTTTTAAGCGCTTTTGATGTACTGATAATTGCGGCGCCAAGTTTTTCAGCGTCAATGGTGTGGTCTTTAGTTTCTGACGTATCATAAGATATTTCAAACACATACTTAGTTTTATTATTATTCTTATCCAAAATTGCGCCTCAAGGTGATAAACAGACGCGGCATTATAGAGTAAAAATAACTAAATACTACACGTCCGTATGTAATAACTTTTGAACAATATATAATTATTAATGCTGCAATACAAGCGATCACTCTATGCGTTATGTGCAAATTCAGCACAAGGTTTATGCAGCTTAATACTTCTGGTAATCACACATTCTAAGCAATACCTTTTTCAAACAACCTAGGAAATATTAACCTTAACGTCATTAAGCTTTATACACATCAAACCAATAATACGATGTACTTTGCTTATTTGACTAGTATTTCAACTAAAAAATTTTTACTATGATTAATAGTTACATAAAAACTCTCATGGATAGAAATGAACACCTTTAATAATTTACTAAAAACACACCAAGACTCAGAAGAAATAGATTTTGATGTAATCTGGAAAGAGGGCACATTTGTATTCGACTCAAATGTACTTCTAGATTTGTACAGACTGCCTGAATCGGCAAGTGCAGACTTAATAAAGGTACTTAACTCAAAAGATTTTAATCCACGAGTTTGGATTGGCTTTCAAGTGATATTGGAGTTTCTTAATAATAGACACTCTACAATAGGTGATCAAAAAGGAAGGTTTAATGAAGTTAAAAAGTTAGTTGATGAGGCAGTCTCAAAATTCGATGTTGCTATAAATGATTTAAAAAACTCATTAGACAAACTTAAATTGAACGAGAGGCACTCAGTCATAGAGCCTGATAAATTCATAACTGATGAAAGGATTTCTAAAAGTAAAGTTTTTTTAGAAGAGTTCATAAATGAACTTAACGATTTAGAAAAAAAACATCCCGATGTACATCAAAAAGATAAATTCAAAGATGTTGTTCTCAATATTTTTGAAGGAAAAATAGGTGAAGCTTTTACTAAAGATGAGCTTAATGATATTTATAAAACAGCCGATGACCGCTACCAAAAAAAAATCCCACCTGGATACCTAGATTTTAAAAAAGATGGTTCTTACTTTGTTGGTGAACTAGAATTCATTAGAAAGTATGGTGACTTGTTGCTATGGAGAGAAATAATAAAAAAAGCTGAATCTGATGGTATTGAACATCTGGTCTTAGTTACTGGGGATGTGAAGGAAGATTGGTGGCTCAAAAAACGAGGTAAAAACTTAAACGCCAGACTAGAACTACTAAATGAGATCTACTCTAGTTTACCGAACCTAAAATCTTTTTATTTATACGACACATCAAGTTTTTTGAAAAGTGCAAAGTCACAGCTAAATTTAGATATTAGTGAAGAAACGATAGAGCAAGCTAATAACTTGATACATATAGATAATAAAAAAACTAATCTATATGGTAAACAAGATAGATTAGTAGACTTTATTGAGATAGTTAAGTTTTTAAGTAATAAATTTAATGATCTAAAAGTATATATTCATCCAAGTGTTGAATTGATGCCTCCTATACCCATCCCTGAATTTGTTTCATATTCAGTAATAAGTGAAATTTTTGGGAATGCTAGTCAGCATAGCAGTGATAAAGTGTTGCAAATAACAGCATCTTTAAAATCTGGCAGTCACATAAACATTTTTTTCCGAAACAAGGTTAAAATTTTTCCTAGTGAGGAGGATAAAGCAGGAACATTGACAAAAGAAAATAGTCAAAAAGACCCTTCTCGAGGCCATGGGCTAAGAGCAATTGTAGACCAGTTAGAAAGTCTTGCCGTGATGACCGATTCGACTTTCGAAGATAATTATTTTACGCTAACTTTAAGATTTCCATTGGATTTTTGATAAAACAAGGTCATTGACTCTCAAAAGCACATATAAATTTAGTATGATGTCTTTTATTTGGCACTGAGAAACTCCACACAAGGCTTGTGCAAGCGAATACTTCTTGTAACCACTCCTTCTAAGCAAAAGCCATCTTCAGGTGATATATAAACTGGTGCATAGTCATCTGATGCCGACATCAACAAACGCTTTTCTTTATGGATTATTTTACAAACAAAGCAGCCATTGTAAGTGGCAACCACAATATCACCTGTATTTACATCAACTGCGCGATCGACAATTAACAGGTCGCCATCGAATATCCCTACCCCCTGCATAGATTGCCCCGATGCTACACCTATAAAAGTAGCATCTGGGTGCTTGATAAGTAATCCATCCAAAGTTAAGCCCAGCTCTTTATATTGCGCTGCCGGCGATTCAAAACCAGTAATACCCGCATCAATATAAATAGGAATAACAAACATACACACACCAAAATAAAACACTGTTTATTTGTACAGTATAAGCCTAGTGAGCGAGTTTGGAAAGGTAAAGTATCTTGCTAAGGAAAGTGAAGCTTTTGATTAAGATTTTCTAATGAGTTGTTTATATTGAGTTTTACTGATAACTTAAATACTCGATTTGTAACAAGCGCCCTAACCGCTTGATTTTATTGAATTGTAAAAATGATAAAAATTGCAAAATAAACTGTATATAAAATCAGTTAATTGTATTTATAATTAATAAATTACAATAACTTAACTCATTATAGCGTCACATCATGGGGTGGCAGGGGTCGAGAGTTCGAATCTCTCCATACCGACCATTTAATTTATTTAAGTATTAAACACTTATAATTTAAATAAATTATAAGTAGCTTCACTGCTTACAGCTAATTCAGCTCGCTCATATGTGTAGTTATTAGATAAATCACTTTAATATGTAACAACATCCCTATCTTTTCCCTAACACACTAATGTGTAGCATAACTCTTAATCGTAAAACTTAAAACGTCAATTGATAACACAAGGCTCTAGGTGTAGGATTAAATGAGTTGCTCATTTACGATGATTAAATCTCATAGTTTAAAATTATCAATAACTACTAATAAGCCAAAAGATTGCAATACTAATCATCATCAACGCCGAAATCCTGCCTAATAATTGACCTTGCCCTCGAGCTAGTAGCAATCTGTTAATTTTTTGGCCTCCATAAGCATAGATGAGTAAATTTAAGCATTCAATTAGTGCGATCAAGCCTGTAAAAAGTAACGTTTGTAGACCCGATGGCAAAGCTGAGTTCATAAAAGGTGGCAGCAATGTCATTAGAAATAACCAGGACTTAGGGTTTGAAATCGAAACTAAGAAGCCGCGCAACATTAAATCAATGTTATCACTGTCAACTTGCACTGTAGCTGCATTAACTTTTGCATCCAGCCAAACATTAATACCCATCCATATAAGATAAAAAGCACCAACATATTTGAACAATTGCATAGCTGCGGGAAATTCAACCAGCACTTTGGTATAACCCAGTAGGGCTGTTAGAGCAATAAGTGATACCCCAAAAACCTCACCAAAAATGACCCAAACTGCCCTTTTTACGCCCAAGCTGGCACCGTAACTCAGGGCAAGCATCATAGACAAACCTGGTGACACTGAAATCAGGAAAAAGGTCGGAATAAATATCAACAACAACGCCCAATCAGACATCATGCTTCTTTTACTCGCTCAAGCACACCGGTCATAGACCTTAGGTACTTCAGTGCCTCAAAACTGAACCCCTGCTCGGCTATCCATGACTCGCTAAATGGCGGATAAATTAGTGAAGCGCCCTCATTGACTCGCTTTACCCAGTCTGGATTACCTAATGCGGCAGTACCAATAGCCACTAAATCTGCGCCACCAGCCAATGCCAACTTAGCGTCTTTTTCATCTTGAATTTTTCCTGCTACCATCATAGGAATATTGGCTGGATTAGCTTTACTTAACTCAGTCAACAAGTCAGTGCCAACCTTGCCGTTAACTGATTTAAAAGTATTGCCCATTGAATAATGCACATAATCAATTTCCTCAGCTGCCAGTAAACGGGTGACAGCTAACTGATTTTCTAGTTCGATCCCAACCACATTGGCATAACTTTCTGGCGATAGACGTACGCCTATCAGGAACTTACGTGGCATACGTGCACGAATCCCTCGCACTATTTCGATCAAAAACCGAGCTCTATTTTGTATACTGCCTCCCCACTGATCAGTGCGTCGATTAACTTGGGGATTGAGGAAGTTACATAGTAAAAAATTATGTGCTGCGTGCAATTCAACACCATGTAAGCCTGCGTCATAAGCTCGTTGCGATGATCGAACAAATGCCTCGATGAGCTCATGAATATCATTATCTTTCAGTTCCGTTACCCCCAGAGCATAACGGTCGCCTGGTTGCTCAGCGCTAGGCCCTGAAGGAGCACCTTCATTCAAATCAGGTAAAGCCCTTACTCCACCATGATGAAGCTGTACCAATACCTGCGCTTCATTTTCATCCGCTATTTTAGCTAAACGCGAAAAGGCATTCTGCTGCGAAAGCGTCATAAGTGCGGGTTGTCCTGACCAGCAACGACCACCAGGCAACACTTGAGTTGCCGCGGCAATAATTAAACCAAACCCGCCACGAATACAATTTGCAAGCCAATCAAGTTCAGCTTGACTTGGATCGCCATTGTCAGCACTCATGTTATGAGTAAGAGGCGCAAGTACTGCACGATTTTTAAGCTGCACTCCTGCTTGAAGAAATTCAAACGCATTATTTATATCTTTTTGCATGTCTTTAACCTGTTATGAAATGATATTTAGTACATTGTAACCAATGCCAAACAGGATATAATCAGAGCACCAGGAAATACATTAATGCCCAACAGGACATAACAATGAATAATCACAAAACAGATACTCTTTATCTTATGCGCCTGTTGGTCGCTATAGTTCGATTCGACTCGTTCGTCTTGGCGGCCGAGCATCTTGGCATAACGCCAAGTAAAGCCTCTAAAGACATTAAATATTTAGAACACACTTTAGGAACCGTATTACTCAACCGCACCACTCGAAAACTTCACCTCACAGATGCAGGTGAGCTGACCTTTAGCCAAGCAGAACAAATGATCACATTGCATGAGCAGTTAATTGATGGTTTACACAATCGACGCAACGCACTCAGTGGCGAGCTTCGCATCTCAGCCCCTACCTTGTGGGGTGAAATAATGCTCACGCCTATACTGCTTAAATTTCGCGCCGAACACCCTCAGGTACGTTTAATAACTGACTTCAGCAACCATAAATCTGACCTACATAGAGACAATATCCATGTGGTATTTCGCAGCACTGAGCTAAACAACGAACCCTATCTCGCTCGCTTCATTGCAAAAGATGAAATGGTATTGTGTGCAACTGACGCATACCTGTTACAGAATCCACCACTCAGTCATCCAGAGGACTTACAAGCGCATAGTCTAATCACTCGATGTAACGGATATTCACGCTATGAGCAATGGATCTTATTAAATGATGGCAAAGAGTTGATAGTGAATGTTGCCGGCGAATTGGCTTTTAGTGACAAAAAAGCAATCCACGCTGCGATGTTACAGGGAGTTGGAATAGCACAGCTACCTCGCTATCTAGTCGCCAGCAAATTAGAACAAGGAACAGTTCGTGAAGTATTACCAGCCTTTCGCCCAAAGGGCGCACGTTTTTACGCCCTTTATACCCAGCGACGCGCTGAGTCAGCCTTAGTGACTCATTTTGTAGAGTATGTTACTCAATCACTAGGTGAAAAACTAAATTAGCCGTAGAGTTGTATCTTACATAATATTTTTCTATTTTAAGTTATGCTGACTTTTTATGTATGAAAAGCAAATATATTAACAAAAACTACTAAGTAGAAGGATTTACTCATGCCTGGTGCCTTTGCACACATCACTGCGGCTAACTTAGCTACTGAGAATAACGCCCTGATTGGAATGAATATTCCTACCAAAGCAAAGCTGATATTAAGTCAAAATCAAAAATACCTTGAGTTAGGCTGTGTATCGCCTGACTACCCTTATTTAGCTGTGGGTAATTCAGAGCAAAATAAATGGGCTGATTTAATGCATTATCACAATACAGGTGATGTAATTAAAGAAGCAGTAAAGTATTGCAAAAATCTAGAGGGATCAGCGCAAGAAAAATGCTTTGCTTGGCTGTGTGGTTATATGTCGCATGTTGCAGCTGATATCACCATTCATCCGGTGGTCGAGCTTAAAGTGGGCCCGTATGAGCAAAACCAAACTGATCACCGCACTTGTGAAATGAATCAAGACGCTTACATTTGGCCAAAGTTAAACTTGGGTGAAATTGGCCTTGCTGAACGCGTTGAGCTGAATATCGGCTCGTGTACCAACCAGAATAATTGCCTTGATGAAAATATTAAACAACTATGGCAGCATGTTTTATCGCATATCCACCCAGATTACGCACAATCAGCAGCTCCTGACTTTGATGCGTGGCATTCAGGCTTTCAACTGGTTGTTGATCATGCTGAAGAAGGATATCGGCTTTTTCCATGGGCAAGGCATGTTGCGGCAAACAATGGGCTACTCTACCCTCGCCAAGATGAGATTAATTACACTTACATTGAGCAGCTTAATACTCCAAATGGCCCAATGCACTACGACGACATTTTTAATTTAGCGGTTAAAAATATACAGTATTTTATATCGATTATTGCTAATGCTATTTTTAATGATGAAGAGTGCTGGCAAATTTGTAATTGGAATTTAGACAACGGTAAAGACGAAAATGGCAACTTAACCGCTTGGAATATTTAAAATGAAATACTTAACTCTAATCTTAGTAATTGTTTTATCTGTGGGCTGCTCTAGCCTAGCTAATGCACATGATCCAGAAAAGATGGCTGATCTTGCATCACAACTAAAAGATATTTCAGCCGCGGTTGATGGCACATTAAAGTTCAGCACCAAAACCTATACTGATCCGCAAGCATTACTAATGGCTGCTATCAACAGCAATAAAAACAACCTCATCCCTTTTGAGGGCTATCAGTTAAAAGTTTTCATTCAAGATAAAAATGCCGTTTTATTACTTTGTGAGGATGACATTTTACTTATTGAAGATGCCGGTTGTACTGCGCCATCCGATATCCAGCATTGGCAATCAATTGACACTCAAGCCTGTAAAGTTACTATCAACGCCAGCAAAATTTGTAAGCGTTAAAAAATTGCGATTTATTCTTTTTTATAAAGTTTAATTAGGCCAACTTATTTTTTAAATACAATGTTTACCTTCATTAATAAAAGGAATTTCAATGAATAACAAAATAACCAAGGTACTTATATTTTGTATCGCCCCCCTAATATGTGTATTTAACCTACACGCAGAGCCTTTGCTTTCCCCCTATCCAAGTGCCAAGCTGGAGAACTCCGTTATTTTAGCGGGTGAAGAAACTCGCCTTGTTACAAAGTTTGTTGCTACAGCTGAAAAGTCTCAACAATTTGAGTATAAAAAATTCATTGGTGATACAGGCCATTACGCTTATACGATAAAAAATGTTGCTTCGTTAAAGGTAACAAAAAATTATGAAAGTGCGTTAAGTGATGCTGGTTTTAAAGTGGTTTATACATGTTCTTTAAGTGATTGTTATTCAGGAGATAAACGTGAACAAAGAAAATTATTAGCTGAAAAGTCTAGCTACTTTAACCCTAGTAATCAATTCCAACAACCTCACTATATTTTCGCCACAAAAGGGGATGAGTCCCCCGATGCTGCTATTTCGTTATTTGTTGGTCAGTATAAAAATACGACGCGAGTATTATTAACCACAGTGGATATAAGAGACATTGAATCAGGACTTGTCACTGCCAATTTTGACGCATTTACCAAACACAATAGTAAACAGATAACCAAGGCACCGCGTAAAGATAAAGGGGGCTCAGCAGATCATCCATTAATAAGTCGCTACCCTAGTAGTTATATTGAAGATTACAAACAGGTTGATTATGAAGAATTCAGCATTCCTGTTGGTATTGTTGATACAAAAACTAACACACTCCCAATGCTAGACGTTACCGGAGACTTAACCCAAATTACTTATGTCGTAAACAGGGTGTCAACGCTAAAAATTTATCATAATTATCTAAGTGCTTTAGTAAAAGAAGGGTTTGAAACGGTATTCTCTTGTCAAAAAGATTCATGCAGTGGTAATACCAGAGATAGGTTAATCCGTGAGGATTTACAAAAGTTAGGGGATAAACTCGCTGTAAAACAAGCTTATAATTACTGGCGCCAACCTCGATACCAAGTTATGAAAAGTACTGTTGAGGGCCAAACTACCTATGTAGCTTTTTTTATAGGTAACTATGAAGGCGATTCTCGTATTCAGCTTGTAGTGATGCAGAGCGAGCCATTATTAACTGGGTTAATAGAGACAAATAGCGATAAAGTGTTAGAGCAACTTAAGCAAAAAGGTAAAGCCTCAATCTATGGGGTGTTATTTGACTACGATAAAGCGGTCATAAAGCCTGAATCTAAACAATCATTGGATGTCATTGCGCAAGTTTTAGAAAAAAATAAGGCATTGAGTTTGTATGTTGTTGGTCACACAGATGATAAAGGCTCTGCTGAATATAATTTAGACCTTTCTAAACGTCGGGCTGATGCGGTAGTTAAAGCTTTAATTGCTGACTATGGTATCGCTAAAACAAGATTAATACCTCAAGGTGTTGGCCCCTATTCTCCCGCAGCCACTAACAAAAACGAATTAGGTCGAGAGCTGAATCGGCGTGTTGAATTAGTCGAAAGGTTATCTGATTCAAAATAATTACGTATCGCGAAAAATGCATATTAACGCCATTGCCTTAATATGCATCTTTATCACCAATTAGGTACGAAGTTCTATTGCAAAGTGGTCACTAGGCTCGCATTGAAGACTAAGCCTTTATCTATAGTGGCTTTAAAACTGCAAAACGCGCCATTCACTAAACATAAATTGGGTGCAACATGTCCGATATCAGCGTCGATGATAACTGGGAATAAACAATTACCTAACGCAAGCTCAAGGGCTTGGTAATAATCAATGTCTTGCTCTGGAGAGCTAAGCAAAGCACTACGCCCCAGAATAATACCGTTAATATCAGCAAACACACCATTTAACCGCAAAGCCATTAAAGTACGGGCCACTGCTGTAGGTGAAAGCTCTGCATTTTCTAAATAAAGTAGTAAACCTTCTGGCGCATATGTTTGCTTAAAGTTATGCAGATCAAGATATGGAGAAGCCAGTAACACGTTAAGTGAGTCTAGACAGCCACCAAATAACCGCCCCGTCAGCTCTACTTGCCTTGAGTCTTGATAGTTTAGGCAGCGCCATTGACTCGGCTGAGTATAATCAAATAATGCATCTGGCTCTTTTGCGTAATCAATCACTTTATTCTGATAATACTTGGCAGGCACCTGTTCGAAATAGCTATTTTTCTCAAGCGCCAGAACATCAAAAACTTGCAAGCAGTAGTTGTCTTCCTCGTTAGGATGTAATTGCATTAGATTTGCAGCATGAAGTGTTACCCAACCACATCGCACTGTAAGCATACAGGCAAACGTGCTCACATCTGAAAAACCTACTAACCACTTTGGCTTGGCAGACTTAACCGCATTAAAATCAATATACTGAAGTATTTCCATGGCAAGCTCACCACCCCACGGCGGCATAATTGCGGCAATGCTGTCATCTAGTAAGAACGCCATTAGCTCATCAGCGCGTTGTTTTGCTGGGCTACTTTGTTGTCTTAAGCATTTACCCTCGACTACTTGGTAGCCACGGCGTGTTAAGCCAGAAAGTACACGTTCCAGGCGTGGGTGAAAGATGCTCTCAACACCGGATGAAAATGCGCAAATGGCAATTTTATCGCCGTTTTTTAATGCGTCAGGAAAAGTAATAGCTGTCATCAACATCTGCAAATTATCAATATGTTAGCTTAACGTACCCAATTTATTAAGAAATGTCGAGATTGTTTATGGCATAAAAAAACCGATGCAAGCATCGGTTTTTAAAAACGTGAAAATGAGTAAAGTAATTAAATGTACTCAACCTCAATGATTTCGTATTCCACGTCGCCTTTCGGGGTTTTAATGATCACAGCATCATCTGCTTGTTTACCAATTAAACCACGGGCAATCGGTGAATTAACCGAAATACGGTTATCTTTAATACTTGCTTCATCATCACCAACAATTTGGTATTTAACTTCAGCATCAGTCTCAACATTAACGATTGTTACTGTGGTACCAAAAATAACTTTACCCGTATTTGGTAGTTTAGTCACATCAATGATTTGTACATTTGAAAGCTTAGCTTCAATTTCTTGAATACGGCCTTCGCAAAAACCCTGTTGCTCACGCGCTGCGTGATATTCAGCGTTTTCTTTTAAGTCACCATGTTCACGTGCAACTGCAATATCAGATACAATTTTTGGACGGGTAACTGTTTTTAATTCGTTAAGTTCTTTGCGCATTAAATCTGCGCCACGAACTGTCATCGGAATTGTTTGCATACTTTTCTCACTTAATCCCAAGGCCGATAAACGGCCTTGGCACATTTCCTTAGTTCAATCGCAGGTGTAGTTCTTGAACTGACGTCACTTTGCTGCGGTCGTCTGCTTGGTTAGCAGTACAGTTAGCAAATGCCGCATTCAAGGTCGTTGTATAGTTAGTTTTGTGTTGCAATGCACCACGACGTAACACCTTCGAATCTTCGATCGCTTGGCGACCTTCGGTAGTATTAACGATATAGCTATACTCGCCATTTTTGATTCTATCAAGAATGTGCGGGCGACCTTCAAATACTTTGTTTACACGACGTACTGCAATACCAGCATCTTCAAGTGCAGCGGCTGTGCCACCTGTTGCATCTAGTTCAAAACCTAGGTCTGTCATGGTTTTAGCTAGTTCAACAATACGTGGCTTATCGCTATTACGCACAGATAGTAACGCGCGGCCACCGCGTGGTAAAGTGTTGCTTGCACCTAATTGTGCTTTTGCAAAGGCTTCGGCGAATGTATCACCGACACCCATTACTTCACCAGTAGAGCGCATTTCAGGGCCACGGATAGGATCCACACCTTGGAACTTAGCAAATGGCAATACCACTTCTTTTACGCTGTAGTAAGGTGGTATCACTTCTTTAGTAATGCCTTGGCTTGCTAAAGATTGACCCGCCATACAACGTGCCGCTACTTTTGCAAGTGCCACACCGGTCGCTTTTGATACGAACGGTACCGTACGCGCTGCACGTGGGTTTACTTCGATTAAGTACACTTTGCCATCTTTAACAGCAAACTGTGTATTCATCAAACCAACCACGCCAAGCTCCAGTGCCATGTCAGTTACTTGCTTGCGCATTACGTCTTGCACTTCTTGTGATAACGAATGGGCTGGTAATGAACAGGCTGAGTCACCTGAGTGAACACCCGCTTGTTCAATGTGTTCCATGATGCCGCCGATGATCACTTGCTCGCCGTCGCAAATTGCGTCAACGTCAACTTCAATCGCGTTATCTAAGAAACGGTCAAGTAGTACTGGTGCTTCATTTGATGCAGATACGGCTTCGGTCATGTAACGACGTAAGTCTTGCTCGTCATACACGATTTCCATTGCGCGACCACCTAGTACATACGAAGGACGCACAACCAGTGGGAAACCAATTTCAGCTGATTTTAAAATCGCTTCTTCAGTTGAAGTAACAGTAGCATTTTCAGGCTGAAGCAGGTTTAAACGCTCAACAAGTTGTTGGAAACGCTCACGGTCTTCTGCACGGTCAATCGCATCTGGTGAAGTACCAATTACTGGCACGCCGTTAGCTTCAAGTTCACGGGCAAGTTTAAGTGGTGTTTGACCACCGTATTGCACGATTACACCAACAGGCTTTTCTACACGTACGATTTCAAGTACGTCTTCAAGGGTAATTGGTTCAAAGTATAAACGGTCTGACGTATCGTAGTCGGTAGAAACCGTTTCAGGGTTACAGTTAACCATGATAGTTTCGTAACCGTCTTCACGTAGTGCAAGGGCTGCGTGAACACAACAGTAATCAAATTCAATACCTTGGCCAATACGGTTAGGACCGCCACCAATAACCATGATTTTATCACGATCAGATGGGTTAGCTTCACACTCTTCATCGTACGTTGAGTACATGTATGCAGTATCAGAGCTAAACTCTGCAGCGCACGTATCAACGCGCTTGTATACTGGCACGATGTTTAATAAATGACGCTTTTTACGAATTTCAGCTTCAGACACACCGGCAATTTCAGCGATACGAGGGTCAGCAAAACCTTTACGTTTTAACTTACGAAGGAAATCAGCGCTTAAGCCAGCCATGCCCACTTCGGCAATTTTAGCTTCGTCTTTTAAGATGTCTTCAATCTGTACTAAGTACCAACGGTCAACTTTCGTTAACTGAAACACTTCTTCAACGCTCATGCCGTGACGCATTGCATCAGCAATGTACCAAATACGCTCAGCGCCTGGCTCACGTAATTCACGGATGATTTTTTCTTTCGCTTTCGGGTCGTCAAGTGCCACGATTGGGTTGAAACCCGTTGCGCCAACTTCCAGACCACGTAATGCTTTTTGTAACGACTCTTGTTGGTTACGACCAATCGCCATTACTTCGCCTACAGATTTCATTTGTGTGGTTAAACGGTCGTTTGCACCGGCAAATTTTTCAAAGTTAAAGCGAGGAATTTTTGTGACTACATAGTCGATTGATGGCTCGAACGACGCAGGTGTTTTACCACCGGTGATATCATTTTGTAACTCGTCTAATGTGTAACCTACAGCGAGCTTAGCCGCGATTTTAGCAATCGGGAAACCGGTTGCTTTTGAAGCAAGTGCTGATGAACGTGATACACGTGGGTTCATCTCGATAATAACCATACGGCCGTCATCTGGATTAACACCAAACTGTACGTTTGAGCCACCTGTTTCAACACCAATTTCACGCAGTACTGCCATAGAGGCATTACGCATTAGTTGGTATTCTTTGTCAGTTAATGTTTGCGCAGGAGCAACGGTGATTGAATCGCCAGTATGAACACCCATTGGGTCAAAGTTTTCAATTGCACAAACGATAATGCAGTTGTCGTTTTTGTCACGCACAACTTCCATTTCGTACTCTTTCCAACCGATCAATGATTCATCAATCAATAGCTCGCTGGTTGGAGAAAGGTCTAAACCGCGTTCACAAATTTCTTCAAACTCTTCTAAGTTATACGCCACACCGCCGCCGGTGCCGCCCATAGTGAAAGAAGGTCGAATAATACACGGTAAACCAATGCGTGTGATGATGTCTTTTGCTTCATCCATTGAATGAGCAATTTCAGCACGCGGGCATTCTAAACCGATATTTCTCATTGCGATGTCGAAACGTTCGCGGTTTTCTGCTTTATCGATTGCATCAGCTGTTGCGCCAATTAGCTCAACACCATGCTTTGCCAATACACCGTGCTTGTCTAGTTCTAGCGCACAGTTTAATGCGGTTTGACCACCCATTGTAGGTAGCACTGCATCTGGCTTTTCTTTTTCAATAATTTTTTCTACCACTTCCCAATGAATTGGCTCGATGTAGGTCGCATCAGCCATATCAGGATCGGTCATAATTGTTGCAGGGTTTGAGTTAACTAAAATAACTCGATAGCCTTCTTCTCTAAGTGCTTTACACGCTTGAGCACCAGAGTAGTCAAATTCACAGGCTTGGCCGATTACAATCGGGCCTGCGCCTAGGATAAGAATGCTTTTTATGTCGGTACGTTTTGGCATTGTTACTCCGGTTTAATTAGTTGTTACGCGCTTGCATCAAATCGATGAAGTGGTCAAATAATGGGGCTGCATCGTGTGGACCTGGGCTTGCTTCAGGGTGACCTTGGAAGCTAAAAGCAGGTTTGTCGGTGCGGTGAATACCTTGCAACGTTCCGTCAAATAACGATTTATGCGTAGCACGAAGGTTATCTGGTAACGTTGTTTCATCGGCAGCAAAACCATGGTTTTGCGCAGTGATCATTACTACGTTACGGTCTAAATCTTTCACTGGGTGGTTACCACCGTGATGACCAAACTTCATTTTCACTGTTTTTGCACCCGAGGCAAGTGCTAACAATTGGTGACCTAAACAGATACCAAAAATAGGAATTTCAGTTTCTAAAAAGGCTTTAATTGCTTCAATGGCGTAAGTACACGGTTCTGGATCGCCCGGGCCATTCGATAAGAAGATACCATCTGGGTTAAGTGCTAACACGTCAGCTGCCGAGGTTTGTGCAGGTACAACGGTTAATTTACAACCACGGTCTACAAGCATACGTAGAATATTACGCTTCACACCGAAATCATAAGCAACAACGTGAAACTTTTCATCGGCTGCGTTTAGAGTTTTGAACCCTGCGCCTAATGTCCAGCTTGATTCACGCCACTCGAAATTTTCCTTGGTTGATACTACTTTCGCTAAATCCATACCTTTTAAGCCTGGGAAGGCTTGCGCAGCTGCGAGCGCTTGGTTTTCATCTAATTCGTCACCTGCAATAATACAACCGTTTTGAGCGCCTTTATCGCGCAAAATACGGGTAAGCTTACGGGTGTCGATGTCTGCAATACCTAAGATATTACGTTCTTTTAAGTAATCATCTAACGATTGCTCGTTACGGAAATTACTTGCTAGCAGTGGCAAATCACGGATCACTAGGCCTTTAGCCCAAATGTGACTCGCTTCTTCGTCTTCGCTGTTAGTACCCGTATTACCTATGTGTGGGTACGTCAAAGTTACGATTTGTTCCGCGTATGAAGGGTCAGTCAGAATTTCCTGATAACCAGTCATTGATGTATTGAATACTACTTCACCGACAGACATGCCGTCAGCGCCGATTGCAGTACCGCGAAACACTGTGCCGTCTTCTAGAACTAACAGAGCGGATTTAGTCAAGTTAACCTCCTAACAGTAAAAAACGGGAGTAAAGTCATTTGCTTTACTACCCGTTTATAGCGATTGGAAACACGCAATTATGAATTTTTGGCAAATTAGCGCTATTTTATAGTAATTTGCCTTTTAGGTCTAACCCTATTTCAATAATCAGTAAAAATAAGCCCTATAAGCCAAAAAAGCCACCAAACACCCAAAAAAGTAACTAAACTACTTCAAGTCGAGGACATCTTGCATGTCATAAAGTCCTGCAGGCTTATTTTTCAACCAGCCCGCAGCTCTTACTGCGCCTAATGCAAAGGTCATTCGAGAACTTGCTTTATGAGTTAATTCAAGCCTTTCGCCAGAAGTTGCGAAATATGCGGTATGTTCACCAACTATATCTCCGCCTCGGAGCACCGAATAACCAATTTCATTTTGCGATTTTTCTGTTTCTACTCGGCTGCGATCAAATATCGCAACCTCATCATGCACCCACCCTTTTGCATCGGCAATTGCCTCACCAATGGCAAGTGCAGTGCCTGATGGCGCATCTATTTTATGGCGATGATGCGCTTCAAAAATTTCGATATCTAAATCATCACCAAATTTAGTGGCGGCGGTTTGCACTAAATTCAACAGTAAATTTACGCCTACGCTGTAATTTCGCGCAAACACAATTGGAATCTGCTTGGCAGCCGTTTGTAACGCCAGCATATCGTCGTCATTTAAACCGGTGGTGCCAATCACCATCGGGATATTTTGTGCAACAGCTGTTTTTAAATGCTCACGCATACCCGCTGGGAGCGTAAAATCAATCAGTACGTCGGTATTGTCAACGTTGCGTTCATCACTAAAATTAATTGTCGCAGGTGCTGCGCTATTTAATTGATTAACGGCAATATTTAATAAGGGAGAACTGCTGCGTACATAGGCTGCACTAAGCTCGGTATGATTATTTTTGTGAGCGGCTTCAATTAATGCCAAGCCCATTCTTCCGTTTGCGCCAAATACGCCTATTCGATTCATATTAATAACCTATGCATTTTTTGAGTTGGCTAGATTTTATCTAAAACTCGTGTAATAGTCAGGTAAGCCTTTTAAAAAATAATAATAACAGATACCCATAGACTTTAGCCATCTATACATTTAAACTTCTTTCTTTGCGCCGATTTGGTCTTTGGCTTGCGGGCGCTGTTGAGGTACTTATCATTGTGGTAGGTATGACAACTAAATTCAGCTAAAAGAGGGATGTTTTGGCTGTGTTAGTTGTGCAAGAAGTTATCTAACGAGGAATATGATGCAGCCATCATTTAATAAAACAACAGCAAAACTATCTTTGCTCCCCCTATTAACCTTTGTGGCCTTATTTTTAGGTGCGGGTTTATACCTGCAATCACAAGGGGTCGATTACGCTTTTTATCAGCTCCCTGCCCCTGTTGCTATTTTACCGGCGATTATGCTGGCGTTTATTTTAAATAAGAACACCATTAACCACAGTGTAGAAACCTTTATAAAAGGTGCCGGTCACAACAACATCATTACCATGTGCTTAATTTATTTACTTGCTGGGGCATTTTCTGCCGTCGCAGGTGCTACAGGCGGCGTGGATGCGGTTGTTAACGCCGGTTTATCACTTATTCCACCAGCATTACTTTTACCGGGCTTATTTTTAATTGCAGCGGTAGTATCTACGGCCATGGGTACTTCAATGGGTACTATCGGGGCGATTGGCCCGATTGCGTATGCGGTCTCTATTAAAACCGGTATTGATCCAGCAT
This sequence comes from Pseudoalteromonas sp. SR41-8, assembly GCF_014163915.1. Taxonomy (NCBI): domain Bacteria; kingdom Pseudomonadati; phylum Pseudomonadota; class Gammaproteobacteria; order Alteromonadales; family Pseudoalteromonadaceae; genus Pseudoalteromonas; species Pseudoalteromonas sp. SR41-8. Next base: position 204,081 of record NZ_JACJEE010000003.1, read on the forward strand.
TAATGGCCGGTACGATTGTGTCAGGTGCGATGTTTGGCGATAACTTATCAATTATTTCTGATACCACCATTGCTGCAACGCGTACCCAAGGCTGTGAGATGAAAGATAAATTCCGTGAGAATTTAAAAATCGCATTGCCAGCAGCTATCCTCACTATTGGTTTATTATTCTTTTTAACTCCTGCGGCTCAAGCAGTAGAAACCAAAGATTACGATATTCTATTAGTACTACCTTATGCATTTATTTTAGTACTAGCGGTGATGGGCTTTAATGTATTTGTGGTGCTGTTCAGCGGTATTATATTTGCGGCACTGATGGGCTTTACTGGCAGTTATGAAGGTGCCAGCTTTGTAAAAGACATTTATAAGGGCTTTACTGATATGCAAGAAATATTCTTGCTGTCGATGTTTATTGGTGGCTTATCAGAGTTTATTCGTATTAACGGTGGCCTTGATTATATCGCGCAAAAGATTCAAGCCATTACTAAAGTCATTGCAAAATGGCACAGAAAAGTGGCAGATCAACTTGGTATTGCCGCGTTAGTTATGACCAGCAACGTATGTATAGCGAATAATACCGTGTCGATTATTGTTGCCGGTCCTATCGCAAAAAAACTTGCCGATGATGGTGAGATCAGCGGTAAGCGTTCAGCAAGCTTACTGGATATTTTCGCCTGTGTTACGCAAGGATCTCTCCCTTATGGTGCACAAGCGTTACTACTTGGCGCAACATTTAAAATTAGCCCGTGGCAAGTATCAACCTCATCTTACTACTGCTTTATATTGGCATTTACTGCTATAGCTGTAATTTGCCTACGCCGAAATAAGGCATAAATACTTAAGCAGATGCGCTCACGTTTGGGCGTATCTGCTATACTTTGCACTTTACTCCCCATTAAACATATAGTTATGAATATAAAATCAACATTATCTTTATTCGCCCTTTGTGCAGTTAGTACATCTAGCTTTGCTGCAAATTGGAGCACAACGCAACTACATTTAAACTACGGCGATTTTAAAAACCCATTTACTGAACAAGAAGCAGGTACATCAATCGCTTCACTGCAACACGCCTCTGGCTATGACTATGGTGATAACTTTTTCTTCATAGATTACATTAATGATAATGTTGATGATGGCTATCAAGACCGTGACTTTTATGGCGAATGGTATTCAACTTTTAGCCTTTCTAAAATAACCGGTAATGACTTTTCGTTTGGCGCTATTGCTGACGTTGGATTAACAGCGGGCTTTAACGCCGCAGGTGATGCTAAGGTATTGAAGTATTTACCCGGTGTTAAAGTAAATTGGCAAGCGCCAGGATTTAGTTTTTTATCAACCCTAGTTACGGCCTATATAGATGATAACGAGGGTGTTGCGCGTGGCGGCGCGCCTATTGAAACTAACAGCTGGATGCTAGATGTTGCATGGGGTTACCCGTTTTCGATTGGTTCGCAAAAATTTAATATAACTGGCCATGTTGAATATATTGCTGAGCGCGAAAATGAATTTGGTGAAGATGTTAAGGCGTGGATCTTAGCGCAGCCTATCATTACTTGGGACTTGGGTAATGCCATCAGCATGAAAGAAAACACCTTACTACTTGGCCTTGAGTGGCAATATTGGCACAACAAGCTAGGGACCGATACCACTGAGTCGGTACCGCAATTTCATGTTGAGTGGACGTTTTAATAGTTAGCGATAATAATAAAGCGCGATATTAATTGTATTGCGCTTTTTTTACTTACCATGAACACAGATCACGTTAGCTTTATTTCATAAACACCTAAACGCTGCTGTTGCTGATTAGCAAGGAAGATTGATGTCTCTTTTTGATAATATTTAAATTGTGCGCCTGCGCGTTGCACAACCTTTATACTCGCTAAGTTTTCCTCTAAACAACAAAACTCAATCACTTTTGCATGACTATTATTTTTTATATAAGGCACTATTTTAGTAAGCACTTGATTCATGGCTCTTTGCCCGCGTGCAAAATCAGCTAACCAATAACCGCATTCAGCACCTTTACTGTCAGGATCAATGTGTTTAATACCAAATACACCGCTTAAGCGATCCTCTATATATACCGCAAACCACTGAGAACCTGCTTTACCGCTGTGTAGTCGTTCATATATATAACGTTTAGTTGAATTAACATCTATTACGTCATCCACCCAAGGTAAAAATTGACTCAGATTTTCCCGACTATCGGCGATAACTTGGTAAAGTTCAACTGCGTGACTAATATCTAATGGCTTTAAAGTTATTGAATCTGAAATCACCAGTTCCATTTAGTCAGCCTCAACTACTTTTGCTAAACGCATATGTAGCAGCGGAAACGGCTTTCCTTGACCATCTAATTCAGAGCGCCCTATTTGCTCAAACCCTCTACTTAAATAAAAACCATGGGCTTTAGGGTTTTGCTCGTTAACATCAACATGAGTTGCCGCTAAATTATCAATCGCGTAATTAATTAAGAACGTGCCAACCCCCTTCGCAAAGAAAGTCGGCTCAACAAACAGCATTTCAATATTGCCGCCAGCAACGCCAATAAACCCAATTATTTTTCCACTGTTGTCTTTACAACAAAAAAGACTAACAGCATCAAAATAATGTGCCAAAATCAATGGTTTCAGTTCATCTATGTGTTGTTGGGTTAAAAAGTCATGGGTATGAGAAACGCAAGCTTCCCAGATCTCAATTAAAGAGGCGTAATCTTTTTGCTCGGCGGATTTAATAAGCATTGTTAGTTCCTTTGAATATTAAAATAACCATCATCAGTTTTGCAAAAATATTGTAGCGGAGTTGGGCAACAGCTCCGAGGCTAAATCAACAAAAAGCAGCGTAACCGCTGCTTTTATAGTACTTACATTTTAGTCTCTAACTTTGCGTTAAATAAAACGCTTAATAATAAAATCAACTTTGACACGCTTAGCTTGCCCCAGCAATTTTTTAACCGCTGGCGGGTAATCGTCCATGGTTTCTAAATCTTCGGCACCGTTTAAACGACGACAGTGTTGTAATATCTCGGCTCTTTCATTGTCGATTGCTGGCATGAGACTTTGCTCAGGATCTTCTAATAAAATGCCATTTTCGATATCTAATCCCCAGGCACGAGGATTTAAATTATGGCCACTCAATAAATGATATTTACGATCAGCACAAATACCTTTCAAATGAAATGAGTTACTTTCATGCTGCCACAAATACACATTTAAATTACCGTTAATAATATGGCGCTTTTGCGATTTTAAAAATTTATGCAAAATCGTTTCATACAAGTACGGCAAAGCACCTATTTTACTAAATGGTTCACTTGGTGGCAGGTAAAAATCATTCGCCGTTTTATCGCCTACTACGATTGTTACTTGCTTGCCCTGTTTTAGTAAGCGGCGCAAGGAACGCATTAACGGTGCAGGAAAATTAAAGTATGGGGTATACAGCACTAACTCTTGCTCGGTGGCATCAAATAAGGATTTGATCACACGATTGAGCTCGTTATTACGTCGTCCCAGTCCTAAAAATAGTCGCACGCCAAGTGCTTGCTCATTTTGCTCCACACTGTGAGCGTAGTTAGCTTGCTTTAATGAACGCATCAATTGTTTTTGTGCGATTTTAATATCATTAAACTTTGTTAAAGGCCGCACATCAATGCGTGGAACGGCTTCAGAACTCAACAATTCATGTTCAATAAAGTCAATCACAGAATCACATAGTGAGGCCTGCTCGACTAAAAAATAGCGATCTAACCGGTAGCGCTCTTGATACTGCAAATACACATTATTTAAACTCGCACCGCTGTAAAGCAGCGTATCATCAATTACAAAACCTTTTAAATGCAGCACCCCAAAAAGTTCTTTTGCTTTTACTGGTACGCCAAAAATTTGTACATTTGATTGATATTTTTCTTGATATTCACAATATAAACTGGCATTACCATCTGACTTTGCCGCACCAATTAAACCGCGTTGGGCACGATGAAAGTCAACCAACACTTTTACATCTAATGCGGGGTTTGCTAATGAAGCCTGATGTAACGCTGCTAACACTTCACGCCCTGCTTCATCATCTTGCAGATAAAGTGTCGTAATATAAATACGTGTTTTTGCCTGCGCAATCAGTGCTAGTAAATGCGTGCGATATTCTTGTGCATTGGTTAAGACGTTAACGTCTTTTGAAGTCAACCCGTACGCGGGTTTTTCCTGCCAAAATAACATAATTGCCTATTCACTTAGGTCACCCTTAATCAGGGTCACAAATCAAAATTAGTTAAAACATATCAAAAAAACACAGCTTGGTCATGAATTAACGTCGCATGCGGAGTTAATACTGAATTAATAGCTCAGATATCATACAAATCGTACACTTATCATGATTCTAGTACACAATATTTGACAGCTTTGTGATTTAGAAAAAAAAATAATCGCCGCTTTTATTTACTTCCCTCTTGTTTCTCTTAAAATCGAGCGCATTAATACGCTATTAAACGTTTAGGATATAAAAACATGAGTGAAGTAAAACATTGTAAGTTGCTAATTTTAGGATCTGGACCTGCGGGTTACACTGCAGCAGTTTACGCAGCACGCGCAAATTTAAACCCGGTATTGATCACCGGTATGCAACAAGGCGGTCAACTTACAACAACGACTGAAGTTGAAAACTGGCCGGGCGATGCTCACGGTTTAACAGGTCCTGCATTAATGGATCGTATGAAAGAGCATGCCGAGCGTTTTGAAACTGAAATTGTTTTTGATCACATTCACACTGTTGATGTAACTAAGCGCCCTTTCACGCTAACTGGCGACCAAGGTACTTACACGTGTGATGCGCTGATCATTGCAACGGGTGCATCTGCTAAGTACTTGGGCCTAGAGTCTGAAACTAACTTCCAAGGCCGTGGTGTGTCAGCATGTGCAACCTGTGATGGTTTTTTCTATAAAGGTCAAAAAGTTGCGGTTGTTGGCGGTGGTAATACCGCGGTTGAAGAAGCGCTTTATTTATCGAACATTGCTGATGAAGTACATGTAATTCACCGTCGTGATAGCTTCCGCAGTGAAAAAATCTTAGCCGATCGCCTCGCTGAAAAAGCAGCAAACGGTAACGTAGTCATGCATTATAACCGTACGCTTGATGAAGTACTGGGCGACCAAATGGGTGTTACCGGTGTTCGTATCAAGGATGCAAACTCAGAAGCCACTGAAGAAATTGATTTAGCGGGCGTATTTATTGCAATTGGTCATAAACCAAATACTGATATGTTTGTTGGCCAACTTGAAATGAAAGATGGCTACTTAGTGGTTGAGTCAGGCCTAAACGGCAATGCAACACAAACAAGTGTACCAGGTGTTTTTGCTGCAGGTGATGTGTCTGATCATATCTACCGTCAAGCAATCACTTCTGCTGGTACTGGCTGTATGGCAGCACTTGATGCTGAGCGTTTCTTAGATAACCTATAAGTTTACACAACATATAGTAAGGGCTGAATTTTCAGCCCTTTTTTTGGCCAAAAATTATAAAGGCTCATCCTACACCGAAAAGTACTCATTGCAGTCGCATCAACATTCACCACACTTATACTCGGAATCAATCATATTTATACAATTAATGGCTTAGGTGCGATAGGATCTAAGTTCGAGCAATGAATATCGTCAAAGTATAGTAAGTAAAACTAGCTATAATTATAGTTAGGCAGAAAAGCTTTATTCATTTAGGCATTACTAGAGACTGTAAAATCAGTTAAAATGCTTAACTTCATATCAAGTAAAATACCGAGAGTTTTCTATGAGTTTGTATACAAAATATATGGAAGAAATCCAAACCCGTAAAACGGAGCTTGGATTAAACCCACAACCAATCGATAGCGCTGAACTAGTATCAGAAATCATTAATCAAATTAAAGATACTAATAACGAGCACCGTAAAGATTCACTGCATTTCTTTATCTTTAATACATTACCAGGAACAACCAGTGCTGCGGGCGTTAAAGCACAGTTTCTAAAAGAAATTATTTTGGGTGAAGAGCAAGTTGCAGAGATCACTCCAGAATTCGCATTTGAACTGCTTTCACACATGAAAGGCGGCCCGTCAATTGAAATGCTAATTGATTTAGTATTTGCTGATGACGCAACAATCGCAGCACAAGCGGCTGAAGTACTTAAGACTCAAGTATTCTTATACGATGCAGATATGGCGCGCATAAAAGCGGCATACGAAGCAGGCAATGCTATTGCTAAAGAGTTACTAGAGAGTTTCGCACAAGCTGAATTCTTCACAAAATTACCTGACATCGAAGAAAAAATCGATGTAGTAACCTATATTGCCGGTGAAGGCGACATCTCAACTGATTTACTATCTCCAGGTAACCAAGCACATTCACGTGCTGACCGTGAATTACACGGTAAATGCATGATCACTGAAGAAGCACAACAAGAAATTGTTGCGCTTCAAAAGAAACACCCTAACGCTAAAGTAATGCTTATTGCTGAAAAAGGCACGATGGGCGTAGGCTCATCACGTATGTCTGGTGTGAATAACGTAGCACTTTGGGCGGGTAAACAAGCAAGCCCATACGTTCCTTTCATCAACATTGCCCCTGTTGTTGCAGGTACTAATGGTATTGCGCCAATCTTCTTAACGACGGTTGATGTAACTGGCGGTATTGGTCTTGACCTTAAAAATTGGGTTAAAAAAGTAGACGCAAACGGCAATACAGTGACTGATGACAATGGTGATGCAGTGCTTGAAGAAGCGTACTCTGTTGCTACCGGTACTGTGTTAACAATCAATACTAAAGAGAAAAAGCTTTATAACGGTGATAAAGAACTTGTTGATATTTCGTCAGCATTCACACCGCAAAAAGTTGAATTCATGAGAGCCGGTGGTTCTTACGCTGTTGTATTCGGTAAAAAACTACAAACGTTTGCTGCTGAAACACTCGGCATTGAAACTCCACTTGTGTATGCACCTTCAAAAGAAATTTCACATGAAGGCCAAGGCTTAACAGCGGTTGAAAAAATCTTTAACCGTAATGCAGTAGGTGTACTATCTGATACACCACTTCATGCAGGCTCAAATGTTCGCGTTAAAGTGAACATCGTTGGTTCGCAAGATACAACCGGCCCAATGACAGCACAAGAATTAGAAGCCATGGCTGCTTCTACGATTTCACCTCTTGTTGATGGTGCATATCAGTCTGGTTGTCACACTGCATCTGTATGGGATAGCAAAGCGCAAGCAAACATTCCTAAACTAATGGCGTTCATGAATAAGTTTGGTTTGATCACTGCACGTGACCCGAAAGGCGTTTATCATGCAATGACTGACGTTATTCACAAAGTATTGAACGACATTACTATTGATGACCGCGCAATCATCATCGGTGGTGACTCGCATACACGTATGTCTAAAGGTGTTGCCTTTGGTGCCGACTCGGGTACGGTTGCTGTTGCACTTGCAACGGGTGAATCAGCTATGCCAATTCCTGATTCAGTTAAAGTTACGTTTAAAGGCAAAATGGCTAAGCACATGGATTTCCGCGACGTTGTACATGCAACGCAAGCGCAAATGCTTAAGCAATTTGGTGGCGAAAACGTGTTCCAAGGTCGCATCATTGAAGTGCATATTGGTACTCTTATGGCTGACCAAGCGTTTACCTTCACTGACTGGACTGCAGAGATGAAAGCGAAAGCATCAATCTGTATTTCAAATGATGAAACGTTAATTAAGTCAATTGAACTTGCTAAGTCACGTATCCAAATCATGATCAACAAAGGGATGGATAACGAGGCGCAAACGCTACAAGGTCTAATCGACTTAGCCGACAAGCGTATTGCAGGTATTCAATCTGGTGAAGAGCCAGCACTTTCTCCAGACGATAATGCTAAATACCACGCAGAAGTTGTGGTTGATTTAGACCAAATCGTTGAGCCAATGATTGCCGATCCAGATGTAAATAACGATGATGTTTCTAAGCGTTATACTCACGATGTGATCCGCCCTGTTTCTTTTTACAACGACAAGCCTGTTGATTTAGCTTTTGTTGGTTCGTGTATGGTTCATAAAGGCGATATGAAAATTATTGCTCACATGCTACGTAACCTTGAGAAGAAAAACGGTTCTATCTCATTCAAAGCGCCATTGGTCGTTGCGCCACCAACATATAACATTGTTGATGAGCTTAAAGCGGAAGGCGATTGGGATATCCTTGCTAAATACGCAGGGTTTGAATTTGACGATGCAAAACCAAAAACGGCTGCACGTACTAAGTATGAAAATATCTTATACCTAGAACGCCCTGGTTGTAACCTATGTATGGGTAACCAAGAAAAAGCTGAACCTGGTGACACTGTTATCGCAACGTCAACACGTCTGTTCCAAGGCCGTGTAGTAGCTGATACATCTGAGAAAAAAGGTGAGTCACTACTGGGTTCAACGCCAGTTGTAGTACTTTCTTCTGTTCTTGGTCGTTTCCCGACTATCGAAGAGTATAAGTCTGCAGTTGAAGGTATTGACCTTACATCGTTTGTACCTGTTGAAGAAGCGATGACAACTAAGTTCAACGCAGGTCAAGCAGTACCCGTAAAAGTGGTTAGCTAATTCGATTAGTTAATGGTTCAATTAAGCGCGTTTTTTAACGCGCTTTTTTTATGCCTACAATTTGCCTATCATAAGTAAGCGCTGTACGAGGGGATGGATAACACAATAATTTGTGGTTTGTGAATTTAAAGCAACAGGTTACACTTTATCTTGACCATTCAGTTATTCAATCGGTGTTATGACTAAACAACTTTATCAACTCGCTAAAAGCCACTTTGCTTTTCCTGATCCCACCCATGCATTAGATGATCCAGATGGTTTACTTGCCATTGGTGGATGCTTATCTGTAACGCGATTAAAAAATGCCTATCGCTACGGTATTTTTCCATGGTTTAGTGAATACGAGCCAATTATGTGGTGGTCGCCAAGTATGCGCGGCATCATTGAACTCGATGAATTTCATATTAGCCGAAGCTTACGCAAGCATCTGAAAAAAAATCCGGTTAAAGTGACTATTAATACCGAATTTACTCAGGTGATTGAAGCCTGTCGCCAACAACGCTTAGAAACAGATGGCACCTGGATCACAAAAAAAATGCTCAACGCTTATAAAGATGCACATAAAGCAGGCTTAGCGCATAGTTTAGAAATCTGGTCAGACGACAAACTTGTTGGAGGCTTGTACGGTATTATGCAGCATGGCGTATTTTGCGGCGAATCAATGTTCCATCATCAAGCTAATTGTTCAAAATTAGCCATGTGGGCATTGGTCAATTGGTTGAAACGTCACCATGCGCATTTTATTGACTGTCAGCTTGAGAATCCTTATTTAGTCACTTTAGGTGAAAAAGTGCTACCGCGCTCAGAATTTTTAACTAAACTAAAACAAGCAGAAGAGTTTATTATTCCAACAACAATGTGGCAACCTCAGGAGCTTATCGCTATTTATGACTGAACACTTACCTGCTCGTTTAGGTTTAAGCCAACAATTTGATTGTAGCTACCTAGCCGATCGCCAAGAGCAATTATTAGTCATTTTGGATCCAAGTTGTTATACCCCGGGCAAATTTGAGCAATTACTGGCCCTCGGTTTTCGCCGTAGTGGTGACCAAATTTACCGACCACACTGCCCTGTTTGCAGCGCATGTAAGTCTGTGCGTGTATTAGCTAAGGCATTTTTACCGACAAAATCACAAAAACGTAAACTTAATAAAGCAAAAAATGCCTTTAGTGTGAAATATTCAGACCAACAACGCCCTGAATACTTTCCGTTATACAGTAAATACATTACCGAGCGTCACCAAGACGGTTCTATGTACCCACCAGAACAAAGTCAGTTCAACAGCTTTATATTTTGTCACTGGTTACCAATTACTTTTATTGAATTATGGGACCAAGAGAAACTGGTTGCAGTGGCGGTAACTGATTGTATGCACAACGCTGTTTCTGCTATTTACACTTTTTTTGATCCTGATTATGAGCACTTCAGTGTGGGCACAATTATGATTTTAGAGCAGCTCAAATTTGCCAAACAATACGATAAAGAATTTGTCTATTTAGGTTATCAAATTGATGAATGTGCAAAAATGCGTTACAAAACCCAATTTTTACCTGCCCAAAATAGGGTTGCAGACCAGTGGCTGGCTATTTAATTTACAAAAATGCCTACTGCGGCTTTACTTATTGGTGTATTTTCGGCAGAATCTGCATCGTTTAACTATTAAAGAGGTGTTACGCTAAACATGGCGAAAGAAGACGTAATCGAAATGCAAGGGACGGTCCTTGATACTTTACCAAATACAATGTTCCGAGTTGAGCTTGAAAATGGTCACGTAGTTGTGGCTCACATTTCAGGTAAAATGCGTAAAAACTATATCCGCATTTTAACCGGCGATAAAGTTACCGTAGAAATGACCCCATACGATTTATCAAAAGGTCGCATCGTATTCCGTGCTCGCTAAGTTAGTGCGTTAACGAAATATCAAGTTTTTAGCTAAGTTGTCTGAGTAACTTAGTTACTTTCTACATTAGCTTGAAGCGTTTATTAAATGTAATTGATAGCTAAACTAACAATTACATTTAATAAACAAAAAGCCCAGCAATTGCTGGGCTTTTTGTTTTCTATTTAACGCTGCAATTATGCAGGTGTTAAATTCGTTTCATAATCAAAACGCAATTTTTTATCTTTGATAGACACTTTCACTGTGCCACCGTCGATAAGTTGCCCAAATAAGATCTCGTTTGCCAGCGGCTTTTTCAATTGCTCTTGGATCACGCGGCCCATTGGACGTGCGCCCATAGCTTTATCGTAGCCTTTATCTGCCAACCATTCCCGCGCTTTGTTAGTAAGCTCAAGATTAACTGACTTTTTATCCAGCTGCGCTTGTAGCTCAACAATAAATTTATCAACAACCAGTAAAGTTACATCACGATCAAGGTGGTTAAACCAAATGATGTTATCTAGGCGGTTTCTAAATTCTGGCGAAAATACTTTATTGATTTCGCTCATCGCATCATGAGAATGATCTTGATCAGTAAAGCCTATTGATTTACGTACTGTTTCTTGTACTCCCGCATTGGTAGTCATTACCACCACAACGTTTCTAAAGTCAGCTTTACGGCCGTTATTATCTGTCAGCGTGCCATGATCCATCACTTGCAGTAAGATATTGTAAATATCTGAGTGAGCTTTCTCAATCTCATCCAGTAAGACAACCGAATGTGGATTTTTAATCACAGCCTCAGTTAACAAACCACCTTGTTCAAAACCAACGTAGCCTGGAGGCGCACCAATTAAACGGCTTACCGCGTGGCGCTCAACATACTCAGACATATCAAAACGGATAAACTCAACACCCATACATTTTGCAAGCTGTTTAGTTACCTCCGTTTTACCTACACCCGTTGGTCCTGCAAACAAGAACGAACCGACTGGTTTATCTTCATTTGATAAGCCTGAACGTGATAAGCGAATGGCCGAGGTTAGTGCATCGATTGATTGATCTTGGCCAAATACCAACATCTTCAAGTTACGATCAAGATTTTTAAGAGTCTCTTTATCGCTTGATGACACACTTTGCTGCGGAATACGCGCCATTTTTGCCACGATCAATTCGATATCTGCCACACCAATGGTTTTTTTGCGTTTAGAGATCGGTTGTAATCGTTGGCTAGCACCCGCTTCATCAATAACATCAATGGCTTTATCAGGTAAGTGACGCTCATTAATGTACTTAGCACTGAGCTCTGCGGCCGCTTTTAACGCTTTTTGCGTATAGCGAATGCCATGATGCTCTTCGTAACGTTCTTTTAAACCATTAAGTATTTTAGTGGTATCAGCGACACTTGGTTCAAGTACATCAATTTTCTGAAAACGGCGCACTAACGCACGGTCTTTTTCAAAGATATTTTTATACTCGTTATAGGTAGTTGAGCCCATACAACGTAACTTACCGCTCGAAAGCAGTGGTTTAAGCAGGTTAGATGCGTCCATAACGCCACCAGAGGCTGCGCCGGCACCAATTATTGTATGGATCTCATCAATAAACAAAATAGCGCCAGGTTTCGCCTGAAGCTCTTTTAGTAATGCTTTAAAGCGCTTTTCAAAATCACCGCGGTATTTAGTACCAGCAAGTAATGCCCCCATATCTAACGAGTACACCACAGCATCGGCAATCACTTCGGGTACTTGTTCATGCACTATGCGATACGCTAGACCTTCAGCAATAGCAGTTTTACCTACCCCAGCTTCGCCAACTAATAACGGATTATTCTTTTTACGACGACACAGTACTTGCACCGTGCGTTCTACTTCACTATCACGGCCCACCAATGGGTCGATATTCCCTTCACGGGCGAGTACATTCAAATTAGACGTGAAGTTTTCTAATTTACTTGGCTCTTCGCCTTGAACGGCTTGTACTTCTTCATGGATATCATCAGCATCTTCACCGCCCATGTCATCGTCTGCTTTAGAGATACCATGAGATATAAAGTTTACAATATCTAGTCGCGAGATATCAGCTTTTTTCAGCAAGTAAACCGCTTGGCTTTCTTGTTCTGAAAAAATGGCAACCAGCACATTGACGCCTGTTACTTCGTTTTTACCCGATGATTGCACATGAAATACTGCGCGTTGCAATACCCGCTGAAAACCAAGTGTTGGTTGAGTTTCACGTTCTTCTTCTAAATCAGGAATGACTGGAGTGGTCTCATTAATAAACTCTGATAGCTCAGCTTTTAATGCTGCCATATCAATCCCGCAGGCGTGTAGCGCTTCTCCAGCCGATGGATTATCAAGTAGGGCAAGTAATAGGTGCTCTACAGTCATAAATTCATGGCGACGTGTACGCGCTTCGCGAAACGCCGCGTTTAAAGTTAGTTCTAAATCTTTGTTTAGCATTAGCAACCCCTTACTGAGATAATATTTTTATACCGTTGTGATGGGTATTTTGATCACCCTACCTTGGTATTATTCCTGCTCACAACTACATAGCAGTGGATGCTCGTTATCTCGTGCATAACGGTTAACTTGTTCAACTTTGGTATACGCTACATCTGCGGTATAAACACCGCAAATTGCGCGACCATTTTGATGAACTTGCAGCATCACATCTGTTGCTCTATCGCTATCCATATTAAAAAACGTCGTTAGTACTTCTATCACAAAGTCCATTGGCGTGTAATCATCATTATTTAAAATGACTTTGTATTTTCGCGGTGGTTGCAGTTTTTGCTTCTCACTATCGCGAACCGTATCTAAAACACCTGAATCTTTCATGCCACTCATAATTAAATATAGTCTTGTCTTTGGAACTCAAGCAAACTTGAATAAAAAATAAATTAAATGTTAAAAAAATAGTTTAAAACACTTGACTGATCGGCGAAATAAACTACAGTCAGTTGTAGATTGATTAAACCTTAGTCAGTCTATCAAACTATACGGTTTAGAATAACTAAATTAGTCAACTTATAGAAGGATGTAGAAGTATGGCTTGTGGTAAAGTCAAATGGTTCAATAATGCCAAAGGTTTTGGTTTCATCGTAGAAGACGGCTGCGAGAATGATATATTCGCCCATTACTCAACGATTGTAATGGACGGTTATAAAACACTTAAAGCTGGTCAAGATGTAACATTCGAATTGCAGCAAGGCCCTAAAGGCATGCATGCGACTAATATAGCGCCTAACGAAGAGTTAGTGTAGTTGTTTAGACGTTCGACTAAAGCGAGCGACCTGTAAAGATCCTCGCTTAATTCCTCTAAACTATTTAATCTCAATTAAATTTTACATTCAGATTCAAAGCTGGCATTTTTAATCTATTAGAAATTAAACGTACAGAATGAACAAAAACTGTCCTTCCTCTTGAAATTCTTTTTTAATACCCCCATGTTATATTTGTTATTAGCCCTTTGTTGCCAAGCTTGTTACACTCTTAGGTGCTTAAAAGCAGCCTCAAAAGGCCCTTTAAACACTAATAATTAGGCTAATGGCTAATTTACTTAGTTTATAAATAACATAAAATTAAATACAGTTCGTCAGGTGTGATTATTTAATCAACAGTATTAACACCTAACTGACTGATCATTGTCACGTCGTGCACGCATGATGGCGATGATATTTCTTTGCATTGTTGAATATGGCTCTTACGCCTACTATCTAGGAATGATGATGACATCAAAAATTATCTACACTAAAACAGACGAAGCTCCGGCACTAGCAACATACTCTTTGCTGCCGATCATCCAAGCATACACTAATGCCGCAGGCGTTGAAGTTGAAACACGTGACATCTCTTTAGCGGGTCGTGTTATTGCTAACTTCTCTGAGTATTTAACTGAAGAACAACGTATTGGTGATGCGCTTGCTGAATTAGGCGAGCTGGCTAAAAAACCTGAAGCAAACATCATTAAATTACCAAATATCAGTGCATCAGTTCCACAATTACGTGCTGTTATCAAAGAATTACAAGCAAAAGGTTACGCACTGCCAGACTACCCTGCTGAACCTAAAACAGATGAAGAAAAAGCAATTCAAGCAACTTACGACAAAATCAAAGGTAGTGCTGTAAACCCAGTATTACGTGAAGGTAACTCTGATCGTCGTGCTCCTGGCTCTGTAAAAGAATATGCACGTAACAACCCACATTCAATGGGTGCATGGAGCAAAGATTCTGCTTCAAATGTTGCGAGCATGAGCGAAGGCGATTTCTTTGGCTCTGAGCAATCAGTAACGCTTGATACTGCTACTGATGTACGTATTGAGCACGTTGCTGAAAATGGCGACGTATCTGTTCTTAAAGCAAGCACGCCATTACTTGCTGGTGAAGTGATTGACGCATCTTCAATCAGTATTACGAAACTACAAGCTTTCTTAGCGGCTGAAATCGATGCTGCAAAAGAAAAAGGCATTCTGTTTTCATTACATATGAAAGCAACCATGATGAAAGTATCTGATCCAATCATCTTTGGTCATGCGGTAAAAGTATTCTATAAAGACGTTTTTGCTAAGCACGGCGCTTTATTTGCTGAGCTAGGTGTTGATGTTAATAATGGTCTTGGTGATGTTTACGCTAAAATCCAAACATTAGACGATACTAAACGCGCTGAAATCGAAGCTGATATTGACGCTGTATACGCTACACGCCCTGCAATTGCGATGGTTGATTCTGATCGTGGTATCACTAACTTACACGTACCAAGTGATGTGATTATCGATGCGTCTATGCCTGCTGCAATTCGTTCAAGCGGTCAAATGTGGAACAGTGAAGGTAAATTACAAGATACTAGCTTTGTCATTCCTGATCGTTGTTACTCTGGTGTTTATCAAGCAACAATTGATTTCTGTAAAGAACACGGTGCATTTGATCCAACCACTATGGGTAGCGTTCCTAACGTTGGCCTAATGGCACAAAAAGCTGAAGAATATGGTTCACACGACAAAACATTTGAAGCACCAGCAAATGGTGTGATCCGTGTTGTTGATAGTGCTGACAACGTATTGCTACAACACACTGTTGAGCAAGGCGATGTATGGCGCATGTGCCAAGTTAAAGATGCACCAATTCAAGATTGGGTAAAATTAGCTGTAAACCGTGCACGCGCTACCGGTAACCCTGCTATTTTCTGGCTTGACGAAAACCGTGCACACGATGCACAATTAATCAAAAAAGTTAACGCATACTTGCCAGACCACGATACATCTGGCCTTGATATTCAAATACTTGCACCACTTGAAGCAACCTTATTCTCTCTTGCACGCATTAAAGATGGCCTAGATACTATTTCAGTAACAGGTAACGTATTACGTGATTACCTAACTGATTTATTCCCAATTCTTGAGCTTGGTACGAGTGCAAAAATGCTTTCAATCGTACCACTTATGAATGGCGGCGGTTTATTTGAAACTGGCGCAGGTGGTTCAGCACCGAAGCACGTTCAACAATTCGAAAAAGAAAACCACTTACGTTGGGATTCGTTAGGTGAGTTTTTAGCACTTGCGGCATCACTTGAGCACCTAGCTGTCAATACTGGTAACAACAAAGCACAAGTGCTAGCTGATACACTTGATAAAGCAACAGGTACTTTCCTTGCTGAAAACAAATCACCGTCTCGTAAAGTGAAAGAAATTGATAACCGTGGTTCTCACTTCTTCCTATCTTTATTCTGGGCGCAAGAGCTTGCCAAGCAAAACGATGACAGTGAACTTAAAGCACAGTTCACACAAATCGCCAGTGATTTAGAAACCAACAAAGAACAAATCGTTAACGAACTTAACGATGCACAAGGCCCAGCTGTAAACATCGGTGGTTATTTCCAACCAAATGATGATGCAGCATTTAAAGCAATGCGCCCTAGCACAACATTTAACGATATCTTAGCTAAACTAGTATAAGTATCGATTTAAATTTAAAAGGCGCTCACTGTTAAAGTGAGCGCCTTTTTTGTGGTTTTTAAATAATGTTTTATTTTTCACTGATACAAAAAGCAAAAAGGCCGCAAATGCAGCCTTTAAATTGTTCAAGTTACTAAGCTGAACGTAGTTACTTAGTATATGCGCGAGGCATATCTGAGTCAGTAGTATAACGCTTACGGAGTTTATCTTGGCGTGCTTCAGTTGAAACTTCTTCGCCGTTAATAAACATTTTAGTTACGTGACTAGTAAAATCAAATGGGTCATCGTTCCACATCACTAAGTCAGCAGCTTTACCTACCGCCACACTACCGGCATTAATTCCAAATACATCAGCAACATTCGCTGTTATCGCTTTTAATGCACCAGCTTGTGTCATGCCATAAGAAACTGCATTACCCGCGTCAAAACGCAATTGATAAACATTGTGACTGGCATCGCCTGCGATCGACAACAACACCTTTACGCCTGCTTTTTCGAGTTTGCCTGCATTATCTAAACTCGCATGTAGCGAATCAAAACTACCTGGCAAGCTCTCCATAGAACTTACAATGACTGGAACATTTGCTTGCGCTAATTGCTCTTTCACAACCACGGCATCTTGTGCGCCTGCAATCACTAAATTAAGTGAAAACTGTTGTTTTACTTTGATTAGCTCAATAATATCTGCGGCGCGAGAAGCCGTTACTAATAGTGGCATTTCACCCGCTAATACTTTATCGAGCACTTTATCTTCAGTGCTTGGTACAGCATCGTCTTTTTTATCTTTTTTGCTGGCTTTTTGTTGATGTGCTGCTAACTTATCAATCAAGTTTTTCAGCGACATTGCGCGCGAGCCTTTGCTTTTCTCACCTAAATTAACTACCAGCGCGACTTGCGTTTGCTTAACACTGTCAAACTCACCGCTTAAATCAACTACGCTGGCAAGGCCTGCAAAAATACTTTCTCCGCCATGTGGGGTGATCACATCACGGGTAATGCCACCTTTACGTGCATACGGGATCAAGCTTGAGTGAGCATTAAATGCTAGGCTTGGATCAAAATCGATCCCCGCTTTATCATCGCCAGCATCGCGAGAGCCAGCAACAGCGCCAACTTCAACTAGACCTAACTGATTCATGCTGCCAATAAAGCCAGCTGTAACAATTTGCCCTTTGGCATCAATAATCGTATCAGCCTCGACTGTTGCAGGATTAATAGCAATAATTTTGCCTTCATCCATGATGATGCTAGCGCCTTGTAAAATACCTTGCTCAGTTGAGGTATGAACAGTGGCGTTGATGATCGCGACTGATTGGGCGTTCACCGCAGTACTTGCTAACAAACCAGCAGCAACTAGCGAGAGTGAAAATGAATGTGTTAATTTTGTCATCCTAGTTACTCCTTATTTTTGACCTAACATAAAATCGCTTTGTGCTTGGAATGTATCATCGTAGCGATCATACACTTTCGCACCATCAACAAATACTTGCTCAGCTTTAGCATAAACACTAAACGGACTTTGATTCCAAATTACCACATCAGCCTGTTTGCCAGCTTCGAGTGAACCGGTTTTATCAGCTATACCTAGCGATTTTGCAGCATTCGAAGTGATCCATTTAATTGCGTGCTGTTCTGAAATATTAAACCCATTATCGTTAGCGCGGTACATTACTTTACCGGCTTCTTGGTTTAAGCGCTGGATTGTGGTGTCAGAATCTGAATGAACAACAGCACAAGAATTTTTAACCGCATCAACAATAGCTACGTTCTCTTGTACCATGTCGTAAGCTTCCATTTTAAAGCCCCACCAATCAGGCCAAAGCGCAGCACATGAGCCGTTATCTGCAAGTAAATCAGCAATTTTGTATGCTTCAATACCGTGATGGAAAGTACCCGCGTGATAACCAAACTCTTTTGAAAGGTCAATCATCATTGCCATTTCTTCTGCTTTGTAACAATGATTGTGGATCATTACTTCGCCTTCTAATACACCACGCAATGTATCGTATTTAATATCACGATGCGGCACCTCTGGATTTTTACCTGCTGCATAATCAGCATCGTATTTATCCCACGCGCGTTTATATTCAGCGGCGCCAATCCAAGCAGTGCGATAGCCAGCCATATTGCCCATTCGTGTTGATGGTAAAACCCCTTTACGCCCGTAAACACGCTTAGGGTTTTCACCACAGGCCATTTTTAAACCATACGGTGCGTCAGGGAACTTCATACCCTGCATCGTGTGCGATGGAACATTTTTTAAAGTAACCCCTCGACCACCAAATAAATTAGCTGAGCCAGGTAAAATTTGTAATGCGGTAATACCGCCTTCACGCGCGCGGTTAAAGCCAGGGTCTTGCGGCCAAATTGAATGCTCAACCCACACTTCGGCAGTATTTGGGCTGGTCATTTCATTGCCGTCCTGATGAGATTCAACAGAAGGGCTTGGGTATGCTCCTAAATGTGAATGTACATCAATGAGCCCAGGTGTAACCCATTTACCTTGTGCATCAATAGTCAAATCAGCTTGTGCAGTTAGATCTTTACCGACTTGTTGCACTTTTCCGTCAACAAGTAATACATCGGCTTCTTCTAAACGCTCACCTGTACCTGTTAGTACTGTTGCATTGGTGATAAGCGTCGTGGTTGATTTAAGTACCTTATAGGTACTTGGATATGGATTTTTATTGATTGTTACTTTGTCGTCTTGTGGGCCGTTGTCTTGGCAGCCGGCAATCGCCACACCAAGTGCAACAACCAACAATGAAGGAGCAAATTTTTGCATCATATTAGTCTCTGTTGTTGTTTTTTTGTTACTTTATATAAACACACAACATAAAGCTAAAAAATCAGCTAGAGCTGCATTTATATAAGATGAATGTTATTTCTTAATATAATTGTTATACAGTTGCTCAAGTGCAGCTTCTGTTGTCAAACTTGGATCTTTACTAATAAAGTGCTTAACAGTGCGAGTTACGAAGTCTGAATTTTGTTTATGCAATTTTGAAAAATCCTTAATTAGGCAATCGCCATCTTTAGCGGCAGTCACTTTATCGTGACGATGACGATACTGACTCAAGGCTTTATTAAAATCACCTTGGTAGTCTTCTACTAAAATTTTATAAAAATCACTTTTTTGTACTTTTAATTCGCTAATACAATAATTTAAAGCTTCTTTAAAATCAGTAAAAATGGCGCCTTCAACATCAAACTCAGCCGTTTTTTCTCGCACTGTGACCTTGGCTTCTTCGGTTGCATAACTAAAACCACTAAACGCCAAGCGCTCTGCGGCTTCTTTTCCTAACGCCATACCCGCTTTAATGCTATGTGCAAACTCATCACTCATATCGCTAAGTTCATTCTCATGCCACATATTATAAACCCGCAGTGGTTTAGCGTATTTGGCACCGAGTTTGTTTTTTAACTTAGTAAAGCGTTCATCAATCGTCATTAAGCGCTCGTTGTGCAATATTGCATAGCATTCATAGCACGCTGGAATACTAATAAACTCAGCTTCTTCACCTAAATCAATAATGCTTTGTAGCATATGCAATGGCGGGCAATGATCGCGCTCAGTCGCTTCACAGCCACAATAAAAGCAACGGTTAAAATTATGCTGTTCACAGGCGTATGCTTGCTGATAATAACTCGCCAATGTTTTACTCACAGAGTCTCCTAATAGACAGGTATTTTGATAATCAAGACGATCATAACAGGGTTGAAAAATATGTCAGTAATGCTGCACAACAAAGTACAATGACTCTAAAGTAAATATAATGTAAAACCTATGAAAGCAGATTGAAAAACAACCAAAAACAATAAAAAAAGTGAAAAATAATTTGTTTGAAATATGTCAAAACACATACATTAAATCATTTATTATCAGATAGTTAATTATTATAAAACACATCCACACACGGTGTTACATCTTGTCGATTTTCATTTACAGCTTTATTTAAAAATAAAGCTGATAATTAACTCATCAACAAGCAGACATACCCAAACCACTGGAGAATGATGATGAATACTTTATCAACAACGATTTGTACAACATTACTTTTAAGCTCTGCAGCACTTACTGCAACAAATACTGAGGCTGCACAATTTGTTGCAGCTGATAATAGTCCAAGTACCCAAATATGCATGGCGGTGAGCTCCAATAGGCCTTCGCAACTTTATGCAACGATGAGAGACTTACGTATTAGCAAAACAACCACAACCGATAAACTGCGTTGTAACGACATGAGTATCGCAAAATTTGCGGGAACTTACGGTTTTAATAAAACGGCAAAGTATCTAAACCTTGAAACGACAACGGGTACCTCAATTCAAGATTTAGCAAAACTAGACCAACAAACAATTATGGTTGTTGCCGGTTCTAAGTAGTATGGCTAGGCAATATCAAATTTAAGCAGGCGAGTCGTTGGCCTGCTTAAAAATTAATTTATATGATTGCAGCAATCAGGCCAAACAAACCACCGAATACCCCGCCCCATACAACTAACCAGCCTAAATGCTCACGGATCATGGTTTGTATAATATCTTTGACCATTTTTGGTGTCAGCTCGTCTAAACGCTCATCAACCAACCCAGAAACAGTGTTAAACAACGAATCACTTGCGAGCCCTGATTGCGTCAATTTTTCATTCACCAAACTTTTAAACTCATCGGTTTCGCTCATATTAAGTAATGATCCACGCATTTTGTCAATAAATGCTTCGCGCATTGGCTCAACCGCGGCACTACCTCCAAACATCGCTAACATGCTACCAAATTGGGAGTGCTCAATAACGTCAAGTAAGTTATCAAAAGCAGGATTTAAATCGACTTCATTGATCACTGGCTGTAGGTCGACATTGATATTTTTGTTGCCTAACAATTGAGATATTTTTTGCTCTGAAAAGAACTCGGTTAAAATAAGATTTTTAATCGCCACTTTAAAACCTGCAAACTTCAGCTGGATCACGCCCGAACCATATAACAAAGGTACTTTTTCAAATAACATATGCACTGCGAGTAAATTAGTCACTGCGCCTGAGAGTGCAAATAAGCCGATTGACAGTACAATTGCTTGGTCAAATAGAAAACCCGTCACCACTAAAATCCCGGCAATTACATTGGTAATAAGGCTTTTATTCATCATTCTCTCCACTTGTTTGTTGCATAAAGCTTAGCGCGCGCTTATAAAACATTAATTTTACTCTCAAGAGTTTGTTTATTTAACTACTTTTTGCCATAGTTTAACTATCTGTATAAAAGGTGAACAATGCTATGTGGAATACGGTTAACGAACAGATCAGCCAAGCAATGCATTTTGACTTTAAACACACTATAAAACGCCAACTGCAAAGCCCAAATAACGATAAACTATTTCAACTCAGTGATGGTACACACCAGTATTTTGTTAAAGTAGCTCATCGTAGTGACTTAGAGCGATTTGAAAACGAAGCCCACAATTTACAACTGCTCACTAAAGAGAGCTTATTTATGGTGCCAGATTGTATCACTACAGGTGCTAATATTGAGTTTTCATTTATCGTTTTAGAATGGCTTGAACTTGACCAACAACCTCATACCAACTGGCATATTATGGGTGGCCACCTTGCAAGCCTGCATCTGAAACATCGCCAAGCCATGTTTGGTTTTGATCAGGATAACTTTATTGGCCCAACAACTCAGCCCAATCGCTGGCATAAAAAATGGAATATATTTTTTGCCGAAGAGCGCATTGGCTGGCAGCTCCAATTACTGCATGAAAAAGGCATTGATCTCGTCGACAAAGATTACTTTGTCGCACTGATAAAAGACATGCTACATGGTCATACCGTAAAGCCATCATTGTTGCATGGCGATTTTTGGCGTGGCAACATGGGATTTATTCAATCAGTACCGAGTGTATTTGATCCGAGTTGCTATTATGGTGATCGGGAAGTTGATATTGCCATGAGCGAGCTGTTTGCTCCTTTACCTGACGCTTTTTACATCGCCTATAACAAGCATTACCCACTAACACAGGGCTATGAGCAACGTAAGTTAATTTACCAGCTTTACCCTATTTTAAATCATGCAAATATCTTTGCCGGCCACTATCTTACTGAAGCTAAACAACAAATAGAACTACTACTGAAATAAGGTCGTTTTTATTGTCAAATAGATGTCATAAATGAATAAAGCAGACTATATTTAGATATCGCCTAATGTTGAACAACCCCAGCAATGACAGGCGCTAGCGTTCAATTATGGGGTGCATAACCATTTATCAGCAGCGATAAATAATTACCTTTTATTGCTCTGCTTTGTAAGGTTGAATCATTTATGAAAAACCAACTCTCACAACGGATCTGCTGCCCACATTGTGGCCATCATATTCATATTACCCTTGATGCTAGTGATGGCGATCAAGATTACTTCGAAGATTGCGCAGCATGCTGTAACCCTATCCATTTTAATATGCATATTGACTATGCAAATAGTAAGGTAGAGTTACATATTGATAGCGATGACGAACAAATATTTTAGCCTAGCATTTATATTTGACTACGAAGCCTGCTGTCGTAAGTAATTTTCGACCGTATTGATGATGGTATAAGTTTGTTGATCAACCTCGATATTTAGCGCATCACCAATTGCAGCCTTACCAATATTGGTAATAGCTAACGTCTCTGGGATCAAATGCAGCCAAAAGCCCTGCTCATCGGTTTCACCTACCGTGAGACTAGCGCCATTGACTGATACAAAACCTTTATACATCACATACTTTTGCCATTGACTTGGTAAGCATAACTGTATTTTACAATTATCTTGTGTATGAATAATATTTTCAATCTGGGCGGTGCAGTGAATGTGACCAGATACAATATGCCCACCTAACTCAGTACCAAAAGTCATAGAGCGCTCATAGTTAACGGTACTGCCAGCAATAAGCTTTCCTAAATTAGTTAACTGTAATGTTTCGTCAATTACATCATAGTGAACCTGAGCAAGCGGTTGATCAGAGATATTATCTACTTTAACAACCGTTAAACAGCAACCATTAATGGCAACGCTGGCGCCTAACTCAAGTTTTGTAACATATTGCTTTGCTACAGCGAGCACTAAACGCATCACACCTTGCTGCTGGTTAGTTGAAATCACCGTCGCTTGTGTTTGCACAATTCCTGTAAACATAAATCAATTCACCTTTTATTACCTAAAGTAGATACTATTCATATTATTTCACGCTTTAGTTTACCCGATCCACGTTATTATTACTGTAACCAATAACATTGACTCATCGCTATAATTTTTGATTCTGTGCTTTATCGATTACACTATCTGCCTCTTCAGTTTACGTAGTAAGTGATATGACTTTTTGTAGTTGGGAAGCCAAACGGTTAGTTTCTCTGGCAATCCCCGTTTTTTTAGCACAAGTAACCTTAGTTTTAATGTCAGTGGTCGACACCATCATGGCAGGACAAGTGAGTCCTACCGATTTAGCAGCATTGTCAATTGCAACCGGCGTATGGAACCCCGCCATGTTGGCTCTGCAAGGCATATTATTAGCCCTGACTGGCATAATTGCGCAATTTTCCGGCGCTAACGATAAAACCGGCATCAGCCATTACTTTCAACAAGGCTTGTACCTAGCTGGTGTATTGAGTGTTATCGGTTTATCTATTGCCTATTTTGCCGATATTATTATTCTCAAACTCGATACCAGCCCTGCTATCGCCAATATGGCCTATGACTATATTCATTTTGTAAAATGGGGCATTATTGGATTTTTAGTGTTCAGTGTTTATCGTAATATTACCGAAGGCATGGGGATGACAAAGCCGGCTTTTTATATCAGCTTAATTGGTTTAGCCATCAATATCCCAGCCAACTATGTGTTTATTCACGGTATGTTTGGTATGCCCGCACTCGGTGGTGCAGGCTGTGGGATTGCCACAGCATTAGTATTTACTGCTATGGCCATCGCACAAGTTATTTATTGCCAATTAAGTAAAAAAGTAGATGCCAAAACATTATTAGCAAACTTTCAAGCACCGCAATTACCAACCATGTGGGCAATTACTAAGGTGGGCATACCAATCTCACTTGCTACATTTTTTGAAGTCACTTTATTTGCCTGTATTCCTTTATTTATTGCGCACTTAGGTGCGGTTGCGGTAGCCGGCCATCAGATTGCTGCAAGTGTCACAACCTTGCTGTTTATGATGCCACTGAGTTTATCTATTGCGATCAGTATTCGGATTGGCAATTTATACGGCCAACATCATTTTGAGCAGCTTAAAAAAGCTATTTCAACAAGCTATATTCTAGCCATGATCATTGCCATTCTACTTGCTGCCATCACCTTCTTTGGCCGAAACGTGATCAGTCAACTTTATACAGATGATGCACGTGTTATTGCCTTAGCAACGTCAATCATGATTCTAGCGTGTATTTATCAGCTACCTGATTCCTTACAAGTAGCTGCCAACGGTATATTAAGGGGTTTAAAACACACAGCACCGATTTCGTATATAACCTTTATATCTTACTGGTTGATTGGTTTTTCACTGGGTTTTGTTTTAGCACGCACCGATTTAATAGTGCCAGCAATGGGCCCGCATGGTTTTTGGGTAGGTATCATCGTCGGCTTAAGTGTAGCCGCAGTGTTATTAATGCTCACTGTCGCGAATAGATTCAAACATGAACCACTTAAAAGCGCTTAAAAAATCGCACCAACAAGGTAACCAAAAGTCACGGTTTGGTTACCTTTGTAGTTTACTGTGCTGTTTACTGCTACTTTGTGCATGCACAGATAAACCCGCTGATGTGTATTTAGAATATCAGCAGCGCCTCGCGAATGCGTTAGATAAGCCAACTCCTGATACAGCAAAACTTACCAATGTTGCGCTATCAGTTGTTAGCAACAATAAACCAAAAAATGCACAACAGTTGAGCATATTGCAACTGGCACAACTTTCACACTGTAAACTCAATACCCTTATTGCTGAACATAATAGTCAACTAGGAAAACTCGCCTCTCCTGCTAGCCAGTTAATATACCAGATTCAATTTATTCAATTTGCACCACAGTGCTTAGATAGTCTAGAACCTGATTCAAAAAGTTATCAAGCCATAAGTAACGAATTACATAATAAAAAACAACAGTTATTAGAGCAGTTCAAGCAGCTACTTTATAAAGACCCAGAACTAAAACGCACATGGCAGCTAACCGGCTATACACTTGATACAAACTTAGCCGGCCTTGTAGAAACCGAACTTGCGCTGCAAAGCCTAGTGAATTTAAAACAGCAAATAATACAGCAGCAATATGCACAAATAGACTCTCAAGCGCTCTATCCGCTACTGGCACAATTGCGCCAGTTTAACTTCAATCAAGCTTTAATAAGCGCAGTACGCCAACAAACACAGCTAAATAATAGTACTAGTAACTTTTTAGCGAATATTGAGCTAAGCACACTATGCAACCCGCTAAAAAATAAACGCAAAGCACAGATCCTCAGCAACGTATTCAAGAAATATTACTTGCAGCAGTTACAACCCTATCAGGCTCAACTATCAGGTGCTTTAGAGCGCCTAATGCCGTTGTATCGAGCATTATGGCAAGACTCCAGCCCAACACAACCGCAACTAACGGCATTACTAAGCCCAGCGCAGCCAAGTAATATACTCACAGCATTTAAAGACTCCACCAAAACACACGTTATTTGGTGGCAAAAATTTTATAAAACGTGTGAAATCAGCCCAATATGAATAAAAAAACGGCAAACGAACTAAAAAAAGCGTTTCTCGCTTGATTCACTTCAGCGCACGCTATATATTAGCGACCGTTGTTAAGCAATTAGCACAACTTAAATTTATGATACGACCGTAGCTCAGTTGGTTAGAGCACTACCTTGACATGGTAGGGGTCGGTGGTTCGAATCCACTCGGTCGTACCAAATTTAAGGAAAAGTCCTATTAAAATATATTGTACGACTGTAGCTCAGTTGGTTAGAGCACTACCTTGACATGGTAGGGGTCGGTGGTTCGAATCCACTCAGTCGTACCAATTCAAGTAAAAACAAAAATCAGCCTAACCTACTTTATAAATCTTAAGTAAACTACAACTCAGCTGGTTAGAGCACTACCCACTCTTGATCACCCGGTCC
>NZ_JACJEE010000003.1:230752-235824 GCF_014163915.1 Pseudoalteromonas sp. SR41-8
GTTCGAATCCACTCAGTCGTACCAATTCAAGTAAAAACAAAAATCAGCCTAACCTACTTTATAAATCTTAAGTAAACTACAACTCAGCTGGTTAGAGCACTACCCACTCTTGATCACCCGGTCCACAGGTCAGCGGTTCGAATCCACTCAGTCGTACCAATCTTAATCACTAACATCCTCAATTCGTAAACCTTAGCTCAGTTGATTAGCGCACTACCTACTCTTGATCACCCGGTCCAAAGGTCAGCGGTTCGAATCCACTCAGTCGTACCAATTCATAAATAGAAATTATATCAAGAAAAAGCACTACCTACTCTTGCTCACCCGGTCCAAAGGTCAGTGGTTCGGATCCACTCAGTCGTATCAATTCTGAATAAATAAATTAAAAAATGCCCGCCACGATTTGACTCTACACAGAAGATCAATGATTCAAATATTAAATACCCAGCTCTTTCCTTCGCCATACAAATGCGCTTGATTGCTTATTGAAAATAGTAACATTTTCATATTCATCACTTGCTCTGCCAGCTAAGCCATAGCATACATGCAGTGGTAATAGATGCTCTTCTCGCGGATGACAATAACGTGCATGAGGCGCTTTATGCCAGTTTTGCATCATTAAATTACGCTTTGGTTCAGGCACGGTGTTATCACTTAAGGTCGATCGTAGCCACTGTTCAAATTCGTGGTTATTGATTTGGCTCTGCTGATTATCCTGCGCGAAAAATGCCTGCATGTTATGAAACGAAAAACCAGAGCCAATAACTAATAAGTTTTCATAATCCAAAGATTGCAACGCTTTACCGATTGCTAAGTGCTGTGCAGCATCTAAGTTATTCACTAGTGATAGTTGAATCGCGGGTATATCGGCTGCTGGGTACATTAATGTTAAAGGCACATACAAACCATGATCGTAACCGCGATGATGATCTAACTTCGCTTCAATACCAGCATGTTGTAACACTTGTTGTACTTTTTCAGCTAACTTGGGCTCTCCCTGACTTGAGTATTGCACTTGATAGGCAGCTGGCGGAAAACCATAATAATCGTAAATCATTCCCGGTGCAGCATTGGCAGTAATAGTAGCTACTGACTCCTCCCAATGAGCGCTAATCAATAAAATGGCACTTGGTTTTTTTAGCGTGCTTGCAAGTGATTTTAAATAAGCAACCAATTGTGTATGGTTTGGTTCATTTAACAGTGGCATTGGGCCGCCACCATGAGAGATAAATGCAATGTCTACATTATTCATAGTTACTCCAAACAAGCTCACTTAACATGAGCAAGTAAACCTTGATAGTTAAACTAACACAAAGCTAAGACGCGGATTTATCCGTAATCCACGTCATTTCATAATAGTGATTAAACATGCTTGGACTGTAACTGCCTAGACGTTAATTTATTCGCTATAAAGTTATCAATACTAAAACGACCCCCACCTTGTAATGTTAGCGCAATCAGTACCACAAACAGTGTCAGTGCATATTCGTAGCCGTTATTTGCCATAAACAAGCCATTGTCTATATGTACTGAAAAAATAGCCACTAGCATGGTAAATGCTGAAATAAGTGCAGCAGGACGAGTCAATAACCCAAGTAATAATGCTAAACCGCCAAAAAATTCAGCACTGCCTGCGAGTAATGCCATTAAATAACCTGGAGTAATACCGATACTCGCCATCCATTGACCTGTACCTTCCAGACCATAACCACCAAACCAAGCAAACAATTTTTGTGATCCATGTGCAGCTAAAATCAAACCAATTGGCGCGCGAAGTATTAAAGCGGCAAGTCCTGCATCTGATTTTAGTATCGTGTTTATTAGTTTCATTATTTGTTCCTCTTTAGCAAAGTATTTATTTACGTTTTAATTAGACCCTGTTGGGATAAGTACACTTTACTATCAATGTCATGGCGGAGTAAGATGACAAATAAAGAATGATTAACAACAAAATGTTGTTAATCAATTTAAATATGAGAAAAATTATGGATAGAATTGATGCAATGCGAGCCTTTGTATCTGTGGTGATCGAAGGTAGTTTTAGCAATGCGGCAACAACCTTACAACTTTCACCACAATTGGTTAGTAAGTACGTTTCTAAACTAGAAGAACGCCTTGCTGTACGGTTACTAAATCGCACTACCCGTAAAGTAAGCCTCACTGAAGCTGGCACACATTATTTTCAGCATGCGCAACAGATATTGTTAAGTATTGATGAAATGGATTCACAATTAGGGGGCTTACAGCAGCACCCAACCGGAACTCTGAGAATAAGTGCTCCAGTGTCATTCGCGTTAAAACACATGGGTAAATTAGTGACTGAGTTCCAATCACATTACCCTTTTGTTAATGTTGATTTGCAACTGAACGACCGCAAAGTTGACATTGTTGATGAAGGTTATGATGTAGCACTGCGTATTGGTCGACTCAAAAGTTCGTCTTTGATTGCCAAGCAGGTCGCGCCCATTAGATTAATTTTATGTGCCTCACCTGACTACCTTGAAAAACATGGTACTCCTGAAAAACCTGAAGACCTAAAAAACCACCGATACTTGCATTATAGCTACACAGAAATGGATACTAAAGACGAATTATATCAGTGGTTAAGGGTAAAAAACACGCAACGTAGTAGCGAGTTTCAAAGTAATAATGGGGATGTATTGGTTGATTGTGCTATCGCTGGTGCAGGGATCGCATTACAGCCTACATTTATCGCCAGTGAAGCCATTAATAGTGGCAAGTTGATCGAAGTTTTACCTCAATTTGCAACGGGATCTGTTGGTTTATATGTTGTTTATGCCCACCGAAAATTACTACCACATAAAATCAGGTGTTTTATTGATTTTATAAACGGATACTATGGTACGCCACCATATTGGGACAAAGTAGTAACCTAATAATTAATGAGTAATGTCGATTGAATTATATAAGTTTAGCCATGTGGATAAAACTGCGGTAGTGCTACCGTTTAACAATTATTACACGTCATAACTCTTATACAATTTTAGCGGGTACTTTACTTACTGTAAAAAAGCTTACCTGAACAACTAAGCCAATGATCACTCCTTATCCTGCTGTGCTCTAACGCCTTTTATACCTGTGACGAGTTTGGAACAGGCGCTTAACAATATAGCGCGATTAATTTGATCTTACTGAACAAAATTAGAGCTCTATCATTATTAACTTAGCAACGTAATAACCTCGTTTACTATATGCTAGTACCAATTTTAAAAACGGCGATCTTAATGAGCAGTAATTTAATTGTGTTGCAATTTTACGATAACAACACCTCGCGTAAATAATTCCAATCTGATATCTTTACTGCTAGCTCATTGGATTATAACTGATGGTAATATACTTATTAGTTTAGCCACTTTCGAACCTAACAAGTTTAGCTTTGATGGCCTATCACCCGTTAATCATAAATTGCGCACTAATTATGTTAATTCGTGAATACCAATATATAATAACTATACCAATAGTTGCTGAAGCAGCACGATTAAACAAGGCAGATTCATAATGCTACATTTACCCACTGTGATTAGCATCTCGTTACTTTTGAATGTCCTGATCGGCGGCTTTTTTTTTACCGTTTATAAGTATAAAAAACAACCCTGCTATTTATACTTAGGCGGGTCGTGTATGATATTTGTGGTCTCGCAAATCTTAGCATGTCTACGGATAGTACTTGATAGCCCTTTTATTACGCACTATCTGGCAGATATGTGCATCATAATCAGTCCTATACTCGCTCTTATTGGTTTGCAGAAAGTAACTAATCTAACTAGAAATACTAATCGGCACTTTTTAACCTTAGTGATTGCCAGTGCAATTGTGTTACTACCAATCTATGCGATTACAGCAGGCCAATTGGTGACAAGTCTCGTTATTGCAACACTCTTTATTTACGGTGCATACTTAGTTTATAAGATGAAATGCGTAGCACCAATGCAACAAAAAATCTTGTCCGGCTGTTTTATTAGCCACTCTCTCATCATGTATATACAAGTATTTATGTTAGCAGCTCCTTTGGTTAGTAATTCTGCAACTGATTATAGTCTTTGGCTACAAGCAATTTTAGTAAGCCATATAATACTAGCCACTGCTACAGCATTGGTATTGCCGTTTTTATTATTTGTAAATATTGAAGAAAACCTTCAGCGTCTAGTTAATCACGATGTATTAACAGGTCTGTTAAATCGACGTGGTTTTTTTATGCAAGGTGAAAAACTTCTCAAACAAGGTGTTGCATATCAGCAATCATTTTCGGTAGTTATGATCGATATTGATTACTTCAAAAGTGTTAATGATAAATATGGTCACAGCACAGGTGATACCGCTATAAAATGGATAGCGCAACATATCATGGCACAATTAAATGATAACGATATTGCTGCGCGAATTGGTGGTGAAGAGTTTGCTTTATTACTTCCAGATCAATCTCTTAATCAAGCTCAGGTAACTGCTCAAAAACTCTGTGATGCAATTAGAGGGCATAGCTTACGTTTTAAAGGAAACACTATTAATTTATCAGTAAGTGTTGGAATTAGCAGTAGTTATGATGCCAATGCTTCAATTAAAACACTGTTAGACCAAGCCGATAAACGCTTATATATTGCTAAAGCAAAAGGCCGGGATCAAGTGGTTATTAGTGATCAACAAACCGACCATGTTGCCAACGGTGTTATGTAACCGAACTGAATTGTAATTTTTTAAACACTGAATCCACTGAGTATAACCACTGATTAAACTTAGCCTGGTGTCTTTGTCATATACAAACAATTAGCAAGTGGTATTGGCTCTGGGTAATCAGCAAGTACAAAGCCAAGTTTCTTATACGCTTTAATCGCACTTTTGTTATGAGCTAATACAAATAAAGAACATGTTTGCGTAGCCAAAGTTAATTGACCTAGTTCACTGAGCTGGGTAATTAGTGTTGCTACAATGCCACAGCCACGATACTCCGGGTTAACCACTAACCTACCTAGATGACAACGACCAATACGTAAATAAAACTGACCAAAAGCCATTAGCGTATTAGCGTATTAGCGTATTAGCGTATTAGCGTATTA
>NZ_JACJEE010000040.1:0-34725 GCF_014163915.1 Pseudoalteromonas sp. SR41-8
GCCTAGCCTAGCCTAGCCTAGCTTTGCCTTGCCTTGCTATTAGTATAAAATGCCGCCCCTGTATTATAATTTGTTGAGTACTGTGTTTTGCAATTCAGAAAAGATATAAATGGACTTAGAGCTATTGCAGTTATAGCTGTTGTGCTATTTCACTTTAATGCCTCTTGGATGCCCGGCGGTTTTGCGGGGGTTGACGTGTTTTTTGTTATCTCTGGTTTTTTAATGACTGGAATAATATTCAGAGGAATAGAACAAGAAAACTTTTCTATTTTAAGGTTTTACGTTGCAAGAGCAAATAGGATCATTCCTGCGTTAGCTATGCTTTGCTTAGTCTTGCTTGTTTTCGGTTGGTTTTATCTTACACCATTTGATTACAAAACTCTGGGCAAACATATTGGCAGCAGTATGAGCTTTTTATCTAATGTTGTTTATTGGAGAGAGTCAGGGTATTTTGATGCGGCTTCACACGAAAAATGGCTATTGCATACTTGGTCATTATCCGCTGAATGGCAATTCTATATAATCTATCCATTAATGCTCGTTGCTATTCGAAAGTTTATGTCTGTTAAGGTGATGAAAGCAGCTGTTCTCTTTGGAACATTATTGGGCTTTGTTTTTTGTGTTATCGCTACCTATAAGTGGCCAGACTCTTCATATTATCTATTACCTACCAGAGCTTGGGAAATGATGATTGGTGGCGTTGCTTATCTTTTCCCTTTTACATTACAAGATAAAAGAAAAAAATTAGTAGAGTGGTTCGGTTTAACTCTAATTGTTTGTTCATATTTTTTTATATCAAAAGAAAACCCTTGGCCTGGATATCTTGCAATATTCCCTGTTTTGGGCTCGTTCCTCATTATCCAAGCACAACATAACGATAGCCTTATTACAAGTAATATAGTATTCCAGAAATTAGGCGCTTGGTCATACTCTATTTATCTATGGCACTGGCCTTTAGTTGTCGCAATTTACTATTTTTCGTTAAATGATAAGTTCATTTACATTGGTATTGCAGTATCAGTATTACTTGGTTATTTGAGTAATAAATATATTGAAAAAATTAGGTTTAGAAATGATTTTCGAGGCCTGCTTCAATATTGGAAATGCAAACCTATTTATCTTGTATTATTCATTGGTTTTTTAGGGAGTTATGTTTTTATATCAAAAGGAGTAGATAAAAGATTTAACCTAAATCTCGAACTTCAACAAATATCTAATCAATTGATAATGCCATTAAGAAGTAATGGATACTGCTTTTATTCCTTCAATGATGGTCAGGAAAATGTAGATCAGAAAATTGGCACCGATTGTTATTTGGGGGAGAAGTTAAACAAATCAGCTACATTATTATTTGGAGACTCTTTTGCTGGTCATTCGGAACCTTTCTTTGATGAGATATTTAAAGCTAATCATAAATCTTTCCAATCTATAACCACCAACTGGTGTATTGCATCTTTTACGGATAATTTTACTGGCCCAAAATCGCATCTTGCATATAAACAATGCTTAATTAATAGGGGGTACTTAAAAGTTAATATGCATAAATATAAAAACATAATATTTGCAGGTCAATGGAGTGCTTTATCTAAAAAGCAACTTGATGATTTTGAAATTGTAATAAAACAAGCGGCTAAGATGAAGATCAATGTATTTATTATAGCAGCACCACATAGTTACACGCAAAACCCGTTGAACTTTTTTTACAGGAGTGTTTATTTTAAACATCCTTTTGATATTAATAAAATAATTAGTAATGATGTATTTATGGCGAAGGCTAACTTGTATTTAAAAGAGTTTTCTAGTAATTATACTAATATTCACTTTATAAGTAGAGAGTTGCTTTATAATAAAGAAAACACCTTCGAAATTAATAATCTTACTTTGCCATACAGCCTTGATGGCGGACATATATCAATTCTTGGTTCAAAATATTCGGCAAAGCACTTTATGAATAAAGATGAATATAGTGCAATTATGAAACTCTTCGATCTTGAATGATTTCAATTTAAAATATGCTGTGGTGTTTATTGATTTAATAAAAATCTAGAGTGTCAGGAAGATCTTAAATTATTTATTTAAGCTTAAGGTCTTCCATTTTAAATTATAATATTCTTTTTTATCATAGTTATAGCTTTTTATAAAATGGTATTTTGATAGTGTCGCTTCAATCAGTTGCGAAATAGCAAGTTGTTATGATGGTGTTGATAAAGCTCTTCCGTATGAATTAGTTACTAATTTTTCTAAGGATAACTTTGGATTAGATTACCTCAGAGATTTAGACATTCAACTTAAGAATAAGTTTTTGTGATTAACCTAACGTATTTACATAAACACTTTAAAAAAATAGTAATCCTCCGAAAAACAATAAAAGCCAACTATATCCTGTGTTGGCTAGAACAACTGAAAATGGAACAATTACTTATTCAAAAATT
Organism: Pseudoalteromonas sp. SR41-8; assembly: GCF_014163915.1. Classification (NCBI taxonomy): domain Bacteria; kingdom Pseudomonadati; phylum Pseudomonadota; class Gammaproteobacteria; order Alteromonadales; family Pseudoalteromonadaceae; genus Pseudoalteromonas; species Pseudoalteromonas sp. SR41-8. The sequence continues at coordinate 2,433 of NZ_JACJEE010000040.1, forward strand.
GTTCATGTTAGTGGTGGCAGACCACAAATACCTCGTGGTAAGGCTGCCAGAGTGACTCAAATTAATGGTGGCTAATGTAATGCGGGATTACCCAAATCGTGAAGGAAAATTAAAACAATTCTATGCGAATAGAATGAGCATGTTAGCGCATGATGAAAGTGTTATTGAATCGAAAATGCTTGGATCGCAACAGCTTGAATATGAACAATTGAAAAGAATATCAAATAGTTTAATAAACCGTGGGATAGAATTATCAATCTGTCAGTTTTCACTCGGTCATAGTATTGACACAATAAGAAAAACAGTAGAGCGGACTATCACTTACTATCTTAAAACAGACAATGAGTGGAGTAGCTATCCACATAGTGTATATACCTTAGTCAAACTTATTTCATTGGCTATTTTGGTTGATGTTAGTGATAAAACGTGGGCATTATTGGCTGAAAAATGGCAAGTTAGCGGCAGTAATGGCCATATATTGGCAAAATTTTTGAGTTACCGTTCAAATAATATACAGCTAGGCCAAGATGTGCGCGTTAATAATTTATTCGGTCAACTTTTGACTATCTCAAATATTAGTGACGATTATGAATTTTTAGAAGAACTGAAAAAGTATTCTAAAAAATGGTACATCCGTTATAAAGGCTTACATTGGTACAATAGCCACAATGATGATTATCATATAGGTTATTTTGGGTACTGGGCAGTAGAAGCCGCTGCGGTCGCAAAAATGCGTGGTATAAGCCTAAAAAACACTCATTTTGGTAAATATTTTCCTTATGGTTTTTTTGACCTACCAGAACAGTTACCGAAAGAAAAGGGCGTTAAAAAAGAGCTTCAACAAAAAGAGCAGGCATTAAATACAGTCACTTACCCTGGCTTAACTCGACTAACTCTATCGCTTGATGGTGCTTGGCTAAATGAGAGTGAACAACGTTTATCATTAATCACCCATGATGAAGGTTTGGAGTGTGCCGGTACTGTGTATCTAAGTGACGAAAATACTTTAGACTCATTTGCGTCAGGTAGGTATGAAGCATTAATGAAACATATGCCATGGTATAAACGGGTTGGAGTTGAAAATGAACGAAACCTCCCTATTGGCATTGTTAAAGAACAATTGATGCAAGGCGTTTGGAAAGGCGAAACTGAAGTCACTTCTTACTTGGTATACGCTTTAAAATTTGATAAATATTTTATGGGTTTAACGTTTACCTTTATGGAAAAAGATAAAACAAACTGCTTACCTTTAATAGAACGTTTGCTAGAGTCGATTCGTTATGAATAGCACAATTATTTGAATTAAAGCTCAAGAGTCTCTGATAAATATGGGGTTATTCAGTTCAAATACGGACATTTATCCTGTGCGCTTTTGGCGAGGCTGCTAAACTTACCCGGTTTGCTGTTTCAATGATTGAAAACAACCCTCCCCATGGAATGGGCCAGTTTGTTGGGTATGATTAAAAAGGATAGGGGACACCCGTGATTGCACTTTTATTTGATATTGTTGGTATGACAGGTACGTTTTTAGTGGTTGGCGCGTTTTTTATGCTACAACTGGGTAAAGCCACGCCAACAGGGCTTTTATATAACATGATGAATTTATCTGGCGCTATTTTGTTGCTTATAAGTCTTTGTTATAACTTTAATTTAGCAAGTTTTGTGATTGAAATATTTTGGATCGCAGCCTCATTAATTGGTTTATATAAATACCTAAAAGCTAAGCAGATTTCAGCTGTAGCCTAAATTTATAAATTAATAGAGAAAAACTCTCACGCCGTCGCGTATTTGTATTAATATTGTAAATAGCACGTTACTTATGATGTGCTAACTCCAATGAAAAATATAGGTGTAAAGCGGCGTAATGATTTTGAAGCAAACAGCATGTCTTTTTTTGTGTGTTTATACAACTCCCTTATTGGCGAGCGAGGCTGAGGATTTATTTGCGCTTAGCTTTGAGGATTTACTTGACGTTCATGTCGATATTGCCTCAAAAACCTTAGAAACTCTCGCTTCAGCACCTTCAACCATCACAGTTTTTAATCGCCAAAAAATAGCCTCGCTTGGGGTGAATAATGCGTTTGAATTGATGAATTTTGTTCCTGGTATGCAATCTACTCGTGGTGATTGGGTAGGCGCTGTACCAAAAGATCACGCAAGAGGTGTTTACCTTGATAGCGGCAATATCTTAGTGATGATCAATGGTGAACGTTTAAATGAGTCATCATTTGGCAAAGCGTCAGTTTATATCCCTTATATACCTATAGAAATTATTGATAAAGTTGAGTTCATACGTGGCCCTGGGTCTGCTTTATATGGCAGTAATGCATTCTTAGGGGTGATGAATATAGTGACTAAAAGCCAAAATAATGAAATGTCGCTGGCTGTGGGAAATGTAGGTCAAACCGGCGCTGCATTCTCGGTTAGTCATCAAGTTAATCAGCAAACACATCTATTTGCTAATGGCGCGTATAACCAGAAAAGTGGTAAGCGTTATCCACAAGGGGTAAACGATCCACTGCAATCAGTTTACTTTGAAGCGGGTGTCGATATCAATAAACTGGCTTTGAGAGCGCGTTATAATCAGGTTGAACTGAATGAGTTTTTAAACCTTGGTGGTTATTCTGACAGTAATCAACATCGTAGTGAGAATACTTTCCTATCTGTAGGTTATGATTGGCTTGAAACTGATACACGTACTTTGGCTACAAAAATAGCGTATGCACATCATCAAATACAAAGTGCTGGATTAATCGCACCTGCAGTAGCCTTACCCAATGCCAGCTATGATTTTTTTATTGGTCCTGATTGGCATACGACGGATTTAACAGTCAGTGTAGAGGCCAGTCAGCAATTTAATAATGGTTGGTCAATTAATTCAGGCTTTCAATATAGCCACGCAGAGCAACATAAAGCGGACTTACGTGTTAATTATTTTGATATTAACAGCGGTGAAATTATTGTTGAAGATCCGTTTTATCAAGGGGGGATTGTTACAATCAGTAATTATGCGCCATTTCAGAGTTTGCAATCTACCTTTGAAACCCGAAGTATTTATGGGCAAATCAAAGTGCCTTTTGCTGAGCAATTGACCTTATTTTTAGGGGCACGTTATGATGATGTTAAAGCGATAGACAGTAAATTATCGCCTCGCATTTCCGCAATCTACTCACCAACTCGCGCGCATACTTTTAAATTACAATACGGTGAATCGTTTCGCACTCCTGTGACGAATGAATTGTATTCAGATGATGATGTGACTAAGGGCAATCCAAACTTAAAGTCTGAATATGTTAAAACCACAGAGCTTGTTTGGCGCTACGAGGGACAAGATTGGCATATTAATTCGGTGCTTTTTTATAATCAACTTGTTGATTTTATTAATCTAGTGCCAAATTCAGCTGCCAATAATCAGTTTACCTTTGAAAATCAATTAGATGACATTAATCGTGGTGTTGAATTAGATAGCATGATCCACATTACTAGTGATTTATCAGTGGAAGCGACCTACAGCGAGTATTTTGATACGCCAATTAAGCCAACGTTTAAGCGCTTTGCTAGTGTGATTGCTAATTATCATCATCAGCAATGGGTGCTGAGCCTCAATAGTGTTTGGCGCGATGCCGTCAGTGGCCCGACAATGACAAGCGACTTTACTCAACCGGCTTACTTTTTGCTCGGCGGGGCTGTGAGTTGGCAATTTTCTGCACGCAGTGAAATTAGTTTTAAAGCCCATAATCTCTTAGATAAGCACTACCGTGTGTACGATCCAAGAGTCACAGATGGTGCTGTTGCTGGTGTCGGCAGTGAATACTCGTTACACTATCAAATCAAATTTTAAGTTTTAGGGACGCTCAGGTGTGCCCTTTGGTTGAACATGCTGCGTTTTCCCCGAAAAATATTAATCGCTGTTGCCATTTTAATCAGTGTATTGTTGCTTAGTTTTCTATTTGGCCGACACTATGATTTAAGTCAAGCAAAGCAGCAAGCTGAACTCCAAGTGGGTCAATTGCGTAATTATCTTGATACCGAACTCTCTCGTTTTGCAACTATTCCTCATTTAGTTACTGATAACCAGTTACTCACTGCATTTCTCAGTGATACTGATCAGCCCGTGCAGCCTATTAATAATTACTTGGCTGATATCCAACAAGCCAGTGGTGCATCAGACGTCTATGTACTTAATCGTGAAGGGGATGTTATTGCATCGAGCAATTGGCAACTTGATTACAGTTATATCGGTAATAACTTTGCATTTCGTCCGTATTTTTCTCAGGCATTGGCGGGTAACAAAATTGCCTATTTTGCTCTTGGTTTACGATCTAAAGAGCGTGGCATTTATTTTTCTGAACCGATTTATCGCGATGGCCAAGTAATAGGTGTGGTCACCTTAAAAGTGAATGTATCTAAGTTTGAAACTGATCGACAATTACTGAATGCGTCCCACGCTAGCCATTTTTATTTAAGCTTAGACGATAATATTATTGCTATGTCCGATAGCCCATCATGGCGACTCAATTCATTGCATAGCCTCACAGCAGCAGACTATCAACACTTTACGACAAGCCGACGCTACCTAGAGTATGTACCAAAAGTTATCACTGCTGAGCACATTACTAGCCAAGGGATGCCCCTGTTATACGTTAATGATGCGAATAAACGCAGTAAATATGTGCCTGCAAGTGCGCCGATTGAGCGACTTAATGCAAAAATAACTGTGCTTGTTGATATATCGTCGGTGAATATTAATCAACTAGGACGATTGTTTTGGTTGAGTGTGATTTATGCTGGGGGGTTAATGCTTTTTTACAGTTTAATGGCACGTTTTGCCGGCTATAAAAAATTACTTTTTTCGCGTCATAGCCTTGAGCAAGAAGTTATAGAGCGCACCCATGCACTCGAAAAAGCACAAACAGCGCTGGTGCAAACAGCCAAATTGGCCACCATAGGTCAACTTAGTGCTGGTATCAATCATGAGATTAACCAACCCTTGAGTGCTATGAGTACGTATTTGGTTAGTGCTAAGCGCTTGATTGCCAAAGGTGATATTGCAAAGGCCGCTGAAAATATTGTTATTGTGCAATCGCTGATCGAACGAGTACATAAAATTGTTGGACAATTAAAGCACTTTAGCAAACCAGCACAAACACAGTTAAGGGAGCAAAGCTTAAGCCAGCTACTTAAAAATGCCATGGTGATCGCCTCCGCGCAATTAAAGCAGGATGATGTCAACGTTAACGCCGCTGATATTGCTGACACTGTAAAAGTATGGGTTGATGGCATTAAATTTGAGCAAGTATTAGTGAATGTGATCACCAATGCCAGCCAAGCAATGGCTGACAGCACAGTGCGAGAGCTGAGTTTTGAGATAGAGCAGTTTGACGACCGCGTTAAGCTGTCTATTTTGGATACTGGGCCTGGTATCGAGTTACATGCGCTTGGGACTATTTTTGAGCCTTTTTATAGCACTAAATCAACTAATGGCCTTGGCTTAGGGCTATCTATTTCTAAGCAAATTATTAATTCATTTAATGGCTGTTTAAGTGCGCATAATCGCCCTGGCGGTGGTGCTCAATTCATTATTACCTTAGCAAGTACTAAAGGAGCGTTATGAATACGTTAGCAACTGATTGTAAACAGGTCATTGTTATTGATGACGAAGCGATGATCCGCGATTCACTTGACCAATTGCTGACACTCGAAGGCTATCAAGTACAGTGTTTTAGCGATCCAATGAGTGCTTTATCAAAACTTAATCGTCGTTTTAACGGGGTGGTGCTCAGTGATATTAATATGCCGAAAATGGATGGACTGGCTTTTTTAGAACAAGTTCAAGCATTTGATAGCGAATTACCGGTGATCTTTCTGACTGGATTTGCTGATGTATCAGTGGCTGTTAAAGCAATGCAATTAGGGGCTTACGACTTATTTGAAAAACCTCTCACTGAGCAGTTATTAGATTGCATTGCCAGAGCGTGCGATAAGCGTGCCTTGGTAATGGAAAACCGTGCTTTAAAATTAGCGGTAGAAAAAACGTCAGCCCCAGGTGTGCGGATCTTAGGGGAAACCGTGCAAATGCAGCAAATGATGCATCTGCTCAATGCGGTGATCGACACTCCCGCAGATGTGATGATTGAAGGTGAAACTGGCACCGGTAAAGAGTTAGTTGCACGCTTTTTACACGATCAAAGCAGTCGTTCAAACTGTAATTTTGTGGCAATTAACTGTGGTGCCATACCAGAGCAACTGATTGAAAGTGAACTATTTGGTGCGGCCAGTGGCGCGTTTACAGGGGCAACACACAGTCGCCAAGGTAAGTTTGAGTTTGCTCAAGGTGGTACGGTGTTTTTAGATGAGATAGAAAGCACACCGGCATCATTACAAGTAAAGTTACTTCGCGTTTTAGAAGAGCGAAAAGTGACCCCCGTCGGCGCTAATACCGCGGTTGACTTAGACATACGTATCGTTGCGGCAACCAAAGTTGATTTATTATCCTTGGTCGAAAAAGGGGACTTCAGAGCTGACTTATATTATCGACTCAATTTAGTGAGGGTAAGTATTCCGGCATTGCGTGATAGGAAAGCTGATATTCCTTTATTATTCAAACATTTTAGCTCTATTGCCGCGACTCGTTTTCATAAACCTCCGGCTCCTCTAAGTAGCGATATATTACAGCGTTTACTTAGTTACCAGTGGCCAGGTAATGTCAGAGAGCTTAGAAACCAAGCTGAACGAGCGGTGCTGCTGGGTGCTGAATTAGCGTTCGCCAATACCGAAAATAATAATGGCAGTGAGTTATCGCCCGATCTGAGTTTGGCGGAAAAAGTGTGCTTTTATGAGCAATCTTTAATCGAAGAAGCCCTTGAGCGCCACCAAGGTAGTATTAAAGAAACTATGAATACCTTACAGATTGCTCGTAAAACCTTGTATGACAAAATGAGTAAATATGGCCTCAATCGTGACATGTTTATTGATTAACCAGAGCTTTGCTTAAGTGATTTACCTGCTCAGCTTAATTTGATGGGTGGAAACAGTGACACAGACGCTTTGATAGTGTGTGGGATCCCGCACACTTTATTGTAAGTATAATTTAATTTTAAATTTAACTATCTGAATATATTAAACTTTACTTTTTTATACGCAGTTGGCAGTAAACTTGCCTTTATTAGCGGGAACAACAAATGATCCTAACAATAAGGGCACACAATGATAATAATAGACAAAAAGCTAACCCCTGTTTTTGTAGCAACGAGTTTTGCAGCAGCTTGCTTTGGACAAAGTGTTCATGCTGCAGAGTATGACATTTATGGTAAAGCAGAAGTACAAATTGCTAATACTGACAACGGTGTAATGCGCTATGCTAAAAAAGGAACGCAAATCGATGCGCCTTTTTCACGCATTGGTGTGAAAGGGCAACATGTACTCACTGACTCGTTAAAAGCGGTATTTAAATACGAAGTGCAAGTAAAGGGCTTTGAGCACGATGATACCGATGAGCCATTTAGTGCCCGTAATACATATTTAGGTTTAGCGGGAAATTTTGGTGAAGTTGTAGTTGGTCGAAACGATACACGCTTTAAGTATTCAGAAGGTAAAGTTGATAACTTCAATGAAACTCAAGCCGATATTGCTCAATTACTACCGGGTCAAGATCGCCTTGGTGATACCATAACGTATAGTTCAAAATCATATGCGGGTGCTCAGCTATCACTTACCTATGCTTTGAAGGATGACAGTGCCAATAATGAAGCCGGTTATGCCGCTACGTTAATTTATGGTGACCGTGGTTTAAAAAATAAAAATTATTATGTGGCGATCAGCCATATTGATTCACTCAATAATATCAACGCCAGTCGCATCGTTGGCGCGTGGCAAAAAAATGATTTACAACTAGGTGCTATTTACCAGCACAGTGAGTCAGTAGATGGTACTAAATCAGGAAACGGCTATGTGTTGAGTGCCAGTTATACCATTGACAAATGGCAGCCAAAACTACAATTTGCCAGTGATGACTCAACTATTCGCCAAAGTACTAAGGGCAGCCAGTGGACTGCAGGTGTGGATTATTTATTTGATAAACAAACTACCGCGTACTTATTCTATACTGACTTAGATTTGCAACAGCAAACGGATAGTAGCTTAGCCCTTGGCTTAAAGTATAAATTTTAAAGGGGTTGAATATGAGCACACAAACTTTAGACGATAAACCTGAAAAAAATCCAATGATACAGATCTTGCTGCTGTTATTGGGCCCTGCGGTCATGTTACTTACGTGTTTGATCGATCCTCCTGCTGGCATGAGTACCGCTGCTCTTCGTACTTCAGGATTAGCATTTTGGATGGCATCATGGTGGGTGAGTGAAGTAGTTCCTATCCCAGCTACGGCGCTATTGCCGTTGGTATTTTCTCCGTTGGCTGACATTGCTGCGATAAAAAGTGTCGCTGCACCGTATGCGCACCCCTTAATATTTTTGTTTTTAGGTGGCTTTTTAATTTCCATTGCGATGGAACGTTGGGGCTTACACAAGCGCATTGCTTTACGTACTATGCTCTACGCGGGCTCAAAACCGAGTTTGCAGATATTAGCGATGATGTTAGTAACGGCATTCTTATCAATGTGGATGTCAAATACTGCAACAGCAGTGATGATGTTACCTATTGCTATGTCTATCACCCATTTAGTGCAAAAATCTAATCCAAATAATAATGGTTTTGGTAAAGCACTGTTACTTTCTATTGCTTATGGTGCCAGCATTGGCGGCATTGCAACATTAATTGGTACGCCACCGAATGCATTGATGGCCGCTTATTTATCAGATAGTTATAAAATTGAAATTGGTTTTGCGCAATGGATGATGGTGGGTGTGCCATTGTCACTGACTATGTTGATCATCTGTTGGTTGTGGCTGACCAAGTTTGCTTACAAAGTTGATAAAACGGATGAAAAATCTAAAAAAGTCGACACCAAGTCACTATTTAGCTCGCAGTTAAAAGGTCTTGGCACCATGCAACGCGCTGAGAAAGGGGTGTTATGTGTGTTTTTATTTGCAGCTGTGTGCTGGATATTTAGACCTCTGATCGCTGATTTTTCTGGTTTAAAAATATCGGATACCGGTATTGCCATTGCCGCAGCATTATTATTATTTGTTTTGCCTGCTAATAAAGGCAGTGATGAACGTATTCTTGACTGGCAAAGTGCGGCAGGAGTTCCTTGGGGAGTGTTATTGTTGTTTGGTGGTGGCTTAACCCTAGCGGCACAAATAAAGTCATCAGGTTTGGCTGAATACATAGCTCATATGATTGAAGGCGTCAGCGCCATTCCATTAGTATTGAGTGTATTAGCAATTGCAACCTTAATCACTTTCTTAACTGAGATCACCAGTAATACAGCAACCGCAGCTGGATTTTTACCACTACTTGGCCCTGTCGCTGAGTCAGTCACAGGTTCGCCATTGGTCTGGGTTATTCCTGCGGCTATAGCCTGTAGTTGTGCGTTTATGATGCCTGTAGCGACCCCGCCTAATGCCATTGTGTTTGGCTCTGGGCAAATTCAAATGCGGGATATGATCAAAGCCGGCTTTGCATTAAATATTGTTGCAATTGCGCTGATCACATTTGTCACTATGACCCTTGCTGCATCGGTATTTAATTTTTAAGTAATTCAAAGTTACCCAACCGGAGCGCTATTCGTTTGTTGATAGCGCTCTATATTGCCCCTGCTAAGAAACAAAGTTATAGTGGTTAAATCTTTATTTTGTTTATGAGTATGCTTTTGTCTGACACTGGCACTGTATGTAACCCTGAGCTAAAAGCGCAATTTGATGAAATGCAGCTGCATTTTGATGCCCAGCCATATTTAGCATTATCACAGCGGATCCGTTTATTAAAATCTTTAAAACGTGAACTGTTGGCATTAGAGGCTGAATTGGTAGCTGCAAGCTCGAAAGACTTTGGCTTTCGCACTGCTTTTGATACGATTTTGGGTGATATACTGCCTACGGTCAAAACGATCAGCCACACCATCAAGCATTTACCTAAATGGGCAAAAAATTCACCACGAAAAGCGGGTTTGAGCCTAGCGCCATCAAAAGTTGCTGTGAGCTATCAACCCAAAGGAGTGGTGGGAATAATTTCTCCATGGAATTACCCAATTCAATTATCAATCGTGCCGGTGATAACCGCAATTGCCGCAGGTAATCGGGTATTATTAAAGGTCAGTGAATTTACTCCGCACACCAATCAAGTAATCAAAAAACTATTTATCGGCGAGCTTAGCGAACATTGCGCAGTGATCGAAGGTGAAGCGCAATTAAGTCAACAGTTTAGCTGTTTGCCATTCGCACACTTATTTTTTACCGGCTCTACAGCTGTAGGGCGCCATGTTATGGCCGCTGCGAGTAAAAACCTTACCCCAGTAACTCTTGAGTTAGGTGGCAAATCGCCCGTTATCATTACCGCGCAAGCGGATATAGATAAGGCGGCTAAAGCTATTTTATTTGGTAAAATGACCAATGCAGGGCAAATTTGTGTTGCCCCCGATTATGTTTTAGTGCCGGAAAACTTACAGCATCAGTTAGTCAGAAGTCTCTGTAGCTTATATAAAAAACATTATAACTTAGGTGTCGAGGGTAAAAATTTAACCTCGGTTATTAATCACCACCATTTTCAGCGTTTAACCGATTTATTGGCAGATGCACAGCAACAGGGCGCACAGATAATTAAGCCGTTAGATGAAAACCAAAGCGACGAACATAAGCATCGTCTTGGTTTGCACATTGTGACTGATGTGAATGACAATATGAAGTTGATGCAAGAAGAACTGTTTGGACCAATTCTTGCGATTGTCAGTTATCAAGCTTTACCTCAGGCGATTGCATACATAAATCAACGTCCTCAGCCGTTAGCTTTGTACATAATGGGGCAAGATAAACAAATCAATGAAGGTATTCAACAGCAAACACAAAGTGGTACCTTCGCAATAAATGACACCTTAATGCAGGTGACTGCTGATGATGCGCCATTTGGTGGCTTAGGTCCTTCTGGGATGGGAAACTATCACGGTATAGAAGGCTTTTTAACCTTTAGCCATGCACGTAATACATTGAAAACGGGTGGTTTTAATCCTAAATTAGGATTGTTGTTGGCGCAAAATAAGATATTGATTAAAATACTTAAATGGTTGTACTTGCGGCCATAAATTGGCGTTAAGTACAATCCAATAGCGTTTTAACTGGCAGTTAAAACATCCGATCTTCGCCCGCATACAGCCCAGCTTGGATTTTTTCATACAATGCATCAGCTTTTTCTTTGGCTTCTGCAATTTGCGCAGGCATCAGCTTGCGCTCATCTAGCTTGCGACTGTGACTGGCATCTAAATTACCATTATACTCAGCAACAGTGTTCCAGATGTATGATTTTTCGATGTTTTTTTCGACTCCATGGCCTTCGAAATACATCAGCGCCATATTAAACTGTGCTAGCGTATAATTATTACCAGCGGCTTTTTCATACCATTTAATAGCTTCTTTATAATCTTGCGCAACGCCATCGCCGTTGGCGTACATCACACCCAAGTTAAACTGAGCAGCAGGTAAGTTTTTTGCCGCGGCTTGCTTAAAGAGTGAAACTGACATTTGTTTATCAAGTTTAACACCTTTACCTTCTTGGTAAAGTACAGCTAATGCAAACATTGAGTCGACGTGGTTCTTTTTAACGCCTTGCTGGTAAAGTTCAGCAGCTTTGTGATAGTCGCGCGTTACGCCGTGGCCACCTTCATATAGCTGCCCTAGCTCGTAAATTCCTGGTGCAAAGCCTTTTTCTGCAAGGTAGTTAAACTCTCTAAGTGCATCTTCAAATTGACCTTCATTGGCTGCGCGGATCCCTTCTTCAAGTCCCGCATGAGCAACACCACAGATGCTAAGTGCACCGACCATCAACAATATCTTAAACTTCGGCTGCCACATGACAATACCTCCAATTAGCGTGTTACTGTTTAATTTTAGTCCCAACAACCACAATTGCCCAGCTTCGCACTATAAATGATAAAACTTAGACATAAGATACAGATATTACAGAAAATTTAAAGGAATAAAAAAAGCCCCTGATGGGGCTTTTTGGGTCATATCAACCGTCACCGATATGAGCAATGTAGCAAGTGAGTGTGATCTTTTAATTATATTACTTGGGTCGAGTAAGTAATATGCTCGAAGCGTCACCATCTTCATCAACAACTTTGTACTAAAGGGGCCCAGCATCCTTACTGGTCGATCTTCCCTAGGGCACTGAGGTCGGTACGTTCAATTCTTACAAGAAGCGCAAACGTGTCGTGTTGGGCTGCTTGGTGTTGATGCGATCGATTATTACTTGTATTTGAATGTGCGTCAATGTCTAAATGATAATTATTTCTATTTGTTCGGTTTTATTTTAATTCCCTCATTTACATAATGCGCTAAGTTGATTAACGTAGTGCTATAAAGAACCGTAAGAAAAATAAAAATGTCGATAAAAAACATGTGCTTGAATTATAAATCCGCAGTAGTTGGTGTGTTGCTATTAGCTCTGACTGGATGCTCAGCTACATTTACCTACAATAATATAGGCTGGTTATCGGCGTTTTGGATTGATGACTACGTTGATTTATCGAAGCAGCAAAGCAAACAAGCTAAAGACTTAATTAAGAAAAGTCGGGATTGGCATCGTAAGACGCAATTACCTTTGTATCGACAGGATCTGTTGGCATTACAAAAGCTACTTGATGAAGACCCTTCAGAGCAAGCATTATTGACGTATTTTCAAGGCTTTAAAACACATTGGCAATCGTTAGTTATGTATGTAAGAGACGATCTTATTGAACTTGCTATTGGTTTATCCACGGAGCAAAGAGAAGAATTTGTTGCTGCCATTGCAGAGGATATAACAACAGAAAGTGACGAGTATAATGAACAAACCCCAACACAGCGTGAGCAAGATCGCCTTGAACGTCAGTTAGATACTTATAAACAGTGGCTTGGTAAACTGAGTGAACAACAAGTGTCTTTGATCACCCAAGCGAACAGCGAATTTCAAGCAACATTTTTATTAAGGCAAGCTTACAAGCAAACTCGGCTGGATAAACTCAAACAGGTATTTTTTGATAGCCAACTTAGCCGCGATCAGTTTATTAGCCAATTATCAGCTGTCATTACTGAGCGAGAGGTGTTTATGAGTGACGAATTAATTCGCTTAGATGCTGAAAATTCAAAGCGCTATGCGCGTTTACTTGTGAGTTTAAGAGCCACGTTGACAGCAAAACAGCGCCAGCATGCTAATGCTGAGTTCTCCGATATGTTAGAAGATATAGAACAATTAATTAATGATGAATAGGCTGTTAGTTGCTAAGATCTTAATTTTAAAAATTTTTTATAAAAATGAATATATCAAAAACAAATAGAGCTTGTACTCTTTCAATTAACCGTTAGACTGACTTTTTTTCGTTCGAATTAAAGTTAATCAATGGATATCGCAGCCTTAGATAGCGCTCAAGTATTACGTGAAAATTTACTGAAATGGATTTGTTTCTGTTTCGGAATTTTAGCGAGTGTTTTTACCTATTTTAATCTTTTTATTAATGACTTTTACTCATTAGGGATTTTAGAAGGGGTTTTTGCTATTTATTGTTTTTATACTTTTAACTATGCTCGGACACGAAAATTTCAGACTTGGCAGCCGTTATTATTGTGCCTTTGTATTATGCTATTAGTAATCTTGGGCACTTACCTTGCTGTTGTTAAGAGTGGCCTGTTCGTCTGGACTTTTACTTTACCTATATTATTTTATTTATTGTTAGGTTGTAAGTGTGGTTTTTACCTATCGTTGTTATTAGTGTGTGTACAAACGGCTGTGTTTATTAGTAAACCCTCCTTAGCACCATTTTCAGAGCTTAACCTGTACCTAAATATGAGTTTTAGCTATGTGATAGTTTGGGTTACTGCGCATATTTTTGAAGCGAGCCGAGCACAATTTTCAGAGCGACTAGAAAACCTTGCCTTGTTAGATCCGCTGACAAATACCGGCAACCGTTTAGCAATGAACCATTACTTTGAAGTTGAGTTGGTAGACAAAATTAATTTATTTATTATGGTGCTAGATCTTGATTACTTTAAAAAAGTAAATGACGAATTTGGTCATGATGTGGGCGATCAAGTTCTGGTTGAAATTGCCACTATATTAAGAGAAACACTTAACAAGGGGCGAGTTTTTCGTACTGGCGGCGAAGAGTTTGCACTGTTCATTCCTGATTCAAATCAACAAGAGTCTTATCAAATTGCTGAAAATATCAGAGTGGGTTTGCAAAGTACGGCTATCAATGTTGGTGCGCGTGAAATAAGTTTAACAGCAAGTATCGGTTTAGCTGCTTATCGTGATGGCGATAGCCTAAAACAAGCGATTAAAGCAGCAGATGAGCAACTTTATTATGCAAAAAAACATGGTCGAAACAATGTTTATTTTGACTCACAGCAATACTCAGCAAAACTAGAACAGGTTTCTTAACCTAGATACATGTGCTCGAAACCGGGAATGTTACTTTCCCAAAGTGGTGTTTCTTTACCTAAGTGATCACGTATCGCATCAAAAAATAACCGTGTTCTTACAGGTAAATCACGGTGTGGATATACCGCGTACATCGCACTGTATTCTTGTAATTTGATGTCTGTTAATAAGGGCACTAAACGTCCTTGCTTTATTTCATCATTAATGATAAATGCTGGCGCGAGCACATAGGTTGTTCCAGAAAGCGTTTTATCGAGCAGTACCTCGGCATCATTGGCTCTAAACACACTCTTAATTTTTTGCTCTTGCGGTAGACCATATTGATCTACATAACGAATACCCTCAACGCGCAACGAAGTGCTGGAATAACTGGCTGCGGGTAAATCAATTAAGTCCTCTATTTTACTTGGCAATCCATACGTTTGAATAAACTCAGGTGCGGCTAATATTAGTAATCTATTGCGCGCAATTTTACGTGCGATCAGTGATGAGTCTTTTGGCTCACCGACCCGAAAAGCAAGATCAAAGCCTTCAGATACCAGATCAACTAACTTATCATCGAGTCTTAGTTCAACTTCTACTTGCGGGAAGCGTTTTTGAAAATCATTAATTACAGGTTGTAGATAACGCCTGCCGATAATGGTTGATGAAGTGATTTTTAATACACCGCGTGGCTCTTGGTGATAATTCTCGGCTAAACGTACAGTTTCACCTAGTAGTTGCCTCAACTCACTGGCCTTTTTAATCATTTCGGCCCCTGCAGCTGTCAGTGAAAATGAGCGGGTGGTGCGGTTTAGTAAACGTACTCCTAAATCATCTTCGAGACGACTTATTTGTTTTGAGATCACTGAACGATCAATATTACGGGTTTCTGCTGCTTTAGCGAATGAGCCTCGCTCAACGACTTCTAACAACATCAATAAGCGACTTGTGGTATCCATTAATTACTCACCAATATTTAATTGATGCCATATTGGCATTAATGAATTTAAAAATCTATGGTTTTTGTCCACAACAATGTTCCGTAACATAGAAAAATACACTAAATGGAGCGTCGTCATGAACAAACACTTAATAGCTATTGCAGTTTTAGGGGCATCACTTGCCCTCACCGGTTGTGCAGAAGAGCCTGCTCAACAGAGCAATCAACCACATCTTCAACCAATAGATGTTGCCTCAGTGATCATTAAGCCAGTGCAAAACTGGCACACCTACACTACGCGTTTAGAAGCGCCGGAAGAAGTATCACTTATGCCACGTGTTGCCGGAGTTATTGAGCATATTGCGTTTAATGAGGGCGACGAGGTTAAACAGGGTGACTTACTGTTTAAACTTGACGCTCGCCCATATGCTGCGGTTGTAGCAAGTTTAGAGGCACAAGTAGTCAGTGCTGAAGCCGCTTTATCGCAAGCGCAAAGTGAAGCTAAAAGAGCGGTGCGATTAACCGAGCGAAAAGCGATTTCAACAGAGCAAGCGGAATCACGTACGTCAACGTTACGCCAACGTGAAGCACAACTTGCGGCCTTAAAAGCCCAGCTAATTGCAGCTAATTTAGATTTAGAATTTACAGATATACGTTCACCCATTGATGGTGTGATCTCGCGTGCAAATATTACCAAAGGTAATAATGTGCTTGCAGGGCAAAGTGTACTGACTTCAATCGTATCAAATCAAACTATGTATGCTTACTTTGATGTTGATGAACGTACTTGGAATAGTTCATTTGATGAAGTAACCGCCGCTGCTCATCAGCAAGTAGTCATGCAAAAAGTTGGTCAAAATGGCTTTGCACACACCGGTTATATCGACTTTATTGATAATCAAATCAATGCAGCAACAGGTACTTTGCGAGTTCGTGCACGATTTGATGAAAATACCGCCTTACGCGCCGGTTCATTTGCACGTATTAAGTTAGCGGCCAATGACATTACAGAGCAAGTTATTGTGCCTGATAGAGCAATTGGCACCGATTTGAAAAATCGCTTTGTGCTCACTGTAGGTGAAGGCAATATTCTTGAATATAAACTGGTTACAACCGGTGAGCGCTATGACAGTTTTCGCGCTATTACCTCGGGCTTAAAAGCTGGCGATGTGATTGCGGTTAATGGTCCTGCGCGTGTTGGACCTGGCATGCCGATTTCACCTAATACAGTGACCCTAGACACCACCGGTGTTGCTTTTACGTTATCGCCAACGGCGCAGCACACACTTATGGCTAAGAAGTAGGACGAATAATGAAATTTTCTCACTTTTTTATTCAACGACCGATATTTGCAGCCATGCTGTCATTGGTGATTTTAATTGCCGGTGGTATTTCGTTGTTTCAACTGCCGGTCAGTGAGTATCCTGAAGTTGTTCCGCCGACAGTTGTGGTAACTGCGAACTACCCAGGAGCAAATCCAACCGTAATAGCACAAACTGTGGCTACTCCATTGGAGCAAGAGATCAATGGTACTGAGAACATGTTGTATATGTTTTCCCAAGCGACCAGTGATGGGCGTATGACACTGACAGTAACGTTTTCATTGGGAACGGATTTAGATCGTGCGCAAGTACAAGTACAAAATCGGGTTAACAGTGCTTTGCCGCGACTACCACAAGAAGTGCAGCGCTTAGGCGTCGTCGCTGAAAAATCATCACCGGATCTAACCATGGTGGTGCACTTATTCTCACCGGAAAAAACACATGATACAGCGTATCTATCTAACTACGCTGATTTATATGTGAAAGACCAAATTGCACGTTTGAGTGGCGTAGGCGATGTAAAATTATTTGGTGGTGGTCAATATTCAATGCGAGTGTGGCTTAACCCCGATGCATTAGCGGCACGAGAATTAACCGCAATGGACGTCGTCAACGCATTGCGTGCGCAAAACCAACAAGTTGCAGCGGGTAGCTTAGGTGCACAACCTGCTTCAACAGACAGTCAATTTCAAATATTGTTAAATGTAAAAGGACGCTTAAACAGTATTGAAGAGTTTCAGCAAGTGATCATTAAAGTGGGTGAACAAGGTCAATTAACACGTCTAAGCGATGTTGCACGTGTCGATTTAGGCCAAAATACTTACTCACTTAGAGCTGAACTTGATAATCAACCAGCGCTGGCGATGCCGATATTTCAACGTCCTGGCTCTAATGCAATTGAGCTTTCAGATCAAGTACGCGAAACCATGGCGCGTTTATCGAAAGATTTTCCAGCTGGTGTTGAGTACGACATTGTCTACGACCCTACGGTATTTGTTCGCGGCTCGATTGATGCGGTGATCAAAACGTTACTTGAAGCTATCGCGTTAGTGGTAATTGTAGTGGTGTTATTTTTACAAACCTGGCGTGCTTCGATTATTCCACTAATAGCTGTGCCAGTTTCACTGATTGGTACTTTTGCGGTGATGCAGTGGTTAGGGGTCTCGATCAATACGCTGTCGTTATTTGGTTTAGTACTTGCCATAGGTATTGTGGTCGATGATGCTATTGTGGTGGTCGAAAACGTTGAACGTAACATTGAACAAGGTTTATCACCTCTGGAAGCAACGCGCGTGGCTATGACTGAAGTGACAGGGCCTATAATCGCGATTGCGTTAGTGTTGTGTGCAGTGTTTATTCCTACCGCGTTTATTAGTGGTTTATCAGGTCAATTTTATAAACAGTTTGCGTTAACTATTACTATTTCAACGGTTATCTCAGCATTTAACTCATTAACTTTATCACCGGCGTTGGCGGCACTATTACTTAAAAGCCATGATGCTAAACCGGATGCGCTGACGCGTTTATTAAATCGTTTATTTGGTCGCTGGTTATTTGCACCCTTTAATCGAGTATTTGACCGTGGCGCCAAAGGCTATCAAAAGCTGGTACAAAAACTAATGCGCATGAGCGTGGTAGTGGTGATTGCATACGTGGTTTTATTAGGCGGAACAATTAAGCTATTTGATGCCGTGCCGGGTGGTTTTATTCCTGCACAAGATAAGCAGTATTTAGTTGCGATAGCACAATTACCTGATGCAGCGAGTTTAGACCGTACTCAAGATGTGGTTAGGCAAATGCAAGAAATTGCACTGCAAGTACCAGGGGTTGCTCACACAGTTGCCTTTCCTGGCTTGTCAGTAAATGGTTTTACTAACAGTCCTAATAGCGCCATTGTATTTACACCGCTAGAAGACTTTAGTGAACGAAGCGATCCTAGTAAATCGGCGATGGCTATTGCGGCACAGTTAAACCAGCGTTTTAGTGCCATTGATGAAGCATTTGTTGCTGTATTCCCACCGCCGCCAATCCAAGGTTTAGGCACCACGGGTGGGTTTAAACTGCAAATTGAAGATCGCGGTAATAAAGGCTTTGAAACACTATTTAACAGTTTGCAAATGGTGATTGGTAAAGCTCAGCAAGATCCTGCGTTAATGGGGCTCTATTCAAGTTTTAGAATTCAAGTACCACAAATGGATATTGATATCGACCGAGAGCAAGCGCTTATTCAAGGTATTCCATTGGATGAAGTATTTAATGCGTTGCAAGTGTATTTGGGCTCAATGTACGTTAATGACTTTAATTTATTTGGCCGTACGTACCAAGTTAATGCCCAAGCTGATGCTGATTTCCGCCTTGATCCAGAACAAATATTGAATCTAAAAGTGCGCAATAACCAAGGGAATATGGTGCCATTAGGCTCGGTATTAACGGCAACGCCTACAACAGGTCCTGATCGAGTGATGCATTACAATGGTTACCCAAGTGCAGAGCTTAATGGTAGTCCAGCGCCTGGTTACAGTTCAGATCAAGCACAGCAAGCAATTGAGCTGATCTTGGCTGATAATTTACCTACGGGTATTGAGTACGAATGGACCGAAGTTACTTTTCAGCAAATTCTAGCGGGTAATACCATGGTCTACGTATTCCCATTAGTGGTGTTATTAGTGTTCATGGTATTGGCTGCGCAGTATGAAAGCTTACGTCTCCCACTGGCTATTATTCTTATTGTACCAATGACAATATTCTCAGCATTAATGGGTGTATGGTTGGTTGGCGCTGATAATAATATTTTCACGCAAATAGCATTGATTGTATTGGTTGCCTTGGCTTCTAAAAATGCCATTTTAATGGTGGAGTTTGCACGCGATAAAAATAACCATGGGTTGAGTCATTTTGACGCTATTTTAGAAGCTTGTCGGATGCGTTTACGACCTATCTTAATGACGTCAATTGCCTTTACGGCGGGTGTCATTCCCTTAGTATTAGCAACGGGAGCTGGAGCAGAAATGCGCCATGCAATGGGCAACGCAGTGTTCTCGGGTATGATTGGTGTAACCGTGTTTGGTTTATTATTTACCCCTGTATTTTATATTTTGGTAACTAAAACCCGTAAAGTGACTACGCAGGAGCAAATTAATGAGTAAGTATAAGTTAACCGCTCTTGTTGTGGCGGGTTTATTAAGTGGCTGCGCCAGTAAAATTGATGAGCAGCAACAGCAAAATCAGCTACAAGAATTTGTTGCAACAACACAAATCGCAGCACAATTACAAGGTCAAGATGAGCTTAACTGGTGGCAACAATTAAATTCAACCCAGTTAAATAATCTTGTGATCAGTGCGCGCGCTAATAATCATGATTTGCACACTAGTCAGTTGCAGTTACAAAGCGCGCTTGCTCGTTTAGGTGGGCAAAAAGCACAGTATCTTCCCCAAGGTGCAGTGGCAGTTGATGCCACTCGCTCAAGTACTGGTAACGTTAACACGCGTCAATCGGAAGCCAATGTTAACCTTGATTGGCAACTTGATTTATTTGGTAAAGTAACTGCGCTTGTTGATGCTGCGAATGCAGGGGCAATGAGTCAAGCGGAACAATTGCGCGCTTTGCATATTGAAGTTGTTACCTCTGTGGTAAAAGGGTTTGTCAGTTTTCAAGGTAATAAGCAAAAACAGCAGATCATTAACCTACAAATTGAAGCATTAGAGCAAAGTATTGCGGTTCTGCGGGCTCGCGTTGAGGAAGGGGTCGCTAATGAGCTTGATTTAAATCGAACCTTAGCACAATTGAAGCAGCAGCAAGCTTTGTTGCCAGATATTGAATACGCGCAATTTCGTGATCTAGCAACGCTTGCGACGTTAACAGGGCAGTTACCTGCTGATCTAACCTTAGTTGATGAGCAAGCGCTGTTTGAGCATGCATTTACTGTAAGTTTAGCCACCCCAAGTGATGCCATTGC
This sequence comes from Pseudoalteromonas sp. SR41-8, assembly GCF_014163915.1. Classification (NCBI taxonomy): domain Bacteria; kingdom Pseudomonadati; phylum Pseudomonadota; class Gammaproteobacteria; order Alteromonadales; family Pseudoalteromonadaceae; genus Pseudoalteromonas; species Pseudoalteromonas sp. SR41-8. The sequence continues at coordinate 23,162 of NZ_JACJEE010000040.1, forward strand.
ACTGCGTCCTGATATTAGCCAAGCATTATTTGAATTTAGCCAAGCTAATTCATTAAGCGTGGCTGCGAGTAAAGCATTATTACCTGATATCAGTTTAACGGCGTTTGCAGGTGTATTGAGCTTAGATAACAACCAGCTTTCTGACACTTCGCAGCAATGGCAAGTTGCCCCACGCATTCAGTGGTCATTATTGAGCTACCCTGCGTTATTGGCGCAACGTGATGCTCAGCAATATCTCAGTGAAGCCGCTTACAGCCAATATCAACAAGTGGTGTTAGAGGCATTAGCGCAGAGTGAACTTTCACTGCAGTTATTAGTCAAACAAACTCAACAACTAGGCTATGCCAAAGCACGTTATGAGTTTGCTAATAATGCCTTTTTACAAGCGCAGGCGATGTACCAAGAAGGGCAAATACCTTACTTAGAGTTGTTAGATGCGCGACAGGATGTTTTAATAGCGCAGGAAAATGCAATTGACTCAACGATTTCATCATTACTTGCTAAAGTAGACACTTACCAAGTATTTAATGGTCGTTGGAGTTATGCGTTAGTTAATTAAGTTAAGTTGAGTTTTTGATGCCACATACTGATCTTTTATCAACAATCCCCGCGACAATGCGTGCGATTGCGTTACTTGAACCTAATGAACAGATTAATTTATCTGAGCTTGAATTGCCGGTGCCTGATGTTGTAGACAACGAATTGTTGATAAAGGTTGAGTATGTTGCGTTGAATCCGGTTGATGCGTATTTTGCTAAACAAGGTTTTTGTAAATGGCACTATCCTCATACCCTAGGCCTTGATGCTGTAGGGTTGGTGGTAAAAGCCACTAAAGGGGTATTTCCAAGTGTCGGTACTCGGGTCATGTGGCATGGTAATGTTGGCGACCATGGGGTGTTATCGCAATACGCTAAAGTCCCTAACTTTGCTGTATCGCAAATTCCTGACAGCGTTACGTTACAGCAAGCCGCGACATTACCCTGCGCAGGGATGTCGGCATTAATAGCTCTTGATAAACTGCAATTAACCGAAGGTGATTCACTTTTAATTGAAGCTGGTGCGGGGGCCGTCGGTCAGTTCGCCATTCAATTTGCCAAACAACGTGGTGCTACGGTATTTACCACCGCGAGCAAACGCAACCATAAGCTTGTTAAACAATTGGGTGCTGATGTGGTGTTTGATTACAACGATAAAACGCTTAGCGATAAAATTCGTAAAGAACTTGGTCCACAAGGCTTTGATGCAGTGCTCGATTCGATTGGTGGTGAAACCACGGTACGTAATGTTGAATTAATGCGTTTTTGTGGCCGTATTGCGTGCTTAAATCCACTGCCTAAGTTTGAGCAGGAGCTGATGTTCAGACGTGCGCCAAATATAGGTATTGTTTCTTTAGGTGGAGCGTGGTTAGCAAACAGTTTATGTGCTCAGCAAAAAATGAGTTTTATGGGCAATTTATTGCTAGACAATTTAGCCAGTGGCAGTATCAAAATACCGCAGATCATTGAGGTTGAATTTAACGCCAGTAGTATTTCACAGGCGCTGAATAAACAAATTGCTGGTGGCTTTACCGGAAAGCAGGTAGTGAAAATTAGCCATGATTAATTATTAACCGTGATTCATAATCTTTAAGCCTCGCAATTGCGGGGCTTTTTGTTATTGTTTAAGATTATCAACTTAGAGGGAAACATGGCATTTACAGATTTTTATCGACTCAGCGCCCATGGGGTGATCACTAATGCCAGCGGGGAGGTTTTGCTGCTAAAGGCAAGCTATGGTGAGCTAAGCTGGGGATTACCTGGTGGCGCCTTAGATGTCGGTGAAACTGTACATCAAGCACTCATACGCGAATGCCAAGAAGAGCTCGGCTGTGAAGTGAAAATTGAACACTTAACCGGTATTTATTATCACAAAGCGTTTAATTCTCATGCTTTTATTTTTAGAGTTAGTTTGTTAAGAGATGCTGTGATCACGCTCAGCGATGAACACTTAGCACATCGTTATTATAAATTGTCGGAGCTTTCCAAGGTTCAACAACATAGAGTCGCAGCCTGTTTAAATTATACCGGTACAGTTGATAGTGCTGCATTTTAATTTAGCTTAAACGATCACTATCATTAATAGGAAAACGAGATATGAATACGCAACGTTTAATTCTTCGCCATGGCCAGCTAAGTGATGCGTCGTTTATCTTGAGTTTATTAAATCAGCCGAGTTTTTATCGTTATATTGCTGATAAAGGCATTTATACCAAACAACAAGCCGAAGATTATTTACAAAAAACCTTTATTGATGGCCACCAACAGCAAGGTTTTGGACCTTATATTGTGGCAAATAAACAAGGCATTGCCATGGGCATGGTGGGCTTGTTCCAACGAGAAGCACTAGCAGTGCGTATGAAGCGGCTGCAAAACTATTACACGCGTATCAAGGTAAGTTCAGCTACATTGCCGCGATAGCCGATGCTGACAATACCGCTTCGCATGGGTTATTAAATAAACTCGGGTTTGGGTATATAGGCAAAGCAGTGCTTAATAATGATGGCACTGCTTTAGTGGTGTCTATTCTTGAATAAGAACGCTCAGGGTGGTTGCTACCTGTTGATTAATATTCTGCCAGTTTTGCTCTAAGCTTTCGACAAGGCCTTCGTAATCATCACCAGTTAAAGGGTTAACCTCACTAAAATAATGAATTGCTTTTAAAGAGCGGCCACTTTCAAACGACGTATAATACAGGCGCCACAAACCAGAAATATCCGCATTACCTTGGTTATCACCATTGAAATGATGTAGCTCATATTCTAATTCATAATAACTTTGCTGATCTTTGTCTGTTATAACAGGTAATCCTTTGACCACCATCCAGTTATCAAGCGTGGTAAATAATGTTTGATGGGCGCTTGCTGTTAGCATTTGATCTGGCGCTTCACTCCATAAGTGATAATTAGCAGCATTGACCTGATTATTATCCATTTTCATTGCAATACCACGGTTATTTAATGCGCCTCGTAAACTTACTGTATTGATCCGTAATTGAGCTGATGTGTCAGTGCTACTGCGCTGCATTGGTTTAATACTTTGCTCAAACTGGTAGTATTTAACGGGTGCATTAAGTGATTGGCTACAACCTGATAATAATAGCACCCCAATAACAGCAAAAATTTGTATACGTAAAAATGTCCGCATTATTGTTTCCTCGGCGTTGGATCGGCAGGCAATGATTTATCAAAAATAAACATATTTGGTTGCTCATTTAAGCCACGCGAGAGTGGCTGTAGCTCTTCACTTAAACGCTTAAACTCTGAGAGTGTTTGTTGTAATTGCTGATGAAATGAGGAGCCTTGTTGATAACTGGCCATGGTTTTTTCAAACTGTTTCATGGTGACATCAAATTGCTGCATACTTTTTGTCATTTCAGCAAAATTACGATTAATATCACCGGGTAAATTTTGGGTATCTTGTTTACTTAACAATGTACGCATTTCATTCGCCAGCGCTTGGTAATCAGCAAACGCGGAATCAATTTGCGCTAAGCTGTCTTCAATTTTTAAATTATTTACTTTATTTAATACGTCAGACACTTGATCTGCTAATACGGTAATGCCACTGGAGACACTCGGAAATACTTGATATTGAGACAGTGTTTCTAACTTAGCAGCTGGGGCATCGTGGTAGATATCAAAATCGACATACACAGCGCCAGTAAGCAAATTGCCTGGTTTTAAAGAAGCGCGCATGCCATTTTTGATCCAACCATCAACACTGCTTTGCCAAAATTGTTTGGCTGAGGCATTGTCATGGTAAATACGGCCATACTCTATTTTTATTAAAGCGGGCACTGCAGTATTATCAGTTCTAAAGTGTGCGGGTTTGCCATCGATCATCACATTCGCAGGTGCTTCTACAACAGTACCTACGCGCATGCCACGATATTCAACCGGTGCGCCGGCACGTAAACCTCGAATAGACTGCTCAAACTCAATTAGGTAATAATCAAAATTATAAAAGCGTTCCTCAAGAGCATCTTTGTAACTATTACTAAGCGAAAAGCTATGACCTTCTTGAGCAAAATCACCCGGCGATTGTTGTTCAGGCAAACCAACCGAGATCCCTCCTTTTAATAACCTGCTTAATGAACCTGTTTTTACATTAATGCCATCGGCAGATAAATCAATTTCAACACCCGTATTGACCCAGAAAATAGAATTTAAGGTGATCAGGTTTTGATAAGGTTCGTTGATGAAAATACCATACTTCATCGCTTGATTCTTCCAATCAAATGTCGCTGTTTCAACTTGACCAATTTTATAATTCTTAAAAAATATACCGGTGCCGACATCCATAACCTCAGCATCATAGCTGAGTAATGAAAAGCGACCGCCTTTGACATCTTTATCAATCAGCGCTGGCTCTTCTTGTAATTTAAAATGCTCTTTTGTTTTACTACTTTCACCTGGTGAAAATTCTAAATATACACCAGATAGTAACGTGCTCATACCGCTGATACCCGTTTCATCAATACGTGGTTTTACTACCCAGATGTTGGCGTCTTCCGTGAGTAAGCCATCATAATGTTTATCAATTTGAGCTCGAGCAATCACACTGTTTTTAGTATCAGAGAGGCGAACGTGATCAATTTGGCCGATTTTCACACTACGTACTTTTATTTCAGTCTTGCCTGCCACTATACCCTCAGCATGAGGCATTGAAATATAAATGGTTGCGCCTTTATTAGCTTGGTATTGGTAAAGCATCCACACACCAACGAGCAAAGCTATAACCGGTATGATCCAAATCGCAGAAATAATAGGTTCTTTTTTTATATTAGCCGTTTCACTCATGCTGTTTCTCTAATTTATGGTCTTTTTATCATTGTTTGGCGAATCCCATAATAGCCGAGGGTCAAACGCGTGTGCTGCAAGCATTTGGCAAATCACCATGATAGTAAAAAATACAGTGCCTAAACCTGGCGTTACTGACATTAAATTTCCTAATTGCACTAAGGCTACTAGAATCGCGACAACAAATACATCGATCATAGACCACTTACCAATAAACTCGGTTAATTGATAGACTTTCGTATAGCCTTTTGTCTGGCCGTTAGCGGGTTTGCTAACCAAAAAGCATAAAAATGTTAAAATGAGCGCTTTAGCTAATGGTACTACTACACTCGCTAAAAAAATGATTAATGCAATAGGGTATGAGCCAGCTTGCCACAGTGTTATTACCCCACCAATTAATGTTGAGGGGGATTCATCCCCCAAACTAGTGGTGTACATTATTGGCAATAAATTTGCCGGAATATAACAGGCAATTGAAGTTATTAACCATGCCGTTGCTTTTTGTACGCTGTGGGGGTTTCTGATATGGGTTTTGCTATTACAGCGAGAACAGTATTCGCTATCGCTTAGTTGATGGCAGACATGACAGGCTCGAATGTTACTATCTATGGCACGATAAGAAAGTTTTGCGGCTGCAATTTCAGCCTGAGGCTGTACTTGATCCCATAATCGAGCACGATTTAAGTGTGCTAATGAGCCAATATAGAAGAGTACAAACGCGGCATAGGCCCAAAAACTAACGCCAAAGCTGACTTCCGCTAGCGACATTATTTTTACCATGCTGACCAATACACCGATTAAAAATATTTCTGACATTATCCATGGCTCTAGCGCTAAGGTGAATTTGAGTAAGCGTCTGGCAATCGTTTGTGGAAGTACTTTAAGTAAGCCTAAATGCAGTGGGATCAAAATAGTGAGTAATGCCATTGGTAAACCAATAATACTAACATCAATAAAAATGCCTAATAAATCGCTGTCGTAATTAAACAAAATACGAGCGGCATCGGGCAAGGTAATCGTCTGTGTAATGCCATTACTACTAAATGAGATAAATGGATAAAACATACTGCTTAGCAGCATGAGTAAAGCACTAATACTGAGTGCTACAATACGGCTGTCATAATTTATATTTGCTGCGCATAGTTTACTGTGACAATGTGGACAGACAGCCATTTGTTTTGCAACTATGTGCGGGATATCAATAATCAAGTCACAATTAGGGCAGGCAGTTTGCAAATTAATAACCACTTAGAAGTATCTTAGATCAAGTTTGCATCAATTATATGCTAAATACAAATGCGAAATTGGTTTAACTAGGCTAGCCTAATAAGAAAGTTGTCATGTAATTTTACAGTTGCTAAAAAGCATCTATCTGTGGGTGGTGAATGAAGTATTTTATAGTGTTTTTTTTTGTTTTATATAGCACTTTTGCATTGAGTTTAGCTGCGCCAAAATCTAGCGACATTATTACCGTTGCGGTAAGCCCTTCTTTGCCTCCTTACGTCTTTAGTGAGGATGATACCGGCTTGCAGTTGCAGATTTTAAAATCTGCGTTTAAAGATCAAGGTATAACAAATCTAGATATAGTCTATATGTCTAATAAACGTGCAGGGCAATCCTTAGAACAAATGAAGGTCGATATTGCGATGAATTATGCGGGGCTCACCACTTCTGCGATTTATCCAAGCCAAAGCTTATTGGCGTATCAAAATGTGGCAATTAGCTTACGTAAAAATAATTTTAAAATTAATACTGTCTATGATCTACTGGGGAAAAGTGTTGTTGCCTTTCAAAACGCCACCGAATTTCTGCCGCCGCCATTTAAAGCATTAACGACTAAATTAAGCGCTTATGAAGAAGTCGTATACCAAGCTGCGCAAGTGGATCATCTAATGAAAGAGTGGGTTGATGTGGTGGTACTAGAAAAACGGGTGTTTTTATATTATCTACAGCAATATAAAGAATCGCACCCAATCAAGCCTATTACTGTACACCCGATATTTCCTGAGGCTCCTCGACCAGCCTATTTTAACAGTAAAGTGTTACAAGAGATTTTTGATATGGGACTTGCCCATATCATTGAAAATGGGCAATACAGTAAAATAATGGCTTTTGATGGCAGTGATTATGCTCAGGTTGTAGAACCAAGCTCAATCAAATAATGCTACGGTTTGGCGGGTAAGCGCAAGCAATTCGCCGGATTGTGACCAAATACAACCATCCTCTAAACCATAGCCATCTTTACAGTGATGAGTTTCTGCTTCAAATCCAAGCCACTCATCGGCTGCCAACTGCGGTGTTTTTACAAACTCTAAATACCACGACATACTGCTGGCGGGCGCTGGTTGGTTAAACATTTGTAATAAAGTAGGCGGCCATGCATCCGTTAAGGCAATAATATGTGCTTCACTAAGTTCTGCTGGCGATTGTTTTAACTTCATCCATCCGCCTAAATGCGACGTTTGGGCTGCTGAAAACGGCATTCCACCTTGCTGAGGGCAAAGCGCGACGTGTTGGAAAAATTCCGGCATGGCACCTGATTTAAATGGCAGTGTGTAACGTTCGTTAACCGGTTTTAGGCTCATTGTTTTTGTCACTGGTACTTCAATGGCTGAATCTCGCGATTTTGCAAAACACGCTTGTACGACCACGCTTACTTGGCCGTCCTGCAACGCTTTTGCCAGTACTTGTGTGCTACTTTTTCCTTCCCGTAAAATTTCAACTGAGAGGGAAAAATCAGTATCTGCTAACAAAGGACCTACAAAATTTGTACTAATAGACAACAAACGACGACTTGGTTCTATTTGTTGACGCATTGCCTGATACAGTAGTGAGGCTGATAAACCGCCAAAAGCAGTTCGACCTTGACACCAGTTTGCAGGAAATTGCATCGTTGCGTGAGCTTGTTCAGAATGGGGCAGCTGGCCTATGAGTGCCGCTTGCTTTAATAGTTGATCAAAATGCATGGTGATCCTTTGAGACATTTTTTAATTATTAGTGATTTTATAACACATAAAAACTCATCAGACCAGATTGTGAAATGGCCCCTAATGATGCAAAAAAAGACAATCCACACATTAATTAGGGTTATTTGCAAAATAAATTACAAAAAAGCACTTTTTTTTCATTTTTACAGTTGAATTAAGTTTGTGGCATCCCTATCTACTAGTCATCGAACGTATTAATGAATTTTGAAGTTGGAGATATTTCATGGGTAAAATTATCGGAATCGACTTAGGTACTACTAACTCTTGTGTTGCAGTACTTGATGGTGGCAAAGCACGTGTTATTGAAAACGCGGAAGGCGATCGCACCACTCCGTCTATTATAGCTTACACGCAAGACGGAGAAACTTTAGTAGGTCAATCTGCTAAACGTCAAGCGGTTACTAATCCGACAAACACATTATTTGCAATTAAGCGTTTAATTGGTCGTCGCTTTGAAGACGAAGAAGTACAACGTGATATCGGCATCATGCCTTTTAAAATTATCAAAGCAGATAATGGTGATGCATGGGTTGAAGCGGGCGGCGAAAAACGCGCTGCACCACAAATCTCAGCTGAAGTTTTGAAAAAAATGAAAAAAACAGCTGAAGACTTTTTAGGTGAAGCAGTAACTGAAGCGGTTATTACAGTACCTGCTTACTTTAACGATTCACAACGTCAAGCTACTAAAGATGCTGGGCGTATTGCAGGTCTTGAAGTTAAACGTATCATCAATGAGCCAACTGCTGCTGCCCTTGCTTATGGCATGGACAAAAACAAAGGCGAAAACGTTGTTGCAGTATATGACTTAGGTGGTGGTACTTTCGATTTATCAATCATTGAAATTGATGAAGTTGAAGGTGAGCACACATTTGAAGTACTTGCTACAAATGGTGACACTCACTTAGGTGGTGAAGATTTCGATAACCGCGTAATCAACTATTTAGTTGCTGAATTCAAAAAAGATCAAGGTTTAGACTTAAAAACTGATCCACTTGCAATGCAACGTGTTAAAGAAGCAGCTGAAAAAGCAAAAATTGAATTATCATCTGCACAATCTACAGAAGTAAATCTTCCGTACGTAACTGCTGATGCAACTGGTCCTAAGCACATGAACGTGAAACTAACACGCGCTAAGCTTGAGTCACTAGTTGAAGATTTAGTAATGAAGTCACTAGAGCCATTAAAACGTGCCCTTGCTGATGCTGATTTATCAGTAAGCGACATTGACGATATCATCCTTGTTGGTGGTCAAACACGTATGCCTTTAGTACAAAAAACAGTTGCTGATTTCTTCGGTAAAGAGCCACGTAAAGATGTTAACCCTGATGAAGCAGTAGCCGTAGGCGCAGCGATTCAAGGTGGTGTACTAGCTGGTGATGTGAAAGATGTACTATTACTAGATGTTTCGCCATTATCTCTAGGTATCGAGACTATGGGCTCTGTAATGACGGCGTTAATTGAGAAAAATACGACTATTCCAACGAAGAAATCGCAAACATTCTCAACTGCTGAAGATAACCAAGCTGCGGTAACTATTCACGTATTACAAGGTGAGCGTAAACGTGCTAGCGACAACAAGTCACTAGGTCAATTTAACCTAGAAGGTATTCGTCCAGCACAACGTGGTACACCACAAATCGAAGTTACTTTTGATGTGGACGCTGATGGTATCTTACATGTATCGGCAAAAGATAAAGATACAGGTAAAGAGCAAAAAATCACCATTCAAGCATCTTCAGGCTTAAGCGATGAAGAAGTTGAAAAAATGGTTCGTGATGCCGAAGCACACGCAGAAGACGATAAAAAGTTTGAAGAGCTAGTTGCAGCTCGTAACCAAGCTGATGCATTAGTGCATGGTACGCGTAAGCAAATCGAAGAAGCGGGTGATGCATTACCAAGCGAAGACAAAGAAGCGATTGAAGCGGCTGTTGTTGAGCTAGAAGCTGCGATTAAGAGTGACAAAAAAGACGAGATTGAAGCAAAAACTCAAGCGCTTGCTGAAAAGTCACAAAAGTTAATGGAAATCGCACAAGCTAAAGCACAACAAGGTGGTGACGCCGGTGCCGAGCAGCAACAATCTGCGAAGAAAGATGACGACGTAGTGGATGCTGAGTTCGAAGAAGTTAAAGACGACAAGTAATTGTTGTTAGCGCTTCGCCTAACTGAAAACACGATGACTGATATCGCAATTTAAGTTAGGATGAACAACTAAGGCGCGCGGGCTAAAGCTTGACGCGCCTTTTGCATGTAAATTAGATGATAAATCGATACGATTTATCGATTTATCCGCAGCAATGCTGCAGTAAGAAAAGAGTAGTGTGATAGATATGTCAAAACGCGATTATTATGAAGTCCTTGGAGTGGCAAAAGACGCCAGCGAAAGAGACGTAAAAAAAGCGTATAAACGCTTAGCGATGAAATATCATCCAGATCGTACCGCAGGCGATAAAGAACTTGAAACTAAATTCAAGGAAGTAAAAGAAGCTTACGAGATCCTCACTGACAGTCAAAAACGTCAAATGTATGATCAATACGGCCATGCTGCGTTTGAACAAGGCGGTGGCGGTGGTGGTCATGGCGGCTTTGGTGGCGGTCATGGTGACTTTGGTGATGTATTTGGTGACGTGTTCGGTGATATTTTTGGAGGCGGTGGTGGCCGTCGTCAATCGCGTCAGCAACGAGGTTCAGACCTACGTTACAACATGGACTTAAGCTTAGAAGAAGCGGTTCGTGGTAAAGAAGTAGAAATTAAAGTACCTACGTGGGTAAGCTGTGAGCCATGTGACGGCAGCGGTGCAAAAGCGGGTTCTAAACCGAAAACATGTACGACTTGTCATGGTGCAGGCCAAGTGCAAATGCGCCAAGGTTTTTTTGCTGTGCAACAAACCTGTCCAACCTGTCAGGGCACTGGTCAGATAATTTCTGATCCATGTAATAGCTGTCATGGTCAAGGCCGTGTGGAAAAAACCAAAACATTATCGGTTAAAATCCCAGCCGGGGTTGATACTGGCGACCGCATTCGTTTATCTGGCGAAGGTGAAGCAGGGGTACATGGTGCACCCGCTGGTGACTTGTATGTGCAAGTATCGGTACGTGAACACCGTATCTTTGAGCGTGATGGTAATAACCTATATTGTGAAGTGCCGATTGGGTTTACAACGGCTGCTCTTGGTGGCGAAATTGAAGTACCGACTTTAGATGGTCGTGCTAAATTGAAGATCCCAGCTGAGAGTCAAACGGGCAAAATGTTCCGTATGCGCGGTAAAGGTGTTAAGTCTGTCCGTAGTGGCGCAGTTGGTGACTTGATCTGTAAAGTGGTAATAGAAACACCCGTTAAGTTAAATGAACGCCAACGCGAGTTATTGCAAGAGCTTGAGCAAAGCATGGGTAAGGATGGTTCTAAAAACCGTCCAAAAGAAAAAGGCTTTTTTGATGGTGTAAAAAAGTTCTTTGATGATTTAACTAAGTAATCACTCATTACTTATAAAATGGCGCTAATTAGCGCCATTTTTTATTGGCTAACAAAAGCTTATTAATCTGAACTCTGGTTAAGAGATTGACCCTCAAGAGTTCAGGTTTTTATTTGGCTACAGCTTTGCTGAAAACCACGCAGTAATACCAATCGACTTAAATATTTAACCATTCTAGCGAGCTAAATAAAGCGCTAACTGCGTTATAATTTTTTCAAGTAGAACAACTACATGTCAAAATTTACGCCTTGTTATCACTGTATTTATCTG